>NZ_JBFUAF010000022.1:0-91433 GCF_056406415.1 Arthrobacter sp. P1_C12_2 | reverse complement strand
CTCTTAAAAACTTGACCACAAAAGATCAAGGAGTAATTTTCGAGAGAACCACAGAAACCAACCCCACACCCAAAGGCACAGGATCAGATCCAGGTTCATATTCTTGGAAATTGCTTCTTATAAAAGATGCTCGCGTCCACTATGTAGTTCTCAAACAACAACCCCGTACCACACACCCCACACACACAACCCGCAAGGGGCCGATACATGCATGATTGGTGCAGCCAGGAAACCAGAAACACAAGTCCCACACCCCGCCGGCACCCCCAAAAAGGGAACCCGCAGGCCATGGTCCTGTTGCCTCAGGACCCAACAGTGTGCCAAACACTAAACCGCACGCACCCATCCCCCGCCGTTCCAGGAACCCCTCAAGAGGGGAACCGTACTGGGCAAGGAGAAAGAACCTGCGGCCGCTATTTGTTGATATTCCACCCGTGAGCACCCGCCGCAGAACTTGCGTCTGCGCAACGGGCGTACTCCTGACAACCCCTCCACACCCGCATACACGGGGCAAGGTGGTTGTAGGTGCTCCTTAGAAAGGAGGTGATCCAGCCGCACCTTCCGGTACGGCTACCTTGTTACGACTTAGTCCCAATCGCCAGTCCCACCTTCGACAGCTCCCTCCCACAAGGGGTTAGGCCACCGGCTTCGGGTGTTACCAACTTTCGTGACTTGACGGGCGGTGTGTACAAGGCCCGGGAACGTATTCACCGCAGCGTTGCTGATCTGCGATTACTAGCGACTCCGACTTCATGGGGTCGAGTTGCAGACCCCAATCCGAACTGAGACCGGCTTTTTGGGATTAGCTCCACCTCACAGTATCGCAACCCTTTGTACCGGCCATTGTAGCATGCGTGAAGCCCAAGACATAAGGGGCATGATGATTTGACGTCGTCCCCACCTTCCTCCGAGTTGACCCCGGCAGTCTCCCATGAGTCCCCGCCATTACGCGCTGGCAACATGGAACGAGGGTTGCGCTCGTTGCGGGACTTAACCCAACATCTCACGACACGAGCTGACGACAACCATGCACCACCTGTGAACCGGCCCCAAAGGGGAAGGACTGTTTCCAGCCCGGTCCGGCCCATGTCAAGCCTTGGTAAGGTTCTTCGCGTTGCATCGAATTAATCCGCATGCTCCGCCGCTTGTGCGGGCCCCCGTCAATTCCTTTGAGTTTTAGCCTTGCGGCCGTACTCCCCAGGCGGGGCACTTAATGCGTTAGCTACGGCGCGGAAAACGTGGAATGTCCCCCACACCTAGTGCCCAACGTTTACGGCATGGACTACCAGGGTATCTAATCCTGTTCGCTCCCCATGCTTTCGCTCCTCAGCGTCAGTTAATGCCCAGAGACCTGCCTTCGCCATCGGTGTTCCTCCTGATATCTGCGCATTTCACCGCTACACCAGGAATTCCAGTCTCCCCTACATCACTCTAGTCTGCCCGTACCCACCGCAGATCCGGAGTTGAGCCCCGGACTTTCACGGCAGACGCGACAAACCGCCTACGAGCTCTTTACGCCCAATAATTCCGGATAACGCTTGCGCCCTACGTATTACCGCGGCTGCTGGCACGTAGTTAGCCGGCGCTTCTTCTGCAGGTACCGTCACTTTCGCTTCTTCCCTACTGAAAGAGGTTTACAACCCGAAGGCCGTCATCCCTCACGCGGCGTCGCTGCATCAGGCTTGCGCCCATTGTGCAATATTCCCCACTGCTGCCTCCCGTAGGAGTCTGGGCCGTGTCTCAGTCCCAGTGTGGCCGGTCACCCTCTCAGGCCGGCTACCCGTCGTCGCCTTGGTGAGCCATTACCTCACCAACAAGCTGATAGGCCGCGAGTCCATCCAAAACCACAATAAAGCTTTCCACCCCCCACCATGCGATGAGGAGTCATATCCGGTATTAGACCCAGTTTCCCAGGCTTATCCCAGAGTTAAGGGCAGGTTACTCACGTGTTACTCACCCGTTCGCCACTAATCACCGGTGCAAGCACCGGGTCATCGTTCGACTTGCATGTGTTAAGCACGCCGCCAGCGTTCATCCTGAGCCAGGATCAAACTCTCCGTTGAAGTAAAACAGACACAMCATGCGCCCCCGGGAAAACGGGATGCACACGCTGCACAAAATTTGAAACCAGCTGTAAAAACCAGACCACACCACGGGGTGGCGCAAYCYRGTCAATTCAACCAATTCAATACAATAAATTGGTATCAACAAACTTGGCACACTATTGAGTTCTCAAACAACAGACACACCCGGCACCACCACAACCAACATTCGGTCGAGGATCGCTCCGGAGCAACTTTTCAAACTTACCCGATCTTGGAAGTCTTTGCAAATCCGCATTTCTGCGATTTACATTCTTCCAAGAAGGTCCCCACCGTTATTTAGCGCGCAAATTTGCGAACCGTTTTCAGGCTGTTTATCAGGGGGTCGGTCGCTTTCTTTCCGCATCAGCGGCGGCGACTCGAATTACTTTACACGCCGGGAGGACCCTGCACAAATCCGCCTCCGGAGGGGGTGGCATGGGTCAGGAACCCTGAATTGGCGCGGATTACTGGCCCGGGCGCGCCCCAGCAGGGACGTCCACACGCAAAATGGGGTTTGTGCACCGCGTCACAGTCCGCAACAGTCCCGTCATCGTGCATCCGGCTCCTCAAGATCTTTGGACACCGCGCGACGCCACCCGGTGCTCCAGGCCGGATTCACGGACGAGTACTTGTCACGGCGGGACGGGCAGTTCGGAGGCGTCAGCCTGTTCTCTTGACCGGGCCACACTGCTACGTTGGCTGGATGCAACGATCTCTCGTCAGGCCCAGGAACAGCAAGATCATCGCGGGAGTCTGCGCCGCCCTCGCGGATCGTTTCGGTGTCTCTAGAAGGCTTGTCCGCCTCGGCTTCGTGTTCTTCGGCCTGTTCGGCGTCGGTGAGCTCGTGTACATCGCGTTGTGGATCCTCATCCCCAAAACTCAGTAGGCGAAGGCCAACAGTGCCTGCCCACTGCGCCGGCGTCGACGTCCGGCGGCCCGCACCGCGTGCCACACTAAGAGCGTGACGACGTCGTACGCGTTCCGTGGCGAGCTGTGGCACTACCCCGAGCAAGCCGGCTGGCACTTCATCACGTTGCCGCCGGACCTAGCAGAGCAGCTCAAGGACCAAGCCGCCCCGTTCCGCAAGGGCTTCGGTTCGGTGAAGGTGAGCGCCTGCATCGCCGGGGAGCGGTGGCGGACGTCGCTCTTCCCGGACAGCAAGAGCAACTCGTACCTTCTACCCGTCAAGAAGGCCATCAGGACCGCGGCCGGCATCCGTGCCGGGGATGAGGTGGACGTGGAAGTCGATCTGGAGCTCCCGGGCTGAACACGACGAGGCTCCGGCGTTAGTCCGGTAACGGAAAGTCACCGGGCCGGCGATGCCTCCACGAAGGCCACCTGGGTGGCATATTGCTGATAGAGCTTGACGGCCTCGTCGATTTCGATGTGGCCGAAGTTCAGCGAGACCTGCAGCCCCTCCAGCTGGGCGCTGGCGGTCTCGGCCGCGCTCACACGGTCCGCCACCGAACGGGACGTGGCAAAATTCGTGGCCAGCGCCGCGGCAACAGAACAGATCACCGCCAGCAGACACAGCCCGCGCCACACAACCGAGTCGTCGCTCAGGTTGAAGACGGCCGCCACCGCTTCGGTGAACCCAGTGCCCCCGACGGCGGGACCCGCCGTGAACGCGGCGGCCAGCGCGCTGCCCACGATGCTGATGCCGGCCAGCCGGCTGCGGCGTGGTCGTTCCCGGCCGAGATAGGACTGAAGGTCCCGCCGCTTCTGGTCGATGCGGTTGGACAGCCTTTGCCGCGTATCGGATGTTTCGTCCATGACCTGGTCCCCGGTTCCCTCGCCGATCGTGTCCGCACGCCTGGAAAGTGGGATCCGACTGCCGGCGGTCCGCCGGTTTCGCCGGATTTCCCCCACCAGGGCGGGAGCGCCCCGCCCCGTTGCCGCTCTCCTCCCGAAACGCGCACACGTTTAGGATGCTCCCGCGCCACTACGGGTGTCTAGACACTTGACCGACGACGTCGGTGTTCCCCACCTGCCCGGGCGCCACGGCACCCGGAGCGTCTCGGCCTCCGCTTTCGTTCTTCGGCGCCTTCTACGTCAGCTCCCGCGGCGCGGCGGTCTTGGCCGGTGGCCGCCAGATGCGCTGGCCATCGAGAGAGAGGTCAGCCGGTGGAGCAGTCACATGGGCCGTGATCCCCTGGGAGCGGAGCTCAGCCTCCAGTATGAGCAGCATCCTCTCCGCCATGCCTATAGAGAGTTCGCCTTTGGTGTCAGTGAAAATCATGGGGCCCAGCTCGGTCAGATAGACATCGGAGATGTAGTTTGGCGTGTACTGGGGGTAGTCGCCAGTCATTTCAGCGGGGGTCAGTTCCTTGCCGTTCTGATCCACCGAATAAAAGCGCTCTGCCGCGGCATACAGTGCCTTGGCTGCCTTGTCCTGGTCGTCGGTCTCGACAAGGAACGCGGGTGACGTTTCCCATCCGTCACCTAGTCCTTCCTCGTACCTCTCGCCCTGCTGGTCGAAGATGTCAGGTGCCACGGTTACGCTCACCGCGCTGTTTCCCTTCACGTTGCTGTCGTGGGCGATGGACGGGTTCGGCTGAGGGGTAGGGGCTGAGGGTGCCGCACGCGTGGTGGGCGGAGTGATGGCTAGACCGGGTTGTGTGGGTACAGAGCATCCGGCCAAAGCCAGTCCGAAGGCCACCACTGCTGCCCCACAAAGTTGTCGTCTTGACACGTGCCCTCCCCCGGCGCCTACCAGCCGAGGTCAGTGTAAGCCGCACCCTCCGCGCCGGCATAGAGCCCGTGGCGAAGAGGCCCGCTCGGGGCGCCGCCGAAGCTATCTGTGGGGCTAGTCGGGTTGCCCGCCCGCCCGGACCGCCGACGTCGACGTTCCCCGCCCGCCAAGGCGCCCGACGTCGGCCCTGCCCGCCGCGGCGGTACCGGCGGCTTCCGCCGGCGCCTGACCAAAGAACCGCACGATGGCGCGCGCGACCCCCACTTCCGTTGCCGGAAATGGGGGTCGGGCCAGAACGGTCAGCCCTGGAGAGACCGCATGTATGCGTACGGTTCGCTGGGGAGGTTGCCGGCCTTCCACGGGCGCGTTGACCGAATGGGCGGGGTGTGGCCCCTGCCGTCGCGGACGACCGCAACGACTGTGGCGACGGCTGCGAAGACCAAGAGTCCGGCGAGCAGGATGGCGGCAAATTCCATTTGAGAAGCACCTCGGGCGAGTGATGGAGCGGGTTGTTGGGGGCGGGTATTGAGCTGGTGTTGAGGGCAAGTGCCGGGCTGATCCTTGTGGGAGTTATGCGGTGCGGCGCTGGTCCGGAATCCGGTCCTTTGTGGGGACAAGTCCAGTTTCCGCGCCCACCGTGTGAGCCACCGTGTGAGCTTTTTTCGGCAGGTTTCGCGCCCGAGTCGGCTCAATTCATACACCCGCAACTCCCCCGTCGCTCCCCCGTTGACGCCCACCGGCAGCCCCCACCRTCACCCCCTCCCGCTCCCCCACCAGCGGCGTAGCATGACTCATATGGCCGAGACTTGGATTCGGCTCCTCGGTCCGCCCAGGATCGAGTCCGCTGGCACCGCACCCCGGCAGCCCCGGGGCCGCAAGGCGTGGGCTGTGCTGGCCTACCTCGCGCTTCAACCCGGCGGCACCGGCCGGGCCAGAACAGCGGCGCTCCTGTTCCCCGACGCCGAGGACCCGCTCGGTGCCCTGCGCTGGAACCTCTCCGAGCTGCGGCGGACCCTCGGCGCGGAATCGGTCGGCGGCGACCCGCTGCGGCTCGTGCTGCCGGCCGGGTGGAACTGCGACGTGATGGCGGCCCTGACCCCCGCCGGCGGCGCCGACCCCCGCACCTTCGACGGCGACCTCCTGGAGGGCCTCGCCTTCGCGGACTGCCCGGCATTCGAATCCTGGATGGAGGACCAGCGGCACCGGCTCGAGAACTGCGTGCTGACGCTGCTCTACGAGGCGTCACTCGCCGCGCTGGCGGCCGGAAGGGCGGACGACGCGGTCGACCTCGCCACCCGTGCGCTGCACCTGGACCCCTTCAACGCCGACTGCCACGCCGTGCTGATCAAGGCCCTGGTGTCCCTGGGCGATTACCGGCGGGCGCGGGAGCAGGCCGACAAGTGCCGCGAGCTGTACCGCCGGGAGCTCGGGCTCGGCGTGCCCGCGGAGGTACGCCGGGCGCTGTCAGACGCGGCGCCGCCGGCCGAGCCCGGGCTGCCTGCCAGTGGGGCGGCAGTGCGGTCCTATCTCGATGCCGCCGAGGCGTCGCTCTCGGCAGGGTCGGTGGACCGCGGCCTGGAGCAGTTACGCCTCGCGGCCGAGATCGCCCAGCGGACGGGCGATCATCACCTGCTCGCCGAATCGCTGGTGACGCTGTCCGGGGCGCTGATCCATCAGGCCGGCGGCCGCGGCGCCGAGGTGGCCGATCTCCTGCACCGGGCGCTGAAGTCGGAAGGGTTGGATCCTGAAGGCCTGCAGTCTGAAACACGGAACCCCGGGCGCCCGGCGTCGCGGGTGGCGGCCGCCGCGTACCGCGAGCTGGGGTATCTGTCCGTGCAGCGGGGCATTCCGGACCGCGCGGCAGGCTGGCTGGAGCGGGCGGCCCGGGCGGCGGACGGGTTCGACGATGAACGGTCCAGGATCCTGGCCATCCAGGGCATGGCGGCCTCGGACACCGCGCACTACAGCGAGGCGCTGGCGGCCCTGGCCGAATCGAGCCGGCTTGCCACCGCCACGGGCGGCCGCCGTCTGCTGGCGTTCAGTGAGGCCCTCACCGGTCGGGTGCACCTGCTGCGCGGGGATCTGGAGCCGGCGGCCGAATGCCTGGACCGGGCCCAGGACCTGATCGCGGCCGAGCACTGGACGGCGTTCGAGCCCTTTGTCGCCGGGCTCCGCGGCGAGACGTTCCTCGCCGCTGGCCGGCTGGACGAGGCCGCTCCCCTGATCGACCGCTCGTGGGTGATGGCCGACGTCGCGGGCGACCACTGCTACCTGACCCTGGCTGCCGGAGCCAAGGCGAGGCTCAGCATGGCGCTGGACGACCAGGCCGCGGCCGAGCTGTGGCTGAAGCGCGGGCTCGACACCACCCCCTGGTATCTCTGGTACCGGGCGCGACTGCTGGACACGGCCGCGGAGGTCGCGATCGACGCCGGCTCCCCCGCCGCCGGGGATTACGCCGACCGGCTGGGCACCATGGCCAGCCGGGGCGCATTGCGCGAACTCGTGGTCCGGGCGCACTCGCATCGGGCGGTCCTGGGCGACGCAGCCGCCGCGGAGACCATTCCGTGGCTGGCCAAGGACATCGACAACCCGGCGCTGAACACGTACCTGGAGCGGCGGGGCCAGCTCTGAGTACTGCTTCGAACGCGTGGTGGGCGGACGACGGCGGTGGCGCGCCGCCGTCGTCGTCGTACTTCTCTTGAAAGCACGGGTGGGTTAAACAAAAGCAGGGCCCGTCCGAAGACGGGCCCTGCTCGAAACCTAACGGTCCCGGGTATCTAAAAGGAAATTAGATAGCCTGGATGTTGGTGGCCTGGGGACCCTTGGGGCCCTGCTCGGTTTCGAAGGAGACCTTCTGGTTCTCTTCGAGGGAGCGGAAGCCGGAGGAGTTGATCGCAGAGTAGTGTGCGAAAACGTCCTGTGAGGAGTCATCGGGGGAAATGAAGCCGAAGCCCTTTTCAGCGTTAAACCATTTGACGGTACCAGTAGCCATTATTTTTGTCCTTCGTGAAGGTGGAGGAACTGTCCCGACTTTCGGGTCCTCCTGTTTGGGGTGCTCAAAACCGCTGCTTCAGAAGAACATGGGCTTTCGACCATGCGTACTGCCTGAACTACGAACTGCATAAACACAACAACAGGATCAACCATACAGGACGTTTGGTGGGGTGGATTACCACGCCTCCATTTGGAACGGTTAGCGAAGGCCGAGCGCATCCGCACGTGCCTGCGCCTGCCCTGCCGCTTCGGGGTCTCCCAGCCGGTCGTAGATCCTGGCCAGAATGGTCCAGGGCTCCGCTGAGGCCGGCGCTCGTTCCGCCGCGGCGGCGAGGTCGGCCAGGCTGTCCTGGACGTTGCCGAGGCCGAAGTTGGCGACGCCGCGTTGGAGATAGGCGGCGGATTCGAAGGGGGAACGCTCAATGATGTGGTCGAGTGTGTCCTTGCCTTGTTGAAGGCTTCCACTGTTGATGTAGCCGATGGCGAGGGCGAGGCCTGCCTCGGATGAGCCGGGCGTGCGGTTCAGGGAGATGCGGGCCCATTCGATGGCGTGGTTCGCGGCTATGGGGTCCCCGTCGGCGGCCGGACCGGTGAAGGCCTGTGCCGCCAGCAGCGCGGTATCCGAGTCCCAGGGCCGGAGTCCGTAGGCGCGCTGGAACTGGCTCTCCGCCGTCGTCAGGTCTCCGGCCGCGACGGCGGATGCCGCCTCGGCCATCGGCCATTCGGCGATCGCCGCCGGCACTGCGATGCCCAGGCCCAGGGCTACGAGGAGGCCCGTGGCCACCGCACCGGCCGGGAAGGTCTTCCAGGTCCTGACCGCGGGAGCTGCTTTGGCGGATCGCCGGACCTTTGGCACCGCGGCGGGCGAGGCCGACACCAGTCCCCCGCAGATGAAGGCCGCCACGGGAGTGGTGGCCGGCGAGGTGAACGCGGTGAGGAGCGTCAGACCGTAAGCGGCCACGGCGGCGAGGGCGCCGGTCAGGTTGTCGCGGTCAGCCCCCGGTGCCGTGGTGCGGATGCTTTCACGGGCGCTGCGCAGAATGAGGAAGGCCAGCAGCGCCGCCGCCAGCAGCAGCGGAAGGCCACCCACGGCGGCGGCCTGCAGAAGCCATGAGTGCGGCGAGTCCGGCGGGAACGTGCCGCCCACCCGGACGGCCCACTCCAGGGTGTGGAAGCCCGTGATGGCATCGACAAAACCGTTCGGGCCGACGCCGGTCCAGGGGTGCTCGGCGATGAGCTTCAGGCTCTCGTCCCACAGGAGCCAGCGGCCGTTGACCGTATCGGCGCTGAAGAGCCGCTCCCGCGCGGTTGGAATCACGAAGGCCGCAGCGCCGAGAACGACGAGCGCGGCGCCGCCGGCCGCCGCGGCCCGGGTACGGCCGGGCGTCCGGATTGCGGCCGCTACGAACACAAGGACGACGGCGGCCAGGCCGAGGATCGCGGCGCGGGAACCGGACAGGACCGTGGTCAGGGCCGCCGCCGCCAGACCGATGCGGGCCGGCCAGTCCCGGCCGCGCAGGGCCGGCAGTGCCAGCACGGCGGCCGCCAGGACCCCGATGATTCCCTGGTCCGTCGCGTTGCCCAGGGTGGCCCCGGGGCGCAGATCCGCGGCCCCGCCCAAGGGCCGTAAGCCTGCTGCCTCGAAAGCACTGATAAAGCTCACGATCACCACCGCCGGGGTGAGCGCGGTGCGGAAAATGGCCCAATTCCGGGCTCTGCCGGGCCCGCCGAGGATCTTGGCACCCAAAACAAAGAGGCCGAAGTAGAGCGCGATGACAAGTGCGCCTTCAAACCGTGGCCAGCGTCCCAGGAAGCTGGCCAGCGGGTTGGCGGAGAACGCTGCAGCAATGGCCAGCACAATGGCGGCGGCCCAAAACGCCCGCCGGATGCCCTGCGGCAGCCGGCCTCCGGCGTGGGCAAGGGCTCCGATTCCAACTGCGGCGAGGAGCCAGACCACCTTGATCCAGGTGAACCGGAACAGCCCGCCCGGCTGAAAGACCAGGAGCGAGCAGGCCACCATCCACACACAGGCCCGGGGAGCGAAGACCCGTGCCCTTTCCAACGTTTGGCTTGGGAAGGGCACGGGTCTCCTTGGGGATCTTGCTTTGTGTAGTGGTAGTGAGGCGGTCTGGTACGGCGGCCTGCCGTGCCTGGATGGCCTAGACTGCGGTCACGATTTTCGTGGCCACACTGGTCTTGGCCGCCGTTGCGTAGCCGGCCTTGGAGCCGGTCACCGTGACCGTGATCGTCTTGCCCACATCACCGGATGTCAGGACATACGTCGCGGCGGTCGCCCCCGAGATGTTCGCCCCGGACCGCTTCCACCGGTACGTCAAGGTAACCGGCGCCGGACCCCACACGCCCGGAACCGCCGACAGCTTCTGCCCGCTCACGGTTCGGCCCGTGACCGTCGGAACCGGCACGGCCGTCAACGCCAAGGGCGCGGTGACGGCCTTCGTGGTCGCGCTGGTCTTCCCTGTTGTCGCGTAGCCGGCCTTGGACCCGGTCACCGTGACCGTGATCGTCTTGCCCACATCACCGGACGTCAGGACATACGTGCCCGCGGTCGCCCCGGAGATGTTCACCCCGGACCGCTTCCACTGGTAGGCCAGGGCGACCGGCGCCGGACCCCACGTGCCGGGAACCGCCGTCAGCTTCTGCCCGCTCACGGTGCGGCCCGTGACCGTCGGAACCGGCGAAGCCGTCAACGCCAGGGGTGCCGTGACGGCCTTCGTGGCCACACTGGTCTTCGCCGTTGTCGCGTAGCCGGCTTTGGCCCCTGTCACCGTGACCGTGATCGTCTTGCCGAGATCACCAGAGGTCAGGACATACGTCGCCGCGGTCGCCCCGGAGATGGTCACCCCGGACCGCTTCCACTGGTACCCCAGGGCAACAGGTGCCGGACCCCACGTGCCGGGAACCGCCGTCAGCTTCTGCCCGCTCACGGTATTGCCCGTGACCGTCGGAACCGGGGCGGCCGTCAAGGCCAACGGCGCCGTGACGGCCCTCGTGGCCGCGCTGGTCTTCGCCGTCGTCGCGTAGCCGGCCTTGGAGCCGGTCACCGTGACGGTGATCGTCTTGCCCACATCACCGGACGTCAGAACGTACGTCGCCGCCGTCGCCCCGGAGATGTTCACCCCCGCGCGCTTCCACTCGTACGCAAGGACAACCGGCGCCGGCCCCCAGGTGCCGGGAACCGCAGTCAGCTTCTGACCGGACACCGGAAGTCCAGTGACCGTCGGAACCGGCGCAGCAGTCAACGCCGAGGGTGCTGTGCCGAAGGACAGCGTACCGATGTCCGTGGTATGGCCGACAGCCGCCGCCACCGGCGTTGCGCTGGCCTCGGTGCGGACGTTTCCTGAGTAGATCTTCGATCCGTCAGCACCAGACTGCGCGGTGACAATGTACTTCCCGGTGCTGAGGCCCGGAATGCTGAACCTTCCGCTGGCGTCTGTGTCCCCAATACGGGTGGTGAGACCTCCGTCGCGGGTGTACGCCTGCACTCCCGTGTTGGGCAAAGGCTTACCTGCCTTGTCCGTAAGTGTCCCGGTGATTCGACCGCCTGCGACAAGTGCGGCGTTGATATTCGCCACATTCTGGCTTGCGCCGACAGCCAGCGTCTGCGCTGCGCTCACGCCGGCGGATTCAGGTTTGTTGTTGTAGAACTGCGCCTCGGCCAGAGAGGAGCCGCTGGCTCGGTTGAAGGCGACCTTGTAGGACCCAGCCGCGAGACCGCCGATGCTGTATGTTCCGTCAGCGTTGGCCGAAGTGTGCTTGACGACCGTTCCCGAGGAATTCAGGACGCTGACGGGGGTGCCGGTGCCGCCTCCGCCGGTGATCTTGCCACTGACGGTGGAGCCTCTGACAAGGACAGGATTGATGCCGGTCAGATCCTGCCCTGCACTCATTGCCAAGGTTCGGGCTGAATCGAAGGAGGTCGCCTTGTCGAACCACTGGTCGGCTGCGTCCGTGTTCCAGCCAGAAATGAACAACTTGTAGGATCCGACAGCCAATCCAACTACACGGTAGGTGCCGTCTGGGCGGACATCGGCGCGGGCGACCATGGTCGTCGAGGAGCCGGCCGCATACACTTGAACGGTCGTCGCCGCGACCGTGACGCCGTGCGTTATTGACTTCCGGAGGTCGACGCCGAGAGGGGCGATGACCTGTCCACTGATGGTTGCGCCTTTGGCCAGGGTGGCGCTGATGCCCGCCAGGTCCTGGCCCGTAGTCACGGCCACCGTTGTGGCCGCTTCAAACGAAGCTCCGCTTTTATACCACTGGTCAACTGCGCCACTGTCTTTTCCCTGAAAGAACAGCTTGTATGACCCTGCCGGCAAGCCGTTGACTTTGTAGGTGCCGTCTGATGACACCCAGGCGTAGCCGTAGTCCAGGTTCTGCGAGGCTGCCGGCGACACCCTGACAAGGATGCTCGACGGATTCATGCCTGCCGGGGCGGTGACTTTGCCGCTGATCGTGGCGCCCTTGACCAAGGTGGCGTTAATGCCGGTGAGGTCCTGGCCGGCGGTCACTGTAACGGCCGTGGCTTTGTAGGGCGAGTCTGCGTTCTGGTGCCACAGGTCTACGGCTCCGGTGTCATAGCCAGAGAAATGGAGCCGATAGGATCCCGCCTGAAGGCCGATGATCTTGTAACTGCCGTCCGGTGCCACGCTGGCGGGCTGACCTGCTGGTGTTACTGAGGACGCCAGGAACGGTGTGACGGATACGTTGGCAACATTGACCCCTGCCGGGGCGCTGACTTTTCCGCTGATCGTGGCGCCCTTGACCAAGGTGGCATTAACCCCAGTGACGTCCTGGCCGATGGCTACCGTGACGGCCGTGGCCGCCTCGAAGGAGGCGGCATTTTTATACCACTGAGCGACGGCACCCGTGTTCTGGCCAGAGAACTGGACCTTGTACGATCCCGCAGCAAGGCCGGTGATCTTGTAGCTGCCGTCCGGCGCCAAGCTGGCGTCCTGAGGCATTTGGCCGCCCTGTGCTGCCACAGGCGAGGCGATGACGTAGGCGTTCGATAGATCGACCCCCGCCGGTGCGGTGACTTTTCCGCTGATTGTGGCCGCCTTCACGAGCGTGCTGTTGATGCCGGTGAGGTCCTGGCCAGCCGCGACGGTGACGGCGGCGGCGGTGTCAAAAGAGGCGCCATTCGGGTACCACTGATCATAAGTGCCGGTGTTCCAGCCGGAGAACTCGACTTTGTAGGGTCCCGCCGGCAGGCCGGTGATCTTGTAGCTGCCGTCCGGCGCCACACGGGAAGGTTGGCCTACTTGGTTCCGTGAGGCCGCCGAAGACACGCTGACTGAAACGTTGGAGAGGGTGACGTCTGCCGGTGCGGTGACTTTTCCGCTAATCGAGGCAGCCTTGACCAGGGTGACATTAATTCCGGTGAGGTCTTGTCCAATGGTGACGGTCACGGCTGTGGCAGCGTCAGAGGAGTCTGCGTTTTTGTACCACTGGTCCAATGTGCCGGAAATCGAGCTTGAGAAATGGAGCTTGTAGGACCCCGTCGACAGACCGCCGATTTTGTAAGTGCCGTCCGCGCCCACCCCGGACTGCCCCGCCTGCCACCCCGAGGCGGGCGACGTGGCATAAACAGAAAGGTTGGATGAACTGACGCCGGCCGGAAATGTGACCTTTCCGCTGATGGTGGCGCCCTTGACCAAGGCGGCATTAATGCCGGTGAGGGCCTGCCCCTCGGCGACGGTCACGGCAATTGCAGTGTCATAGGACGCTGCATTCTTGTACCACTGATCCTGGGCGCCGGAATCCCGGCCGGCGAAGCTGATCTTGTAGGATCCCGCCGGGAGGCCGTTGATTTTGTAGCTGCCGTCAGCTCCGACGCTGGACCCGCCCATTTGGCCCTGGAATTCCGCCGACCAGGCGTAAACATGTGTGCCGGCAACGTTGACTCCGGCCGGAGCAGCCACGGTTCCCTGAATGGAAGCCGTTGCCGTATCGGCTGCGGTGGCCGGGACAGTACCCAGCATCATTAGTATCGCCAGCACTGCACTGATAAAGGCAGGCAGGCGGAATCTACTCGTCATTGCGAGCATGTATATCCCCCAAGTTCATGCGTCAGCGAATGCTGAGCAACCAAAGTCTGCTGAGCCAGACTTTGGAAATAGTAACCTGCGATCTGGGAATTGACTATCTGTTGCTCGGACAGGCACTCCGAACTGGGCACAAATGCAAAATGTCGGGATTACTGCGTCCGAATTTGCCGCGACAAAAATGGCCGTCTCATGGAACCCGTATAACGGACCAGGAAGTCGCTGTTCCTGGGTTTGCCCCTCAATCATGCCCGTCGAAAGCTGGCTCGCAACATCTGTGCCGACCGCCTGTACCGTGCCCGGCCGCGGGCATATCCTGCAGGAAGACCAGTCCGTGACCGTCATTTACCGGAGGAAGACCCATGGAAATGCCGAAAGCGTCCGACGCCGACAAGGAACACTTCCGCTCGGTGCTGCCTGATCATCCCGAGGTGGTCATCAAACCCATGTTCGGAAATCTCGGGGCGTTCGTGCACGGCAACATGTTCGCCGGCCTGTTCGGCCCCACCATCGGCGTGAAGCTGGCCGAGGCGGACAAGGAGTTGTTGGAAGGCACCGAGCGGACAGTCCCGTTCGGGCCGTCGGAGCGCCCCATGGGCGGTTACACCGGATTGCCGGAAGTCTGGAACGCCGAGGGCGACGGCGATGAGGCGCGGGCCAAGGCCTGGGTGGAGAAAGCATTCGAGCACGTGGCCGGACAGCCGCCCAAGAAGCCGAAGGTCTCTAAGCCCCGGCCCAAAAAGGTAGAAGGCTAGGGCTGGACAACATTCACGAGTTCTGACCGGCTGCCGGTTTCCAAGTCCTCGGTAAGGGCCAGCGCACCGATCTGGGGGCAGTGATACTTATACTCCCGGGAGCTCTTTTCAAGCGGCGTCCAGTCGTAGACCTTGACGCAGTCGGTGTACGTGCCTGACTTGGTGGAGACGGTCTCGCCGGTAGCGACGGTGTCCCGCATGTCTTCCGCGTGACCAACGTAAGATTCCTGCCTGTAGGAATCGCCGACGCGTTGCTCGGCCTTCATCCAGATGCCGGCTTTTGCCCCGTCTTTTCCATGGCGAAAACTGCCGGAGTGGTTCACCAACATTCCATTCAAGTAGTTGTTCACGTCCTCGCCGAAGTACCAGACGTCGCCGTTTTTGTGTTGCGCCAGGTAATCCCGGGTTTCCTCTACCAGCTGCCCGTTCTTGTACTCCTTATCCAGATAGACCACCGTCTCAACACCCTCTATGGTCATGGTCTCTGGCAGGATTTCGATCTCGATCCTCTCGGTGACTCTTCCTTGCTCGGTGGTCTCGTAAGTCAGTTTTTTGCCGACAGGGAGGGCAAAGTATTTGTTGGTGATTTCAGTGGTGAAATCGGCGGGGTTGATCTGCGGGTTGTACTCCGCGGCCGTACTCCTCTTTGTGTTGTCGAGGACAAATAATGTCGCCCCGCCAACAACCAGCAACAGGACGATCACACCAAAGAAGATTTTGGTTCGTCGGTTCATGACCTTTCCCACTCCTTCTGAGTAGAAATTCCTGTAGAGGATCAGAGCACCGTTTTGCTTGCCCATGGGCCCGGAAGCGCTGGACCATTTCCAGCAGCTGACCGCCTTGGTAAAGGCCCCTGGCAACAGAATGGCTGTTCTCGGCGGCGAGAAAGCTTCCGCCGTAGACGGTCAGCGCGTCGTGTTGGTTCTTACATTGGCCAGCACAAAATATCGCCTGGGCAGCAGTCTTCTCCCGCAGCCCAGGCGATAATTCCGTCTAGCTCAACTCTGCACAAATGTCCCGCTGGGTACCTGATTGCTGCTGGAAAGGCTCGTTCACGGTGAAATTTTTGTCAGTGGTGAATCTGACCAACCCCGTGTACAGGACAGTGGACGGACCGCCAACGTCGACCTTGTCGAACAACAGGACTAGGTTTGCACCCGAAAGCGCCCACGCGATGTCACCCGTTTTGGTGTCCGTGGCAGTCCTGGTGACTGAACCCTTCGTATTGAAAGTTACGGTCTTGCTGGTATCAGCATTCGTCACCGATATCGTCGTCCCGCTGCCAGCAACGATGGTGTAGAGGATGCCGTCCTTGAGTCGCGTCATACGGGTGCCTTGGTTCCCGCCACTTGACTGGATGGTGACGTTAAAGCCTGGGCAGGCAGGAAACCCAGGGTCGGGCGGGGCGGCTAGGACCGATTGTGGAACGGTCAGCGTCATTGCTGCCAACAGCGCCGGGAGCAGCAGACGCCACAAGAATTTCCTCATTTTGGGTTCCTCCATTTGCATGAAATGTGCAAGTTGGGCTGGCGCACAGCCAAAATGTGGGGAGGTGACCGTTCGCCGCACTAAGTCCGGGTCGTGCCCTGTGTACAGCACCGGAACGCGCTGTGTGACGTCGTTGGCCGGGATCCGACCCACGCGCCAGCCTACGTACGCCCCTCGACTAGATGTAAGGGGCCTAAAGACCCGGGTGAAGCGAAGGACTGAACCGCTCCGGGAATCGTGCCGCCGTTTTGTTGGCGGCGTCATCGGTGACGAGCCGATTACTTGTGTATCGTATGTTTGCTCGTATTCCTAGGCGTCTGGTGTCCGAGGAAGGAACGCAGGCGTTGGGTGTCGTGCCAGTGGACCCGCTCGAAGACGCCTATCAACAGTCGTTGGGGGAATACTGGTGGAATTAAAGCGCATCTACTGGGCCGCCACTCCTCCGCGTAGCCATGCGTCGGGCACCTGTACGCAGCGACGCTGCGGGCATATCCTGCCAACAAAGCCAGCCCTGCACCCTGGCTACGGGAGAAGAACCATGGAGACCCCGACGGCCGCCCGACCTGCGGCTCCGCAAAGCGTCAACACCCTCATCATCGGGGCCGGGCAGGCCGGCCTGGCCACGAGCTACTGGCTAAGCCGGGCCGGCGTCGAACAGCAGTTGCTGGAACGGCGCGAAACGCTTGGCGGGGCGTGGCAGGACCGGTGGGACGCGTTTTGCCTGAACACGCCGAACTTCTCGCTCGCGCTGCCAGGCATGCCGTATGACGGCCCCGCCCCGGAAGCATTCATGCTGCGAGATGACCTCATCGGCTATTTCCGGCACTATGCGGAGAACATCGACGCTCCCGTCCGAACGGGTGCGGCTGTCACGCGTATCGCGCCCGCGGAGGGCGGCGGCTTCAACGTTGCCACAACCCAGGGCAGCTGGCGTGCCCGGAACGTGGTGCTCGCTACCGGCGGTTACCAGGAGCCGAAAATCCCCGCACTGTCCGCGCAACTGCCTGGCCACATCCTGCAACTTCACACCGACAGTTACCGCAACCCGGGCCAGCTGCCCGACGGTGCCGTGCTCATCGTTGGCACCGGCCAGTCCGGCGGCCAGATCGCGGAGGAACTGCTCGCCGTCGGCCGCGAAATCCACCTGGCGGTGTCCACGTGCCCGGAAGCACCGCGCCGGTACCGCGGCCAGGACCTCCTCTACTGGATGATGCAGCTTGCACAATTCGGCCCCGACTACGGACTGAACGGCCTCACCGTGGGGCAGCTGCCCTCCCCCGCGGCGAGGTTCGCCTGCAACCCGCTGGTGTCCGGCGCCGACGGCGGCCACGACATCCACCTGCGGGACCTCGGCCGCCGCGGCGTCCGGCTGCACGGCCATTTGGAAGCAGCCGACGACGGCGACCTCGTCTTCAGTGATGACCTTCCGGAACGCCTGGGCCTGGTGGAGGCGGCGTTCTACCAGCGGATGAAGCCGATGTTCGACAGCTATATTGCCGCCACCGGCATGTCAGCACCGGAGCCGGAGCCGCCGCGCAAGGACGACTGGCTTCCTTCGGAGCCGGCGCGGCTGAACCTCGAAGCCGCCAACGTCACCTCGGTCCTCTGGGCCACGGGCTACCGGCTGGACTTCAGCATCTTGGACATCCCGGTGCTGGACGAATGGAACTACCCCCGGCACCACCGCGGCGTCACCGACCACCCGGGCTTGTACGCCGTCGGGCTGCCATGGCTGACCGGGCACGGCTCGTCCATCGTGGCAGGCGTGGGCCGCGATGCCGAGTACATTGCGCAGCACATCGCCGGGAACACCGCCGCCCGGTGACGGCGGCGTGCAAGAGGGGCGGCTACCCCGTGCAAGGCCCGTCGAAGTCCACTGGCGCGGCGAGGCCGGCCGAGCTGAACCACTCCCTCGCCCATGCCTGGACCGAGGGCATCGCGAGTTGCTCGGCAACAAGCTCCGGCGGCCCGTCAAACACCGACTCCCCCTCCTCCAGGAGGTCCCCGGTGCCGGTGCCGGCGAGGAGCCCGAAGAGGGCAGGCTGGTCGAGGAAGGGAAGCTTCCCGCCGTCGTCGTCGGTCAGCACGCCCCAGCGCGAGGTGAACAGCGAATACTCCTCCGGATGTTCCCCGTGGTCCGCCACGAGTGGGCAGGCTTCGCCGTCGAGCTGGATCCGCCGGTAGTTGGGCTCCGTTGCGTCGAGGGCCATCAGCTGGACATCGTCCAGCCACGAAAGCCAGACCGCTGTGCACTCTCCCAGCAGCGGATACGGGGCGGCGGCGATGTAGCCGGCCCGGCTCACGTGGGCGGAGTGGCCAACGGCGATGTTGTGGAGCTGCCCCCGGACCAGCGGCAGGACCGCGCTGACAGGCTGGTGGTAGCTGGCGAATTTCCGCCGCATTACGTCGGCGCTTGAATTCGAGCCGATGGAGACCACCAGAGATCGGGCTTCCAGCGGTGCCGCCCTGGCTTGCGCGAGGGCTTCATCCAGTCCGGCTGAAAGCTCAAGGGGCCGGAATTCATTGCCGTCCATGACACCCGAGGCCACGGGCGGGTCCCACGGATACAGCAGCGGATCGAGATGGCCGGCGCCGCCGGCGCCGCTCAACACCATTGCGTCAGCCGGGTGAAGCCGTCGGCATCCTGCTGGACTAATCAAGGTGGCCCGCTTTCGTGGTCGGTACTCCCAGTGTCCCGCACTTTTGGGGGAACCGGACCTTCGGCGCCCAAGGAGACCGGAACCCGGCCCCCGAGATCGACGACGTTTCCATGGACGGGGGCGGCTACGCAGCGTCGCGCCACCGCATCACGCAGGGCTGGGTGGACGCCAACGTGCGCAACGCCGTGGTCCCAACCGGCGATGTGCACCGCAACTGGGCCAACGACGTCAAAGTGGACTACAACGACCCGGCGCCCGTGGCGGGCTCGGAGCTGGTCTGCGCATCGATCTCGTCCACCGGCAACGGCTCAGGATCCACCAGGGACCCGACCATGGCCTGGAACCCGCACCTGAACTTCTACAACGACAACCGAGGCTACGTGAACACCCGAATTACTAAGGACGCGATGACCGCTGACTTCCGGGTGCTGGACCACGTCACGACGCCGGGGGCTCTGGTGAGCACGAAGGCTTCGTTTGAGATTCGGGACGGGGTTCCGGGGCTTCAGGCACAGGGATAGCAACTCGCGAAAGACACGGCACGACGGCGGGGCGTCCAGCAATTCTGCCGAACGCCCCGCCGCTGTTATTTGCACGCAACGAGTCGAGACGCAGGGTTCGGGGGGATCTGTTAATCACAGTCCCGCGTCAAGAAGCCGCCGCATAATTTCTGATCCGATCGCGATGCGGTCAACCGTGTCGATTCCGTCCATCTGTTTGATCTCGATGATGCCGTCGTGCGACGCACCGAGCTGGCGCCGGAGCGAATCGTACGGCTCCGCGAAATCGTCCCGCGCAGGTCCTGACAGTTCAAACCCTCTGGAGACTGAGCGAATCCCGATGCCGCTGAGCGTGAGCCGCAGCCATCGCGGAATGGTCTCGTGTCCGGTGAACCAAGGGTCATCGACGTCGTCTGGTTTACCGAGATTCCGCCAAATTGCGAGGAGGTAGGGATCCCGGTACCTGCTATTGAGCGTGCTCGTACCACCGCGGAGCATGCACAGCGAGTAGCCCAGCGCTCCGCCTTCTGAGTAGTAGATTCCCGAGCCGCCCTCACGCATGGCCGAGTATTTCACTAAGTAGTACCGCCAGTCGAAATAGAGCTCCGATTCACGCTGGGCAAGCCATTCGGATTGCACTGCCACTAGCGTCGTCTTCAAATCCTCGCCATCATCGATGGCGTCTAGGAGCTTGGCAAGAGCGGAGCGCGTTGCAGAAAGTGCCTCACGGTCTGCGCCAGTAAGCAGTTCTCGCCATGCATTTTCGAAACGCTTGGACCCTGTTCCGAATTGAAACTTTCTATTGTTTGTCGTCCTTTTGATACGCGCCAGCCGCTAGGAGCGCTCCAGTGGCCTCGAGCCAGGACTCGGGCTCTGACGCCAAGCGAAGGAACGCTTCGGACCGAGCATGGAACTTCGCCGGATCTAGCCAGAAGGCGCCGATCGACCCACGCAGGAGGTGATGGTCTTCCAAGCGATGAAGCGTCTCAGTGAGCCCTGGGTTTTCGGCCAGGAACTCCCGTTTCAGCAGTTCGTCCTCGACCTGCTGTTTATTGAAGCTGTCAATTTCGCCGAGAGCGCCGTCGCGCACAAGTCGTTCGACGTCTCGGAGCAACCTAGGCATCCGGTCAACGCGTAGCTCATTCGTGGAAGCTTCTATGAGATTACGCAGGGAGCGGATCCGGGCCTGAAGTGCGCCTGTCTCCTCCATGAGATGGAGGAGTATCGCGAAGAGCAGGAGGCTCTGCCCGAACGTGAAGATCCTTGTTCTGCCGCTCGTATCTCCGAAAGTGCGGCAGCAGGCGTCGAACAGGTTGATCCGCTGGTCTCGGAAGAACAGCGCAACACGGTCGGCTTCAACGTCGTCCGGCCGCTCGGTGGTACTCCTGAAGAGCCCGCTAAATACGCCGGCAACGTCGCGGCCGACCCATACGTCGAACGCCTTAAACAGGAAGTCCAATGACTCGGCCCGCTTGGGATTGGCCCCACCAAATACCCGCTCAGTTCGACGGCTGAGACGTTCGCGACGCTCACGAACGTCGCCATCAGGATCGCGCCAGTCGCACAACTCGGTGATGAAGCCGATGTAGCGCATGAATTCGTCGTCGACTAGGTCGTCGTCGCCGCGGAATCCCCAGAGTAAGTCTGACCACGCGCCGTCAACATTTAGCGCAAACTTCTCGGCGCGGTCGATGGACTCGATAGATTTCTCAAAATGCGCTTTGAAGTTTTCGAACTCAGTCAGAGGCTTCCCACGTGAGTTCATCTTGATGTAGAGGTCCGCAGCCGAGCCCATGTCAGGCGGTGCGAGCAAGAGGAAGGTCACCGCCGGCTCGATCGGGTCTACGAGCCGCGCCCAGGCCATCTTGGCGTCCGCTGTCCGGAATTGCATGTGAATTGCGTCGAGCATGACAAGCATGGACTGGATTGTTGGATCGTGGCGCCAGACGAAGAGGTACCACGGCTGATCAGTGACCCAGGCTGACGGCTGCTCAACGGTGTCTGGCAGCGGGGCCATCACAAGCCGTTCGCAGAATAGTCGTGCACTCGGCCGAGTGGCGTAGGAGAACTTCATCCATGCCTGAGAAGAACGAAGCTCTCCCGCTCGCGATGCGAGATACCAGTGCAGCAGATACAACGTGGTGAGCCGCTGCTGACCGTCGAGAGGCTCCAGCACACCGGACTTCACTTCGCCGTAGACGAAGTCAAGGTCGACCGGAGCAGGTTTCTCCCCGGCGACGGCCACGTGCAGAACGTCGATGAAGTTCTGGCGGATCTCGTTGACAGCGACACTTTCGCGGCCCTGCGCGTAGTCCCGCTGAATCAGCGGGATCTCGATCGCATGAATCTCATCCGTGTCGTTGGGCAGGAAGAGGCCGGTGAACGTCGTGGACCGGCTTTGGATACTCATGCTTCGCTCACTTCTTCCGTCAGATACGCGCCGATTTCATCGCGGAATGCGTCGAGATAGGCGCGACGATCCGATGCGCCCCAAAAGTGGACCTGCTGGGCACTCTCGTCCGTGTAGTACTTCAGGAACACATTTCGGGTACACACAGGGATATAAGAACCCAAGCGGTCCCTTCGGAGTATTTCAAGCCGCTTTACTTCGAAGACCGCGTTACTCAGCGCGCTATTGTCTCTGCTGTCGAGAAGAGCAAGGTTGTCAATGACGTGCACGTCACCCTCCGCGCCCTCATCACCGGAAGAAAAGATCGTGTTCACCTCGCGCTCCAACTCCCGGAACGTCTCACGGCTGATCGTCGGGATCGCGTCGTCAATCCGACGGATAATGTCGCGACGACGGCTCTCGTCGAGCGGCAATCCGACCAGCGCGTCACGATGCAATCGGAGCCAACTCGACCATTGCTCGCCCGTATTAAGTGCTTCGGCATTCTGTGCGTGGATGTGCTCCAGCGACCACGTGCCTGCCGCGTGAGCACGGAATGAATAGCGCTCCGAAGAATGCTGCATTTTGCGAATTGTTTCGACGTTCATCAAGAGCAATGCCTGCGACGCCTTCTCCCGTCCCGCCGCGCTCTCGTAGGAGAGCCCGGACAGCGCTGTATCCGTGAGGGCCAATTTCGTCTTGATCATGTCGTCAAGCGTCGTTTCGAAGCTGCTCCTGGTCTTGCCCTCCGCAGCGACAACGAGTTCGCTAAAAGGCGTCCCTGTCGCAACCAAATACCCGACCTTATGGAACAAGTTTCGATCCTCGAACCAGCCGAGGATCAGGGAGTGGAGATCGATGACTCTGTTCCAGAAAGTCTTGTAGTTGGCATCGATCTCCGCTCGCAGCGTACTAAACGTGTGAAAGGGCGGACGCTCGCGTCCTCTCGGCCCGCCTGCAAGGGTGTCGAGCAGCAGGCTAATGTGAGTCGCCTGACTGTTCGCGTGGCCCGCGACGAACGCCCAAACCTCAGGCGTGCGGAGATCGCGCTCGAATGTGTCCCACTGCGCGGCGACCTCCTGCGACCGGTCGGGCTGTCCCGGCGAGCCCTTGGCGCGTGTCAGCAGGAGCGCCTTGACTAGTTCAGCATCGGTCAGCGGGATGCGGCCGATGTTCAGCCGCGTGAATAAATCAGTCGAGTTCGTAGCTTCCGGCGCCTCGTACCAGATCACCTTCACGCGGCGCGAAAGATCAGTGTAGAAGTCGATCGCCGCCTGAATCTCCCCGGGCCCCAGTGCCTCAAACCACGATCTGATCGTATAAGCAGCCTTATGGATGTGGAAGAAGTCGATGTTTCGTGTGCTTCCCACCTCATCTGGGTCCTTCAGATAATCCTGGCTCCCGACTCTGGTCTCGTATTCGAGCTCGAATCGCGCATTCGCCGTCGGTAAGGATCGACGGATGTCCTGCAGAATCAGGAACAATGTCGTAAGTCGCTGCTGGCCGTCTACAAGTTCCCAACGACCGTCGGTCATGCCTTTCACGACGATCGGCTGCAGATAGTACGACGACTGCTCACGACTAGTGGCAACATCATCGAGGAGACGGGTGACTTCGTCGACGCCCCACCGGTATCCGCGCTGATAGGCCGGGATGAAGAACTTGCCTTCTATATCGCCTACGAATCGCTCTTTGAGCAAACCTGTTGTCTTCACAATCGTCCCCATGTACGCAACTGTACCCAGTGCCTCAGACATTGAATGCAGACACTAGGCGTCTGCTTGGATGAAGTTGGGTGCGCCCTTTTCGCAACGTCGACACGTTGATGGAATCGCTGCCCGCTGATGGGCGATGCTCGCCAGCGCCGCGCACGCTAGTGCATCGAATGCGTCACGATCTGTCTCTGGTTGCAGTTAGAGTGTGGACATGGTGGGTTACGGGCGTATCGTCGGCGGAGATTACAAGGGTGCGACTGTGTCGACCCCAGTGGGCAGCACACTCGTTGTGCAGGCCGGGCTCAAGTTCCGAAAGTTGACCCCTGAAACGTCGCCGAGTGGGACGAAGTTGTCACCGATGGGAAGGGCAACCCGGTGGCCGCCGTAAGTAAGGCAGTGGCCGGAGCCGTCCTTCCAGGGCAGATCGGAAAGGCAGCTTCAGTGGCGGTCGGCGCGACGTTCGATGCCATGGGGTCGTCCCATGTCGTGCGCGTCAATTGGGCCGACGGCAAGCGGTCGATGATCAAGTTACCTGACGGAATGTTCAAGCACTTGGAACTCGTGCTTGAGAATCAGCGTGCGCTCCCCACCGAACCATTACCGGGTCAGGTTGTTCCAGGTCCGGTGGAGAAGCCCACTGTGACGGAGCAGGCGTTTACGCTCGTTTCGGGAATCATCAAGGACCGAATCCCCACACCAGCCAAGACTCCGCCGGCGGACCAAGCGCCGGTCGCCACACCCGATGTCACGGAACTGATCTCCAAGCTCGCCTCGCTGCGTGAGGCGGGCATTCTCACCGACGATGAGTTCAGCGCGAAGAAGGCTGAGCTGCTGGCACGGATTTGAAGCCCAAGAGTCGGTTTGAGGACGGGGGGCCAGCCTCTCTCGCCAATGGGCGACATGCGGGTCGGCCATCTCGCTCATCGTGTGGGATGACGAGTTCCTTCAGCGGCGCGGGGTCAGTGTTCGTGGCCTGCTGGAGGAGCCGGTACAAGTGCAGGCCGCGGAAGCACCTGTCCGCCACGCTGTCCGTGGTCGGCGACGATGCCGAGTTCGTGGCGGGGCACATCGCGGGGCGGTAAGAGCCTTAAGCAATCGGCGACCCCAAGTGGATGTTCTCTTGGGGGCGCAACCGTCGTAGGTACTTCGACAAGACCCCCGCGAGCCTGTCTCCCGTAGTCACGAGCCACTCCACGAGTTCTTGCGACTGAGCCTCGTCCAGGAAATCGCCGGGACGACTGATAACGAGTTTGGATGCCTTACGGTCGGGCTTGTCATCCCACTCGAGGACCAATCCGAGGTCTGCCTCGATGGCGTCGCGCTCGGCCAACAACTGCGCATAAAGCTCTTTGTCGTGGTTGATCCAGAAGAGCGCGGTGACCGTCTTCTTCTGGGAGTTGGCCTGAAGGGAGATCAAGCCGCGTGAGTCTCCTATGCTGACGTCATACCAGTGTTGTGGAAAGGGCTTGCGCCAAGTTTCAATTTTGGTCGCGTTTGCAATGCCGTGGACCCTGACCCGCTCGAAAAATTCAAGCTGGGCGTCCTTGAGAGATGTCCGGGCGCTGGCTTTGGCTTGGGGTTTGATCTTCTTGCGGCGTGCGGAGATCGCGTCCTCGTCTACGTCCAGGCCGGCGGCCTCCGCGAGTTCTTCTGCACCCATGAACTGCTCAGAATCCGCATGGCCTTGTGCATCGAACTGGAGGCCCTCCGCCTCAAGGATCAGGCGTGGGTCATCGTTGCGGCCGGGTTCGATCCAGCGGAAACCAGGTGAGATCGTCCCGCCGCTCTGCAAGACCCTCCAAGCGTTGGCCATTGGGTAGTTCGCGATAATCGCGGCCAGCGGCTGGGCCCAGGTACCGGCCACGATTGCCACGTCCCCGTACGATGTCCAGCGCCCTGCCGGGATTTCGGCGATGATCGCAGCAACTTGGCTGCGCAGCGCTGACGGCTCGTCGCCGACAGCGATGATGCTCTCGTCCGGCCCCGGCCACAACTCAATGATCTTCTCAGCTAGTTCGGCGCTGCGGGCATTGATCTCGTCGACGCCCCATGTGGCGTGGGCGGCGATTGCCCGGTTCATCGCTACGCCGCTCTTGGCCAGCATCTCTCGCTTCTCATCGAACGGCTTGTTGCTGAGCTCGCTGTTGTACCCGCTCAGGGTGAGGTTGCCGAGCGTATGCACGACCCGTTCGTGTTCGTAGTCGATGTCCGCGTCGGCACTGAAAGCCGCTGCGAAGGTCTTGCGCACGGACTCGGTCATCGTCTGTGGCAACACATGCTCTATTGTCAGATGCCGTGGGTCGAGCTCGACGATCTCCTTAGGGCGGTACGCTTCTTCTAGCCACTGCAGGATCAGCTTTTTTTGCGGTCCGCGGCCCTGCCAGTAGAACGCGATCGTGTTGACTGCGTCGCGTACCTGGAGGTCCGTCGCGAAGTGTTTGCGGCCGCGGGATAGGTATTCGCGCAGCGCGACGTCGATGCGCTCCGCATCGCTGATCGCACCTACAGCCTGCAGAAGTGTTCGGTTCAGATTTGCTGTGGCACGCCCTATCACGATGCGTCGCACGAAGTACGACTCCAGGTACGTCAGCGCGCGCACAACTTCATCGTCAGCAGCTGTGCCGGAAGCACGACGGGCAAGGATCTGCATCACCACCGGATATGCGGTCGTCGAGCCCCAAGCTCTGATTCTGGTGAGGCGGCGGCGAATTTCAGCGTGCTTCTCCCCCGCAGGCTTGAGAATCGTCGCGAGCACGTCGCCCAGGTTGGCGATGCGGATCACCTCAGCCTCGACCTCGTCGGTGGTCTTTAGTTTCTCGAGCCGGCGTTGCTGTCCGACGTAGGTGTCCGACTGCTTCGCCCGTTCGTCTCGCTGAGCGAGGTCGAGCCAGAACAGCAGCTCGAGATTCTCAGAGTCAAGTTTCCTCTCCAACGGAAGCCAACTGTTTTCGTAGACCCTTTCTGCCCGGTCTCCGAGCCGCATGAACAAGTAGTTCTTGAGCAGGTCACTCTGCGTCAGGCGAAGACCTGTGTTGTTCAGCGACTCGAAGATACGGTGCGCGTTGTCGGAAGGCTCCGCCGTCACAACCACGAGCGCGAGACCACGTACTACGGCGGCTTCGAGCAGCTCCAGGTCATGTGGGTCATCCGGGTCTCCGGCCGCAGCTATCTTCGAGCGGAAGAAACGATAAGCGTCGCCAATGGCATCCTCACCGCCGGCCTGCGGCGCACGATTCAGCACCGCCTTGTAGGCAATCCGATCTGACTGGGTCGGCATGACCTTCAGCGGTTTGCCGCTGTCGAACACATTGATCAAGTACTGGGCGTCAATGCCACTCGCCCGCTCGGTATGCCCAGTCTCGATCAAGTGATCGCGGAGCGCAGCCAGAAGGAGAGTAAGCGTGGTCAGGCGCTGCTGGCCGTCCACAACGAGGAATTTGTTGACGCCGATGGCGCCGAAGTCAGGACTGCTCGCCAGTACGAGCGACCCGATGAAGTGCGTCGACTTTGGGTCCTCGCCAAGAGTGCGCTCCAGCTCGACGACGTCCGACCACAGCTGGTCGAGCTGCTTCTTGCCCCACGAGTACACGCGTTGGTAGAGCGGAATCTGGTACTGCTTCTTGCCTTCTAGAACACCCGCAAGCGTCCCGTTCTCCGCCCGAACCACACATGCCTCCTCTGGATCTCAGTGATGATGGAACCGCCTGCCATCGTTACAGGGTAGCCGCGATTCTGGTGTTACCCATGTGGCAGAAGAGTTCGAGGCCCGAGAATTCGCCGGAGACAGGCAGGCAGCCGTAGCGGCCCTACTTCCGCTGGACAATTGAGTGTGCCAGGACCCGGCGCCCAGAATCTCGACAGACTCAATCAAGTTCCAAGCCCCCTACGGATGCACCAGCACCTTCACGGACGTGTCCTTGTGGTTTATAACGGTGTCGAAGCCCTGTTCCACAAGATCATCGAGCGCGATCCTGCCGGTGATGAATGGCGTGAGGTCCACTTTGCCCTCCTGCACCATCTTGCTGACCGCGGGATGGTCCCGGACGTAGGCGATGGTGCCGCGCCGGTCGATCTCCTTGAGCACCAGCTTCTGCATCTCCACGGTGGCGGGCGAGCCCCAGATGGACACGTTGACCACCCCCCCGGGCCGGTCGGCGTCGGGCATGGTGTCCAGCACCGCGTTCACGCCGGCGCACGAGAAGGCGACGTCGGCGCCGGTGCCGCCGGTGAGTTCCAGCACCCGGGCCGGGACGTCCTCCTGGCTGGGGTCCAGCACATGGTCCGCCACCCCGCTGGAGACGGCCTTTTCCTTCCGCGCCTACGTCAGTTCGCTGATGATCGTGGTGACACCCATGCCCTTGAGGACGGCCGCGTCAGCAGCCCGATGGGGCCCGAGCCGCCCACCAGGGCCACGTCGCCGGCCTTGGCACCGCTGCGCGCCACCGCGTGGTGCGCCACGGAGAGCGGCTCGATCAGGGCCGCCTCGTCCAGCTGGATGTCGCCGATCGGGTGCACCCACCGCTGGTCCACCACGATCTTTTTCGCTGAGCCCGCCACCGCCGGCGGAGAGCCCGATGAAGCCCATCTGCCGGCACAGGTGGTAGCTGCCCGCCTGGCACATGTCGCAGTCACCGTCCACGAAGTACGGTTCGACGACGACATTGTCGCCCACCGCAATGCCCTCCACCCCGTCCCCCACCTCGGACACAGGTCCGGAGAACTCGTTGTCCCAGGGTCGCCGAGGATTCCTCGTGCGACAGCGGGTGCGGACGCCCGGGCGCAGGAAAAGATGGGCCCTTCCAGGTATTCATGCAGGTCCGTCCCGCAGATGCCGCACCACGCGACGTCGATCTTCACCGCCCCGGCCCGGAGCTCCGGCTCGGGGTCCATGGCGCTGGGCATCAGCAGGACCAGCACCGCCCGCAGCACCTGCACGATCCAGGCAAGCGCGACGAACGCCCGCACCAATCTTTCAACGGGCCCGCCGAGGTACACGTGGCCGCGTAGACGGCTCCAACGTAGATCGAATTCACTCCGCAGCCGGCGAGTGTCCCACGATCTCGCCAAATCCGTCACCGGCGGCCTCGCGGATATATGTCACACCGAAGGCGCGAACCTGGCGGAATTCCTGGCGGCTCGTACCGAAGTCGAACCAGCCCCCGTCGGACTTCTGGAAAATATCGAGGCCGCGTCCGAGGTTGATGCGCCAGCCGGTGTCGGTACGGATCCAGCGGTCATGGGCACCTGGGTCCTTGGCGACGTCAATCTTGATGCCTTGCTGGGCTGCGCCCTGAACGATCGCACTCAGCATTTGCAGCTGCTTCGTCTGGTGCTCCGGGTCGCCGTCAAGCACCGTGAATAGCTTGAAGTTGATCTCCTCTGCTGGGTCCTTCGCAGCCGCGATCATGGCAAGCAGTTCGACGAGGTTGCGGCCCTGGTGGCCCAGCCGGATATACGGGTCGTGCAGCTCAATCTCACTCGCACCGGCCAGATAGGGCAGGAGCAGCGTCTCGTACGAGATTCCCCGCTGGTTCTCTGCGAAGTCATGGTGCCCTTGGAAGAGCTCTACCGGGACGGGCGCCTCAGGCACGGACGCGGCACCGCGCCCCGCGCCGTAGGTGTTCTCCGGATCCGCCTCTGCATCGTCGGCCGACGTGGCCGGGCGCCCGCGGTGATAATAAGCCCGGTACTGGTCTTCTTCCAGCGTCCTAACGCCTTTCCACCCGCCCCCGACCGGCTTATAGCCGAACTTCACCTCGGGCATGGTGGCATCAATGCGCAGGATCTGGTCTTTGACGCGTTTGCGGCCCTCGACCGCGAAGCGCAGGATCTCCTCGATCTCCCCGGTGGTCGCCTGCTCGTGCGGATAAAGCAGCTTCATGAGCCCGGAGAAGGTCTTGTGGATACCGTCCCGGTCACGGGTGGAGATGTCCGAACCGAGAGTGAAATGCTGCTGGTACCGATCCGAGTAGTCGAGGTTCCGCATGGACTTGAGCACTTCGGCGATGTAATCGACGACGAATCCGTACCCGGCGGAGAACATCTCGCTACGGATTGTGTCGATTTCCCACCCGGGGATGTAAAAGTGCAGCCGGTCCAAGTAGGCGGGATCGTGGTAGCTCTCCGGCAGTTCGTCGAACAGGTCAGAGTGCTTGAGCATGTACGGCACGGTATGGGAGGTGTTGCCAACGAACACCATCGAGGCTTCCGCCCCAAGAGTCTCAACACCACGGGAGAACGACTTGTTTGCCATGTAGTTCTTCATGATGTCGACGAGCGCCTTGTCAGTGCGCTTTTTCTTTCCCGCGAATTCGTCGAAGGCAACGACGTCCCAGTAGCCGACAAGCCCGATCCGACCATTGGAGTTGTTGACGAACAGCTTCGGCACCGTCACTTCACCGCCGGAGATCAGCATGCCGTGCGGTGAGAACTCCGAGTAGATATGCGACTTTCCAGTGCCCTTGGGGCCGAGCTCAACGAGGTTGTAGTTTCGCTCGACAAACGGGATGAGGCGGACGAGCTGGAGCAGCTTGGCCCGGCGCCCGAACATCTCGGGGTTGAATCCGATGGACTGGATGAGCAGATCGATCCACTCATCCGTCGTGAACTTCGCCCGGGCCTCGAGGTAGCCGTCGTAGTCGAAGTTCGACATCTGGATCGGTTTGAGGCTCCCGAGAACCCACGGGACGATGCGGGAGTCGTCGCTGTGGGAGTACTCGATGTCGCACAGGCACCAAACACCGCCAACGAGCAGTTTCTGGTTCGCGGTCACGGTACCCGGGTCGACGAGTACCCCGCCGATGCCGAGGTTCGCGAAGGATGCCTGGTAGACGTCGTCCTTCTCGTTGAGGGTGACGCTGACTTTGTCGATGATCCGGAAGCGGCCCTTCTCACGGATGCGGGACTTGACCAGTTCTGACTCGTTGCGGTGCACGTAGTGCTGGGCCAGGATGGAGCGCACCCTGTCGATGCCCGCCTGAATAGTGGCCTCATCATCCGACGCCGCATACTGCCCCAGCAGGAACTCCAGGACGTAGGAGGGCACGATTGCGTTGCCTTTGACGGCCTTGACCAGGTCCTTGCGGACGACGGCGCCGGCAAAGTGTTCGTTGATTTTGCGGTCCAGCTCGCTCGGCTTCCCCGCTTCCGGGGTTCCGGCGTCAAGAACCTCATCGGCGGGTACCGGCTGAAACAGGTCGATGCTTTCGCTCATCATGGCTCCTTAGAAGTCGAAATCCGTCGTGAAGGAACGCTTGATCGTGTACGGAACGCTCTTGTACTTCTTCCACTGGTCCGTGCCCTCAATGGGTTCCATCAGGCGGAACTCAACGCCCTGATTGTTCGCCGCATCGGCTTCCTTGCTCAGCAGAAGCCGCACGTTCTGGAACCGGTCCCTTCCCTCGGAGCTCTCGGAGTCGAACACCATCTCCTGTTCGTTGGAGATCAGCTGCTCACCGAAGTAGAGGCCGGCACGCAGCCGCCGCGCAGTGCGCTGCGGCTCGACCTGCATCGACTGGTACAGCTTGACGACGATCTGGCCGGTGGTGATCTTGTCCGACTCCGGATGGATGTCGACATTGACCGGCTCGACCGTGGTGGAGCGTCCCTTCTTGATCACGACAACCGGCACCACGATCTCCTGGAGGGAGGCGCCCCCATGGACAAACTGGAAACCCGCGCCCGGTTTGACGATCCGATGGATCGAGTTTGGGATCTGCACTTCAAGGTCCCCGGACAGCCCGAGCTGCTCGGGCTGGAAAGTCCGGAATGCGGCGTTCTCTTTGAGGCCACGGCCCAGGGCATAGCGTCGCTTCTCGGTCACGATTTGATCGCCCTGGGGCTTGACCGTCAGGTTGAACTGCGGTGCGAGCTTGGAGCGCTGATACAGGAAGCCGTGGTCAGCGGTGACGAAGATGTTCGTGGCGTTAGCGCTGGCGAGCTTCTTGACGATGTCCACCAATTGATCCAGTGCCTCGGCGACCGCAGCGAAGGTGCGGTGCTCAGACTTCGCATTGTCGCCCGTGGCGTCGATCGTGTCGTGGTAGACGTAGAGAACCTGGTGCGAGGAGTACAGCTCACGCCGTTCAACAGGCTTCATTTCGACAAAATCCTTGGCCTGGATCGCGACGCCTCCGACGGCGCCCAGGATCGAGTTGCGGTTTGCAGTGCCATCGGACTTCATGCCGTCAACCATGACCGGGTCGCCATCCGGCGAGTGGGCCAGCGTCTTGTGCGGCAAGAGCGCTGCCATGCCCAGCTGGGTGTAGCTGGGCAGCACACCGAGCATGGCATCGGTCTTTGCGTCGAACTTGTCCAGGCCGAGGATCTTCGATTCCAGTTCCTTGGCGACCTCGTACCGCATCGCATCCGAGATCACCACAACGGCCTTCTTGGTCCCGCCTCTGGTGAGCTTCGCTACGTAATGCCTATAGAAGGACGACTGCACTGTCACGTCGCGAGCGCCGGCACTCCACCGGTTCACGGTGTCGACCTGCTGCTGCCAGCTCATGCCGAGCGGCGCAAGGAAGTTGGTAACGTACGCGGCTTCGACCTGCTCGGCTAAGTCGTCGAGCGGCTGCTTGAATTCCGCTGTCTGATACGCATGCGTGAACTGACGGTAGAGCTGGTCCGCCCGGAACAATTCGTCCCGGTACCGCGTCAGACCTTCATCGAAGCTATTGAAGTCCAAGCGTGTTGCGCGGATCGTCGGGAGAAGTTCAGCTGCCGCCGCCAGCGCTTCGTAGACGGTGGCGTAGTCCTCGAACCAAAAGCTGTCTCGACGGCGGGCGGTGATCGTCTCGAGGGTCTCACGGTGTGGCATCGTCTGGTTAGCGACACCGTCGACGAGACGACGGATGACCTCCCGTTCGGCCGCTTCGAAGATGTCCGCGTCCTTGAGCGAGGTCCACTCGATCTCGGCGACATGCTCTTGGTACCCCAGATCTTCCTCTACTTTGCGGGCCAAAGCCTTGATCGCGCTCGCGCTGCGTTTGGAGTCGCGGAAGCTGCGGAAGTCGATGGCGAGATTGCGAGCCGCGTTCGAGGACGTCACGTCGAAGCCATCGCGGGCCTGCTGGAACATCCACAGAACAAAGCCCTGCACTGTCGGAGACTTGGAACTGTAGCCGTGAATGCGCTCGGCCCCCTCCCAATGGAACTCGGAGAGCCCATGTTTGGACACAGCCTCATATCCCGACGTGATTCCCTTCGCCTGCTGGATCAAAAGAGTGCGTGTCAGTTCCGAAAGGCTGTGTTCCCTTTGCCCGATCACAACGGCGCACATCTTCGCCCGGACCGTCACGAGATCATCGTTTGGAACGAGCAGCTCTTTGAGATTTCCGACCAGCTTGGAGTCCGAGAAGAAGGAGGTGTGCTCGGCGATGAGAGCATCCGCAGCGGGGTCATCCAAGCCAAGTTCGGCGCGCATGAGCGCACCGCGGTCAGCGGTGAATACCGGCCCGTACGCAAGCTCGACGTCGAGCAACCAGTTTCCTGGTCCCTCAGCCACTGGACCCGAACGATAGAGCAGGAATTGGGTTGTGGTGTCCTCGCGCAGTACGCGGTGCTTGATCACGAACTCGTTGTTCGCAATGTGCTCCACGGTCACGCCGGCCGGCACGTAGCTTTGGAGGTCAGTCTCGTAACTGCCGTCCCGGTCGTGCCACACGACGATGCGGTGCTCTGCGAACCGGGCGCGGAGATGCTCGTGGATGGCAGACGTATTGCTCACTTCCTGAGCTCCAGGCGGTTCTTAGGCCAAGTCCAGCTCTCGATCTTCGTACGGTCTTTCTCAAGCCCAAATTCCCTGAGAGCGGAGCCGAACCGCAGGTAGTTAACCAGCACACCGTCATCGAGGTCGATATCCATCTTCTGGATGTCCAGAGGGTAAAGAACATCGTGTTCATAGTCGCGCAGTTCGGCGAGCACCTTGCGCAACCGCTCGGCTTCCTTCTGCTCCTTGATGGATGCGCCACCTGCTGCCGCTTCTTCAGCCCGCTGGAGGGCGACCTCGAGTTTCGCGCGGTACTCCCGCAAGTACTCGTTGAGCACTGTTGAGACCGTCGACGGGGTGTACCGGTGCATGTAGATCAGGGCATTGAAAGAGCCCTTAGGTGAGGAGAACATCCAGTAAATCGGACGCTTCCTATAGCGCTGGACATGGTCTTCGTAGAATCGCGACTTCGCAGCCGTTTTCGCGGACGGGTTCGACTTCGCGATGAAGTAGTCCCGAATCGTCTTGACGCCCAGCGACTCTTCCACGAAGCGGAGGTTCTCTTCGAAATGCTCAGCGCCAAAGGCTGTCCGCAGGAACTGCCGGAATCGCTCCACGATGTCGTCTTCGAACCACCCATCGTCGACGATGGGGATGACGTTGTCAGCGTCGGGCATGAACGTCGGCGACGGCAACTTCGCGAGATAGTCCTGAAGCGCCGCACCCTGATCGGCGAGGATCAATCCCGGCTGGTCGAGACTGTAACGACCGAACATGCAGCCAACCGCGTACGAAACCAGCTCCGCGGCAAGATCTGCCCGTTCCAGTGCCTCGTATTCCATGGCGGACTTGCCGGGGCCGTATCGGAACTGGACGTTACGTGCGAGTGACACCCGTTCGAGTGCGACTTCAGCAGTCACAATATGCGACACATCGTAGGCCTCCGCAATGGCCGCATTGTTCTTCGATTCCAGTTCACGTAGCTGTTCGGCAGCCTGTACCCACTCTTTTGAAACCTCCACATAGCGATCTGCGATTGAGCTACCGTCTGCACTAAGGATCGAGGGCATCGTGAAGTCCCATGACGTCTCGAATTCGTTCCAGTCCTGCCGACTGAGCTTAACGGCCTGACGAGCGCGATCGTATGCGCCCGTCCCGTTCAATGAAACGACGGGAAGCTGAGCAATCTGGCCGACCTCATAGTTGAGAGTGGGTGCAATTGCCTCCAGCATTCCGAGAGCGACTGATGAATTGGCAAACGCGGCAAGCTCATGCCGAAGTTCAGCATCCGCCGCGAATATTGACGTGCCCGCGACGTCATAGACGAATCCTGGTGGGTACATGCGAAACGCAGGTTCTCCCGAGCTGATCTTCGACCACGACAATGACGGAAGGAAGTATGTTTGGGGGCTCCGAACAACTGACTTTGGCCGCAACCCGAACAGCTCGGCGCCGTCATTTTCCCAGTTCACGACATGTTCGTGGTTTCCCCACCACTTCCGGAATTCTCCTCCCTTGTTGTAAGGGAACCACCGGGCACCGGAGGCCTCCGCATCATCGCGGTTAGCACAATCGAATGCAGCCCGGCGGCCCTCAACTTCCCACCAGGAACGGAGGAAGCGATTGTTGTCCGCAGTCGCAAGCCCTTGCCTCGGCTCAGCGACTTTGTGCAGAGGCAGACCCTTCGCGAAAGCGGCACGCATGGCATCCGAGAGCCAGTAGGCGATCGGCGAACCAGGTACCCTCGCGAAGTCTTCAGAAGACGCCGCAAAGCGCCAATCACACGTGGGTTCACTGATGGCTTCTATCAGCCGGAGCCGTTTCTCTTCCTCGCTCAGCTGAGTCAACCGAACAAACGGCACACGTTTCCCTGGAGCGTTAGTCATAGAGAGAACGAATGCGGCATTCGCGCCAAAAATATCGGGATGGTTAGAGACATCTCGAAGGTGCACGAAACTGTCGAACGAATGACTGGCGAGGATGCCTTCCCGGAAACCCTTGAAGCTGACGATTGACATCCAAGTGTCGCCAATGACCTTTGCAACAAATCCCCCTGCGCGCGACATGTTCATGGAGCGCAGGACAAAGCATCCGTAGAGGTCTTGCTTTCCGTCGGGGAACTCAGACTTCACAAACTCCGCGAGTTGCGCGTCCATGTTCTTGCCACCCATATAGGGCGGGTTTGCCGTGACTACGGAGTACTTCCGGCTCAGTGCCTCCGCCTGACGAACGGCCTGACGTGCACGCTCGAGGGTCTGCCCGTGGAGAAGCCCGTCGTCGAGCGTCGACAGAACCACCGAAGCGTGCTTCGTCGCATCGGGATCCGGCTGTATCAGCGCCCCCAGCGTGTCGGCGTCACGGAATTGGTTCCAGAACGCCTCTTCGGCCAGGCGATCACCACTCTTGGTGAGAAGGAAATCCAACTCGTCGGGAGCGAACGAGATCGGCTCAATGACGCAAATTTTCGGCTCAGCCCCCCGGGTGAAGAAGCGACGATCTTTTGCTCGTGCCTTCATTACGAGCGCGAACGCCGCGAGCGAGCCAGCGCGGGGGTCGATCTCGGTGCCGTACAGGTTGTTCCTGAGAATTAGGCTCGGGATATCGGACGGCGCGTACCCCTCTTCCTCGTAGATCGAGTAGAGCAGGTCGAAGGCGTAGGTGAGCATGTGGCCCGAGCCACATGCCGGGTCGATCACCGTCAGGTCTTCAGGTCCGCTGATCTTGAGGAAGTCGATCCCTTCGTCGACTGGGGCGATGTAGTAGTCCATCCGGTCGACGATGCGCGACTCGGGGCGGTTGAGCATCCACAAGCGTCCGATTGAGTTCTCAACCAAGTACCGGACGATCCAATGCGGGGTGAAGAGCTGGGTGGCTGCAGGGATTTCGCCCGCTCCGGCCTTCTTGTTCTGCTTGAACCCGGCAAAGACCTCGTCTTTGCGCTCTGAAACATAGAACTGGTACAGCCAGCCGATGACTTCGACATCTTCGCAGACATCCTTGGTCAGCACGCTCCGGGCACGAGACAGGATTCCACCGTCAGCAAGGAGTCCGGCTGGGACAAGCAGCTCTGTGTAGTCACCCTCCCGCTCGAACATGAAAGGCATGGCCTTGTTCCAGTGGCGGCAGAATTCGGTCAGGAGCAGTGCGTAGGCCTCCCCTTCAGCATCCGTGCTGCGGCGTGTGCCGTCGAGCAGCCCCATGATCGCTTCTTGAACGCGGGGCGTGGTGATGACTTCGGTATCGAGGTGACCGCTCTTGGCATCAGCGAGAATCTCAGGTTGGCCGTGCTCGTGGCCTTGTGCGGGTGAGACGACTCCGGCGCTGGTGTATCCGTGAACATCCATGTAGCGCAAGGCAATGAGGCGATTGAACCAGGTGTAGGCGACCTTGTCGATGACATGCTTCCGACCGTGCTTCGCGATCTCGGCTTCGAGGCGCTTCACCGTCTCAGCGCGCTCACTGCGTGCCACCGAGCCAGCTGCAAGAACGGCAGATGTCTGCGCTTCAACGGCGGTTAGGAGCTCACGGCGAGCTTCGGCCGCGAAGCGCTCCAGTGGTTTTGTATCCATAAGGGTTCTCTTTTGCCTTAGAGCGTGATGCGCTTGTTGTCGTTGATGGCGGCGAGCAGGACCGCACGGAGCTTGTCCAGGTACGCGTCGACGTCGTCTTGGGTCTTGAGGACCTGGCCTGTATCCGGCAGTGCGAGCTTCTTAATGGAGACCGTCTGTTTAGCTGGCGCTGGCGCAAGTTCAGGTGCCGATGTTTCGTCACGGCTCTGCTGCTTACCCGGCGAAACGTCCGGAACCGGGGCGGACTTGGCGGCCTCAAGTTCGTCGAGCATGACCGGGTAGATCGTGTCGGTGAACTGGGTTGCCAGGTTCCTGATGGCAGGGATCTGCGTCTCGTGCTGCAGCTGGTCGAGAACCGACTGCGCCCGGCGCGTCACCGATTCTTGGGCGCTCTCCGACGCTTCTGCGTAGGCTCGGCTTCCCGGCACCTGACGCCAATAGTCGTTGATCTTTTGAGCAGCGTCTGCCCTCTCCGTGTCGATCAGATTCTGCAGCTGCTGTTCCAGCTCGTTTACTGCCTGCCCGAGCTGCTGCGTCTTCATGCCGCGGAAGATGTGCACGTCCTCCAGGGCGTGCAGGACCAAATCGACAGCACCCGCCGGCAGGTAAGCGATGTTCGACTGGTTGGCCTGGGTGAACGCCAAGGCGATTTCGAAGATGCTGCGCTGGCTGCCCTTGAGAAATGCCTTGATCGGGTCGATCACGTGCTCTTTGGCGTCGAGGAGATCGTCGGCGTCATGGAATTCAGTGATGAACCAGTCCGGCTTGCGGTCGCATAGTTCGGCAAGCATCTGGATTGGCTCATCCAGCTGAGCTACGAACGTAAAGGGAGAAGCCGTGCGGAGAGTCTTGAGCTCGGCGAGCTTGCCCTGTAGTCGTTCTTTGCCGTCGCGTGCGAGTTCCCGAGGATCCTTGGTGATTCCGCCGTCGTCGGTGAATTCGACGACGAACTTACGGAACGCGTTCACGACTTTGGGGTCGAACACACGCTGCGGCGTCACAACCATGGCCGAGTAGCTCTGCGTGTTCTTCAACGCGCCGGTGATTTCCGTGCGGTGCAGGACTTTGCCATTGAGCTGGATCTCGATCTTCGACTGCCCGGCCAGATAGGCGATCACTGCAGCGATCGACCACTGATCCCATCCGTACGGTTTCGCCGAGTAGCGGTCGATGAGCTGGCGCATGGTGACCTGCTCATGACTCTTGCGGCGCATCTCCAAGTGACTGAGAACATCCGTGCCCGGGACATCGAGGATGCTGGCGGTCTGCTCGAACAGGACACCTTCAGGGGGATTCACCAGTCCGCCGAGGCTCTGTTCCGCGAAGGCCTTGCCGCCCAGCATGCCGAGGTTCGCGTAGGTCGCCGCGATAACCCGCTGGAAGCCCTCGTTGATGCGGGTCTGGGCATCAACGGACGCGACTTCAAGCTCGGCCGCGTTGTAAATCAGCCGTGAATTGCCAACCGCGGTACGCAGGCGCTCGACGATTTCCCTTTCACGCTCCGCATTCTGAGTCGCCTTCGCTTGCAGGATCGTCTGCTCGATGGCCGTGCGGCTCGCTCCCTGGGCACGCTTGATGTACTTATCCGTCTTCAGCAGCAGGCGGAGGTCGGCCAGGATACGGGCGGTTTCGGGCGGGAGAACGACGCGCAACTCATCGAGCCCGGCGCTGTGCGACTTGATCTGTTCGAGGCTGAACTCAGTCTCTGGGCTGGTGAAGTGCAAAGACAGTTCGTGCTGCTTGCCGTACGAGGTGCCGTCGAGCTTGTGGCCGAAGGGAAAGTTCTGCCCGTTCTTGTAGGCCGTTTTGGTCATCTTGACCACGGACTCGGCAAGCAGCTTGTTGAGCTTTCCGGAGACATCGGAGCTGTCGATGTCGACGCTTTTGATCTCTTGTTCGATCTTCTGCTCTTCATTGGTCAGGTAGTCGTACAGGTCCCCGTTGCGTTGGACGTATGTCTGCGCCTCCAGCGCATTCAAGGCAGAGTTGACGTCTTTGCCCAGCTGGGCAAGATCCGCACCGAAGCGGTCATAGACCAGCACGGTGAGGTTCCGGGCAGTGGCTTTGAACGTTTCCACGTACTTGACCAGGAACAAGGCCTTGAGCAGCCTCACTGCCAGCGGCGGCAGCGAAGGACTGCGCTCGGCGTCGTTGATGGCCCGCTGGTTGGCGGACTTCAGCGAGGCTCGGATGCCCTCGAACATCTGATCGAAAGAAGCCAACGTCCCCAAGGGCTTACCCGCCAGGGCGGTCGCGACCTGCTGGACGACGCCGAGCATCGAACGCTCACCGACGGAGCTGTTGCGGCCTTCGAAGATGCTGTGGTCGCTGATGCCTTCGATCGCCGCCTGGAACAGCGGGAACTGGTAGCTCACGAACGGGTAGGTACCCACGAAATGGGACTCGTCCCGGTAGTTCGAGTAATGGCGTCCCTCCACAAAATCGAACAAGGTCTTGAAGTTCGCGTGCTCGGTGCCATAAATCGCGGCGACGTCACGAGCCGCGGTATCAGTCTTGGCGAGCAGGCGCTTGCGGATGACCTCTTCGACGTCCTGGCTGGTGAGCTTGAGCCGGTTCTTGAAACGGGCCTGGATCTTGGAGAAGTCATTGGCCTGCTGCTTGGTGCGGTCCCCACCGACCTTCTCCATATCCTCCTGCGAGGTGACGAAGATCCACGCGCGGCCCTTGCACTTGGTGGCCAGTGACTCGGCGATGGTCTGGAGGTTTAGCATCAGCTGGGTGTTGGTCCCGATAAACTGGCCGACCTCATCAACGAAGAAGTTCAGCCGGTATCGTTCGGGCTGCTGACCCAGCCAGGCGGCGACTTCGTCAGCGAAGTCCTCGATTGAGACTGAATAGCTGGCACTGTACTGCCGGATGATGCCGGGGCTCTCGGAGCCATTGACCTCGGCGAAGGCCTTGTCGATGTTTCCGGACTCCAGAGCCGACTGTTCGCGCCCTTGCAACCAGGGAATCCCTGCCAGGCGTTCGAAAACGTCTTTGAATGCCGCGTACTGGCCGCGGGAGTCGAGATCGCGTTCGAAGCGGGCAATATGGCCCTGATTGCCGTAGTACCCGCGGGACTCGTCAAAGACCTTCACGAACACCTTGAGCAAAGCGTCGTTCTGGTCCTTGGAGATCAAGGTAGCCTTCTGGTCGATATTGAACAGCAGGCTCCTTGCCTTGATCCCGTCCGCCTTCTCAATCAGAGCCGGAAGGAACTCGCCGTCGGCCTTGGCCCGGAAGTGTTCCGAGACCCGGGCGCGCGGGTAGTCAAGGCCATCGACGTCGCCGAGCAGGTGGGCGAGCATCTTCAGCAGGTGCGACTTACCGGAACCGAAGAAGCCAGAGATCCATACGCCGTTCGCGTTCGTGTAGTCGGTGTAGGCCTCCAGCACATGTTCGACGCCTTTGGACGCCTCGTTCGTGAGGACGTACTCCTCAACTTCGGTGGCAAGGTGCGAGGTGTCATCTGCCTTGATGACGCCCTCAATTGCCCGGTCGATCGGTTTGGCGAAGATCTCATTGATCGCGCTGTTGCTCATGCTTCTTGCTCCAAAATGTCTTTGGCCCGATAGTAGCTGTCGCTCGCGCTGAGGTTCAGCGCGCGAAGCTGATGTCCGGCCGTCCGTGTGAATTCATAGGTGCCCGGAAACCAAGCGAGCATCGGGCAGCCGACTACGACGCTTTGCAGGTTCTCCAGCACGGTATGGGCGCGGATGAAGGGAAATACCTCGCCGACGCCGGTGAGGAAGACCATGTCGCTCGGCTGAGGATCGAGCCGTGCCCGGATGGCGGGGGCGAGGTGATCGTGTGGGTCGAGCATGCCCTGCAGCACCTCGCGGAACTCCGATTTGACCATCGTCGGTTCCAGGTCAAGTACACGCTCCCAGACACCGCGTTCCTTGAGCAGGTCGATGGCCATGTCGTAAAGGTTGATCTCCACGACGCTGAGGCCGTCGTCAGTTTGGAGTTTCGTCCGCACACGGTCGCGCATGTCTTCGACCTCCAGCGCCCAAGACGGAGGGAAGTGATAGATGAAAAACGGGATCTCCTTGGACAGGCCTTCCATCTTCAGAAATCGCTCGCTGCGCAGCACGTCGTAAACGCGCTTCTCATCGTCGACGAGGTCTCGCTGGCTTGTTCTCATCGCTGCACCTCGTTCGTTGACTGCGTGATCGGCGTCGTGGTCGGAAAGAACCGAAGGTCACTCGGAGCCCGACGACCCAGGACCTCGGAAACACGTGCGGAGAGAACTGTAGGGACGATGCCTCCGTCAGGAGTACGAAGTCCCGCCTCGCGAAGCATCCGGAACAGGGTCTGGCGGAGCTTCTGGGTGGTTGAGGGTTTCAGCTCATCGAGTTCGGGATGCCACAGGCTTTTGCCGGTCAGGAAACGCTCGAAGTCATCAATACTCAGCGTGGGAGTCATCAGCAGGAAGCGCTCGCGAAGGACCTCTTCAGCGAAGTCTCCGATGAAGTCATAACGTCGGCAGGCCGCAGCCCACATAAGATGCCGTAGCTCGGTGTGGCTCGCCTGAGCGAGAAGTTCGAGCTCGCTGTCGCTGAGCACAGCTATCCGCTGGATGGTCTCGCGGGTGATGCGGGAACTCGACGATGACGTGCGGGCTTGCAGCAGGTTCGTCTCAATGACTCGAGCGCGGGTCGCGGTCCAGTCACGCGTTTCCAGATATACCCCGGCAACCACTTCGCCCTCACGTGCCAAGAGGCCGCCGCTGGTGAACGACAATGCGTAACGCGCTCGTTGGTCATTGGTCGCAGACAAGGAGCCTCCCTTCGGTTTCTTGGGCAGTGGATCAGGATATAGCACGCCACCGACAAACGTTGGTGGCGGCACAGGCTGCTTCGATGCCTACACCGGCGGAGTGGCTTCGGAAACGGGCCGCTTCGTCACTTCGCGCCACCTCGCCAGCTTGAAACCTTCGGGGCATACGTTCTTGCGTGCGCGCATGCCTTTTCGGCGATCCAGGTGTAGCCGGTGTCCCTGGTTCCCCCTTAGGTGGGCAACGATGTCTTCAGCAGACAGGCACGGATGAGCCACCTTGGTCTTCCCCCCATTCGGCCCGGCGGGCCACGACTCCCGATGATACCGGACAGGCTCTGCTAAGACCGGCTTATCGGCCTCGCAGTCCATGCGAACGAGCCGGACCTGGATGTTGGCCCAAGCGCGCATGCGTGTGGACGGCGGGGCCGAGGAACCGGCTGGGCGTAAAGCCATGAAGTCACGCCGATTTTGTAGTGACCGAGGTGTGCAGAGCAACCTCGGCAAATCTACTCGCCAGCCCAGAGGTTCACGCGTTGGATGGAGACGGCTCTGCAGGACTTGGCAAGCGCCCAGCTTCCATGATCGCGCCGAGTGATTGGCGGCCGACCTTCGTGAGAAGGCAGTCACGAAAGATAATCCACATGCCATTGCTGCAAGTGCACGTCTCAAGATTCGCTATTGAATTGCTAGAGACTATCCATACTTCGTGGCTGTTCGAACCGGACGACATGGGGTGCTGCCAGGGGACGAAACGTACTTGCGGAGTGCCACCATTGCATTGGTACGGCACCAGCACAGAAGCGAGTCCTCGGCACCATGACCTCTCTCATCTCCTGGCTGGACGCATCGACTGAGGAAATCTCGGAGATGGGCGAGCTCGTGAAGCTGTTAGGCACGCCGGAGACCACCCATGACCTCGGCATGGGCCGGCTCTGGGATGTGATCAGCACCAGCTTATTCCCCGGCACCTCAGTCCTGCACTTCGGGGCGCGCTACATGCTCCTCGTCCCGTGGGCCTACCAAACAGCGCACGGCTGTACCAGGGGGCCGGAACACCTCCGGAGGCGGGACGAGGAATCAGAGCGGCAGCTGATCGGGCGGTTCAAGGAACTCGGCGTGGAGAGCTTCGTCGGCAGGACCGCAGGTCAAAACGTGCATCTGGTATCCGAGCCTGCCCAAGGGAGCGCACAAAATCGAACGGCGGCTGCTGGACCATCCGTGAGCCGAGACGTGCCCAGAACGAAGCACATGCTTGCAGGGCTCGCGAAATACCGGCGGACGCTGGGCCAGGCCCGACAGGATGATCTGCTGGGTCTGATCAAGGACGGGACTGAGATCAAGCCGCTAAATTTGCGGCCTTGATAGTAAACGGCCCTCGAGCACCGCTTTCGGCCGACCCGCAATCTCATTGTTAGTTCAACACGCCCGCCCTTCCGACAACACCAGGGCGACTTAGCCCTAGAATTCATCTATCTTTGCCGCCTGCCTATTGGCGCGCGACATTGTCGAAATGGGGGATTTACTTGATGTGCACAACAACCATCGAGGCTACGACCGGAAGCGGTTCGCGTGGCCACTGACAACAGCTGCGGATATCATCCTCAGGTTTCCGATCTTGGAATACTCGATGATGGAAGGGCCGGCAGAATTCTGTTCGTGGCCCCTCAACCGAGGGACTTGAATGTAGACCACGAGTATCGGATCTTGCACAGCCCCGACCATGAGATTCCACTCCGCCCTGGGATCTACTGGGCCAAAGTAGATGGCGAAATGGATGCCCTAGTCATTGACGGGCAGGCTGTCCCAGGTCGTACGCCCCTGCCCGCCGAACAAGTCACCCTCTCGGAAGCGGATGAAAATTCCCTCGGTGTTGTTGGAATGGACTGGCTCGAGTCCTGGTGGGACGAAGCCGTGCACGTTGAAGCGCCCAGGTTACCTGCCTCGGGCGGAGCGGTTTCACGCAGCACCGGCCTAGACGTAGTCATCATGCGACGACAGCTGACGGGCTCTAACTGGTCTTACGTGATTCGCCAAGACGGTCGAATTGTGACGGTTTCCGAGTCAGAACTCGAACCAATTCCGGAGGTCGCTGCCACCCAATCCTGGTTGCTTGAGAAACCCGCGTCGCCTGAGTCGTTTTCCGCCATGGTGACCAGAGCCAAGCTCAACCGGGGCGTCACAGACGCAATCTTCTCGTATGGGGTAACGAAGACCATCATCAACCCGTTTCAGTTCAAGCCTGTCCTGAAGTATCTGGATTCCGCGATGGAGAGGATGCTAATTGCTGACGAGGTTGGATTGGGCAAAACCATCGAAGCCGGGCTCCTCTGGACGGAGATGGCGGCGCGAGGGCAAGCGAATCGAGTCGTAGTGGTCTGCCCTGCGGCACTCGTGCCCAAATGGCAACGTGAGATGAGCGAGCGCTTCGGCTTCGAGCTGGAACACTACTCAACAGCAGACCTCCGCAGGGTAGTTGAAAGGCTTGAAGCAGGGACTCTGCCCCAGAACTTTGCTGCTGTTGTTTCCATCCAAACGTTTCGGACATTTGACGCTCTCCAGCAGATGGAGGAGCTCAACTTCGCATTGGACCTATGCATCATTGACGAGGCGCACCAGATGCGTAATCAGGGCACAGCTAGCCTGAGGCTCGGTCTTTTCCTCCGAGATGTGTCTGGTTCACTGGTGCTGCTCAGCGCAACCCCGCTAAATCTCGGCAATAGCGATCTGCTGTCAATGATGCGTCTCATCATGCCGGGCGAAGTCGAGACGAAAGCCGACCTCGAACTGCGAATAGACCACCACGAAGCGCTCCAAGCATTACGCAAGAGTGCAACTAACCCCAGGATTTCTAACGAGCAGCGAAGGGAATGGCTTGGCGAGATTGCTGGCTCCCGCATGGGACGCGCTCTTCGAGAGCGTGCTGCTTACAAGAGGCTCGAAGAGCTACTCGCCACCGACGAATATGCTGTGGCATCAGCACCAGTAATCCGCGATGCTTGCAACCAGCTCCATGGCCTGTCGTCGGCCATCACGCGGACCCGAAAGTCGGAGGTCAATACAGTCCGCGCTGTTCGCGAGGCAATGAACGCGGAAGTCGAGTGGACCGACGGGGAGAAGGCCTTTTACGACGCCTACGTCGACTGGCTTAGGCAAATTGCGCTGGAGCGAAACCTTCCCACGGGCTTCGCTCTCCAGATGCCACTTCGCCTTGCCAGTTCATGCCTTGCTGCGGCTGCGCGACAGGTCCTCCGACTTGAAGCTGACGAAACGAGCGACGGCGACGGTCCGCCATCGCCACGTAAGGGAAGCAGCCTACTTGCGGCTGAGGTACCACCGGCCAACGTCCAGTCGCTCGCGCGCAAGCTCGGGCAAGTGGACACAAAGTTCGACGCGTTCCTCAGGGCACTCAAGAGTCCCGGAATGGAAGGACGGTCCGCTCTAGTCTTCACGTTCTCACGGAAGACCCTTAGCTACCTCTATACCCGGCTATCCCAGACTCACCGTGTGGCGGTGCTCCACGGAGGAGTAGCGCCGGAAGAGCGCGAATCGATTATGAGGCGCTTCCGGGCGGGTGAATTCGACATCGTGGTTGCTACTAGAGTCGCCAGCGAAGGCCTCGACTTCGAGTTCTGCTCGCTAATCGTCAACTACGACCTCCCATGGAATCCTATGGAAGTCGAGCAGCGTATTGGGCGTCTTGACCGCATCGGGCAGAAGTCGGACAAAATTTTCATTCTCAACTTTTCAACGCCTGGGACGATTGAATCGCGGATTCTAGACAAACTCATGGATCGCGTCGGAGTCTTTGAACATTCAATCGGCGAACTGGAACCGATCCTGGCCGAGAAGTTCGAAAATTTAGCGGACATCGTTGTGGACTTCCGGCTGAGCGCCGAAGAACAGGAGCGAAGGATTAATGAGGCTATTGCTGCTGTAGAACAGACCAAGGCCGACGCAGCCGAGCTCGAGGAGTCGTCCGCCAAGCTTCAGGCGGAGGACCAGTTTGGCATCAAATCCGTCGAGGAGAGGATCAGCCGCGGCCGATACCTAGGCCAGTTCGAGCTTGCCCACCTCATTGCGGACTGGGCACGCCTCCGCGGGGGTTCGGTCAAGGTGGACATCAAGAGTAAAAAGATGCGGGTGGATCTGAGCCAAGAAATGCTCTTCAAAATTGTGGAATGGCGGAGAAGTGAAGGCCTGACATCAGCCGAAGTTTCGCGCGTCGAAAGGGCGGGGCGAGCCAAGGCTCCGCTCCTCATGTCCTTGGACGCCGAGGAAGCCCGAATGGAAGGCGGTTCCCTCCTCAACGGCCATCACCCGTTGGTCCGAGTGGCAGCACATGACTTTGCGCCCCATCACGTCCCCCGATTTGCCGTTCTGCGCGCCGCGGCCGACTCCACATGCCGGCCGGGAACCTACCTACTGGCCCTGGCAGCAGCCGGTTGGACCGGGCTACGTTCGACGAGCGAACTATGGGTAGAAGCCATCGATCTGGAAACGGGCGAGCACGCCTCCGCCGAACTGGGTGGCCTACTAATGACCAATGTGGCCGAAGGCACCCTTACAGCTCCATCCAGCGTGGCTGCCCATCAAAACGCCGACATATTCTGCGAGCAGCTGCTGACTGATCTCGAAATCCGTCGGCATGCCGAGCAAGAACGCCGACAGGCGGAGAACGACGCCCTCATTCTCGAGCGAAGGGTCCGCGCCGAAGAAGTATTCAAAAACCACCAGAAGTCCATTCGCGAACGAATAGCCCAGTCCACCGCCCAGACCATCCACATGTTTGAGGGCCAACTTCGGCGGGCCGAGGAGCGCCGAAATGATGCTTTAGCGCGCATTTCTCAGAGCGCTCACTCGAGTCTTGATCTGGAAAACTTTGCTCTACTGCAGCTGGAAGTGATCTAACAAGGTGGACAAGAAGCAAGTTCTCGCGTTCGAGAACGCAATGAACGACCTATACCTCGAAGCGGTGGACAGGCGGGAGATGCCGCGAACTGCAGGAATCCGCGAGCGTAAGAGGACGGACTTCAGCCCGCTCACCGGCCGCATCTCTCTCGAAGGCGACGAACCCGGTCAGGTGAATAACTATTACATCGGCCCTATGCATGTCGCGGTTGATGATCTGTACGTCATCAGTTGGACGGCGCCTGCCGCCGAAGTCTTCTTCAGAAATCTTAAGACCTGGCAGTCAAATAAAGTTCGTGTCCAGCGTCGCTTTATTCAGAAAGTGCGCAAGCTGGCCAACTACGCCGACTTGTGGGTCGGTCGGCCGGAGAGCGAAGCCTTCCCACGGGAGCGGGCCGACGAGAAACCGCCTGTCCCGAGGCCGTCAGGCGGTTCGAAGTGGCTGGCGGGCGCTAAGGCTAAGGCTGCACCCGACTCGACGCCGGAGGGGCCGACTACCTCGGCTCCAGGGGCTGTTCCCTATGTGGCAGCCGACCCGCCACCGACGACGATGGAAGATCTTCTCCGTGAGACGCTGGCCGCTCCCCGTTCGCTCGGACTTTCTTCCGTTCTGGCGACACTTCAACCGGAACAATACGATCTAGTCACCTACGCGATGGACAAATCGCTCGTCGTTCAGGGGCATGCCGGGACGGGAAAGACCATTATCGCAACCCACCGCGCTGCCTGGCTTGTACACGGCGACCGCAGGGACGCACTGGGGCGCATCCTACTTCTTGGGCCTACGCCGGCTTGGGAAGCGCACGTCTCAACGGCCGCCAGCGACCTCGGAATCGGAGGGAAAAACATTCTCATCGGCTCCGTCCACGGCCTAATCCTTGAAGTCCTAGGATTCGAACTCGGGTCTATCCGTCCCCGCCCTGTAGATGCGGCTCGGGTTCCAGAAGGAGTCGATACTCTCGTCCGGGTTGCTGCCCTCAACTCACGCAAAAGCGGGAAGAAAGGGCTGGAGGCACTTGCCGCTTTCTACGAGGAGTTCGTGACAGGGCTGCACCTCAACGAAGAATCCGCGGAAATCGCAGAATGGGCCGGCGGACTACCCTCGACGTTCAAAGGTGCCCGCAAAGACCCCCTCATGTGGCCCCTACTCGCCTATGTACGCATCCTTCTCGAACCTGGAGATCTTTTTGAGCATGTCATCGTTGACGAAGCCCAGGACCTGAGCCTCTTTGAATGGCGTCTACTTGAAGAAATGAACATCGGCAGCTGGACTTTGGTGGGCGACATGCAACAACGTCATTCGCAGCAGGTGAAATCTTGGTCGGACGTCACATCTCGTATCACTGAGACTCGATGGGACGAGCGCGTAATCAACGACGGCTTTCGGACCTCTCAAGCTATCGCAGACTTCGCAGCGGCACTCCTTCCAAAATCGGCAGGCCTCCGAAGGGCCTCTCCTCTCGGTCGAGGGATTCCCCCGAGAATTATCAATGCTTCCGCTATTGGGCGAACCGTCGAATCCATTGCACTGGCGGAGTGCCAGAGGCTGGCTGCAGACCGACCCGAAGGGACGGTGGCAGTTATCACCCCTCACATTGAAAAGGTGGTCCAGGAAGCCCGCATCTCAGGATGGTCGCCAGAAGATAGATGGACTTGGGCGGACAGAGATCTTCTCAGATACTCCTTTCTCACCCCAGAAGAAGCTCGCGGCCTTGAGTTTGACGCAGTCGTGGTCGTCGAGCCGGCCACTTTCCGCGCCAACTCCGGGTCCGACGGACGGCTATACACATCGCTGACTAGGGCCAACCTGGAGCTCGTTGTAGTCCACGCCCGTCCCCTTCCGGCAGCTCTGGCAAGGGAAGCCCAGCAAATTACCTTGGAGAATCCGTTCGCGCGTTGAATGTATCCTGAGGATCAGCGCCCTACTGCGCCACCGCAGCCGCCGTCGCAAACACATCCGCCGGCATCGGCCGGTGCAGCTTCCAGGTTATGGCGATCGGTCTCTCGCCCGTGTGCTGGACATAGTCCACCTGGCCGAGGCAGGTGTACGGAACGGTCAGTCCCGTCTCGTCCTCTGACGTGTCCCGGGTGAAGACCAGAATCTTCGAGCCGTGCGAAGCCCTGTCCAGATAACGCTTGCCCGTCGGGCTACCCGGTGAAGTCGCGTTCTGCGACTCCCAGTGGAAGAGCTCTGGGCTGATGGCGTAGTCCTTGTACATAGTCGTGGCGGAGTGCTTCTTGTCGTCCTTGTTGAGCGTGACAAAGAAGGCGTCCGTGGACGTCGCAGGGCACCAGGCCACGCCCTCGCGGTGCTGGACGTTCTTGCCAAGTTCCAGCGAACCATACTGCAGCGCCGCCAGGATCTCTTCCCGGCGGTAGGTGGCATGCGACAGAAGCGGAACGTGCTGCAGCCCCGCGCCGAGGCCCTTGGCAGCGTGCTTCGACGCCGCCACTCCGAGCTTCACAAGCTGGCGGATCTCGTTGCAGACAAACTGGTAGCCGCGCAGATAGTCTAGGCCGTCGTCGTACGACTGGAAGCCGCCGCCGTCGTCCCAGAGCGTATAGAACAGCATGCGGGCGAACGTCTGTTCCCGCATGCCGAGCTCCGCGTAGCGGGGCGCGTCGGCGCCGACCAGCATTGAGTAGGCCTCGGCGCGTTCCGGATCGTCCACATGGATCAGGGCAGCCATGCGGCCGAGGAGCTTCTTCTCGTCGGCGTCGGACAGTTCCTGGATCTTCCCACTGAGGACAGCCTCGACCGGAGAGAACCCGTCGATCAAACCGGCCTGGCGGAGGTAGCCGGTCCAGGAATCCTTGGTCGAACGGTAGATCGACTTCACGTCGTTCCCGGACCGCTCCAGGTAGGCCTCGAGCTCGGTCTCCGCGTACGAGGCGATGTCCCGGACCAACTGCGCTCGGTTGAACCGCAGCTGCGCCTTGATGTTGTCCAGTACCACCTTCTGCGCCACGCGGTCCAGCACGATCTGCGAGCCCGACGGCAGGTACGGGAACTCGTCCTCGAAAGCCTTTTCCAGCTCCTTGCGCCCATAGCCGGTCAGTGCCCGGTAGCGCAGATCGAAGCGGAACTCCCGGCGCTGCTGGCCGATGAAGTCCATCACCGTCAGCACCGCCTTGCCCTCGGCACGGCGCAGCCCGCGCCCCAGCTGCTGGAGGAAGATTGTGGCGCTCTGCGTGGGCCGGAGCATCAGGATGGTGTCCACCTGCGGCAGGTCCAGGCCTTCGTTGAAGAGGTCGACGGCGAAAATGCAATTGATCTCCCGTGCGCGGAGCCGCTCCAGCGCCGTCTCGCGGTCGGCGTCGTCGGTACTACCGTCGACCGCAACGGAGGCGATGCCGGCGCGGTTGAAGACCTCGGCCATGTAGCGGGCGTGCTGGACCGAGACGCAGAAGCCGATGGCCCGCATCTGTTCCGTGCTGGTGACCTTATCGCGGAGTTCGCGGATCACCTTGGCGGCGCGGGCGTCGTTGCCGGTGTAGAGGGTGTTCAGCTGCGCCGTGTCGTAGTTGCCGCGCTTCCACTCCAACTGGCTGAGGTCGACGTCGTCCGAAACGCCGAAGTAGTGGAACGGCACCAGCAGATCGGCGTCCAGGGCATCCCACAGGCGCAGTTCGCTGGCGGTGCGGCCGTCGAAGAACTGCTGGGCGACGTCGACGCCGTCGCCTCGTTCCGGCGTCGCGGTCAACCCCAGGAGCTGCTGCGGCTGCAGGTGGTCCAGCAGCCGGCGGTATGTGGGCGCCATGGCGTGGTGGAATTCATCGATCACAACGACGTCGAAGAAGTCCGGTGCCAGCTGTTCAATGCCGAGGGATGACAGTGACTGGACGGAGGCGAAGATGTGCTTCCACTGCCGGGGTTTGTGTTCCCCGACATAGAGTTCGCCGAAGGCGCCGTCCTGCATGACGTCACGGTAGGTCCGCATGGCCTGTTTCAAGATTTCCTGACGGTGGGCGACGAAGAGCAGCTTCAAATCACGGCCGGCCGCTTCACACAGGCGTTTGTAGTCCAGGGCCGCGATGACGGTCTTTCCGGTGCCGGTGGCCGCTACGACGAGGTTGTGGTTGAAGCCCTTGAGCCGCTCCGCCTCCAGGTCTTCGAGCATCTCCTCCTGGTGGAGGAACGGCTGGACCTCGAGTCCGGTGGCTGCCCCAGGGATTGCCGTCCGCCGGCCGCCATTGCGTTCCAGCGCGGCGTCCAGCATTTCGCCGTCGCGCTCCGGATCGTAGCTCTGGAAGGCGCGCTGCGCCCAGTAGCTGTCGAACGTAACCTCGAACTTGTTCAGCAGTGCCGGCGTGCCGACCGAGCTGAGCCGGACGTTCCATTCCAGGCCCTCCAGCAGGGCAGCCTGGCTGAGGTTCGAGCTGCCGACGTAGGCAGTGTCGAAGCCGGAGTTGCGGCGGAACAGCCAGGCCTTGGCGTGGAGACGGGTGGCCTGGGTTTCATAGCTGATCTTCACCTCGGCCCCGTAGCGGGTCACGAGCTCGTCGATAGCACGGCGTTCCGTGGCACCCATGTACGTGGTGGTGATGACCCGGAGTTTGGCACCGCGCTCTTTGAGCTCCTCAAGCGCCGGATGGAGCAGGCGGAGACCTGTCCAGCGGACGAAGGCGCAGAGCAGGTCCACCGTGTTGGCGGACTCAATCTCGGTCCGGAGCTCCGCGGCAAGGTTCGGATCGTCCTTGCTGTTGGTGAGCAGTGCGGAGTCACTCAGCTTAGTTGTGGGCCGGCGCAAGCTGCGGCGTTTGAGAGTGTCCGGGCGGTGGAGTGATTGGAGCTGGGTGGGGCCCTCGGCGATGCGGTCTGTGTGGTGCAGTTCCTGGAGGAGTTTGTTGGCGAGGGCCACGCGTTCGCTGGGTTTGGCTGCGGCCAGGGCTTGGCGGACGGCGTTGGCGACGTGGCTGGAGAGGATGTCCGGGGCGTCATCGTCACCAACGTCTGCGAAGGTCGGTCGCAGCTCGGACCCGTTGTTCAACAGGTGGCCGAGCCTGTCGGTGTTGAGTAGTTCATACAACCCCTCGGGCAACTGACCAGCTGCCCCTCCCCCGATGAAATTAGTCACTGCGCCAGGGTAGGGGATATAAAACGAAATGCTACGTGAGGCACGCGACGAACTGGAATTCCCGCCCCATCGAGGGCTTCGACGCGGCTCGGTCTCTGTTGAGATCCAGCTTCGAGACAATCGGCTTATTTTAATGTCGTGCCACGGCTTGTGCTTTCGGAGTGTCGGTAACTCGAAGGTTTACTAAGCGATAGGCTCTGACGCATGGCTCCGAACTCCTCTGACATCCCGAGATTCGGTCCGCCGATTCCACCTCCACAGCGGCGCCGCCTACGGACATTCGCGTTCGACCCCATGTCAACTCGACTCTCCGGTCGATTTCTCCATGTGGACATCCCCTTTGAGACGGGTTTGAAGCCCGGCCCTTATGGCAAGCTTGTGCACGTCGTCGATTTTGATGAAGTCAGGAACGAATGGTATGCCCCAGTAGATTTGAACGATCCATGGTTGATCTCACAGGATGGGTTACGCCCGTCGCAGGGAGATCCTCGATCGCATCAACAAGTCGTGTATGCCGTTGCTATGAGCGTCATTGAGCGCTTCGAACGATTTATTGGTCGACGTTTCCGGTGGCGGTATCAGCAGACGCTTCGATTGGTGCCACACGCATTTGAGGGTCAGAACGCGTATTTTGATTCGCAGCGCCGGGCAATCTTGTTCGGATACTACCGAGCGCATGAAGAAAACCCGGGGGAAAACATCCCCAACCAGATGATGTTCACATGCTTGTCAAACGACATAATCGCACATGAGGTTACGCATGCAATTGTTCACAGACTAAGACAGCGTTTCATTGAATCGAGTAATCCTGACGTAGCCGCATGGCATGAAGCTTTTGCGGATCTCGTCGCGCTCTTTCAGCACTTCATTCATCAAGATGTTGTACGTGAAGCGGTTGCCGCAACCGCTGGAGACCTGCGAAAAAATGCAGGTCTCCTCGACCTTGCCCGCGAGTTTGGTGTCTCTTCAGGACGTGGCGGTTCACTTAGATCGGCAGTGGACGAGGCCGGCGCACCCAAGTCGTTCCGCGCGTCGCTTGAACCACATGAGCGCGGGGAAATATTCGTCTTGGCGATTTTCGACGCATACCTGGAGAGCTATCAATCTGGCATCGCTGACCTCCTCAGGATCGCGTCCGGCGGATCGGGTGTACTGCCCGCCGGGAGTTTAAATCCAGATCTCGTGAATCGGATCGCGGATGTTGCAGTAAAGACGGCAGATCGTATTCTGGGGATTGTGGTGCGAGCCTTCGACTACCTTCCCACTGTCGACGTCAATTTTGGTGATGTGGTGCGAGCCATAGTGACTGCTGACAGGTCCGTGTTTCCAGATGACGACCTTCGGCTTCGTGGCAACCTCGTGGAGGCATTTAGGCGGCGAGGAATAGTTCCACGTAGCGTGGCATCGCTCACCGATGAATCACTCATGTGGCCTTCCCCCGAGAGTCCACTTAATTTGAACACCGCCAACGGAATCGACCTGCCGGGCCTGATACTTTCCGCGACAATGGACCTGGATTCAGCCGGTGAGGCCGGCCCCTTCGGGAGCCCGCTGGGGAGTCGACGCAGACGCGATAGAAACCTTGCAGGTAGCTTGCGTTACTGGGCAAGGGCTAACGCTCTTGAACTTGGATTTGATCCTGCTCTGCAAATATCGTTGGACGGCATCCACGTTGCTTTCCGACAATCGGCCGACCATCTGGCGCGCCCCGAGATAGTCATCCAGTTAGTACAACGACGTAGGGACTTCGAAAACTCGCTGCTCAAAGAGGATGAGCGCCCTATCTTCCGCGCTGGAACAACTATCATCGCCGCTGTTGATGGGCGCGTCGAACACGTAATTTCCAAGCCTCTCCCCATGTCACCAGAATCTGCGACAGACCCTAAGCTCGCCTCCATGTCAGCCGAACAAAAACATGCCGCCGAACAACGGCTAGACGATATCCGGACTTGGTATAGCAGGGTACAAGACAGTGATGACATGACACCTTGGACGATTGGCGCCACTCCTGGACTCGTGAACTTCTCCGAAATGCATCTAGACGCAGCCGAGGGCAAGAATTAATATGCAAGCTTCCGAAGCTACTGTAGCCGTGCGAATGTACAATGTCGGATTCGGAGACTGTTTTCTAGTCACAGTCCGGCGCGCTGAAGGTGTTTGGAGAATGATTGTCGACTGCGGCACACACCGCCAAGGTCGAACAAACTCAATTTCCGCCGTAGTGGATACTCTCATATTCGACTTAACGGACGAGGGTAAAATTCATCCACATGTGGATGTCGTCGTGGCAACTCATCATCATGAGGACCACATATCAGGATTTGCTTTGGCCGCATGGGAGAACGTCTCCGTGGGTGAAGTGTGGCTACCATTCATTGAGGATGACTCGGATCCAAGCGCCCAGAAACTTCGTCAGTCGCAAGAAGAGACTGCAAACATTTTGCTCAGAATGATTAATGGAATTACGAAGAATATGCAGCCAGGCGCTTGGCCACATGATATGCGGTGCGCTCAAGACTTTGCTCTTAACTCCAGTCGAAATGCGATGGCCGCAGACCGACTCTTGGGACGCAACGGCAAGGGGTTCAAAGGCATTCACCCGACAATTCGCTTTCTCCCATCCTTGGACGAGAGAAACAATGTCTTGCCCGTTGGCGACGGCTGGGGAACCATACGCATACTAGGTCCATCGCGCGATCCAGAGCGGATCAAATCGATGAACCCTCCCAAACGCGTAGGATGGCTGCGGCTAGACGGACTTCGCGAATCTGAATCTCGACAAGCTGGGAGTGAAACTGCCCTGTTCAATCCGCAGTATCACGTTCCTTCGCTGTCCATGACGTCTGAACTTCGCGCGGCACGGAAATCAATATCAAATAAGAAAATGATCAACGAAGAAAGCATTCTTAGGGCGGCTTCCATGCTTGAGCGTTCAATAAACAACACAAGCCTGTTCTTCGTATTGCAAGTTGGGATGACAAAGTTACTATTTCCCGGTGACTCTCAACACGGAGCGTGGGAACACGTGTTGGATGATCCCGAATCGCGAACGTTCCTGAACGATATATCTCTATATAAAATTGGCCATCACGGCTCTCATAATGGCACATCAAAGCACTTTGTCGAAGACATCTGGGCCAAAGGTGCCACGGCAATGCTTCCGTGGGGCTTCGTCAAACGTTGGAAAGATGCCATTCCGAAGCGCGAACTTATGGACGCTCTAGAGGATCATAAGCACGAAGTGATTCGAGCGGACTCTGAAGTCGCGACTGATTCAGAACGAGTGAAACGGGATGCTAATAACCTTTGGACCGAAGTTTGCTTCCCCATCGATTAGTGGACAGTGGGCCACTTCTCAAATAACGTCTATAAATGATTCTTCTCGGTTTCGGGAGAGACTGCATTTATCTTGATGACTAATAACCAATCAAGCCGGTCGTGCTGATGTCGCTGTCTCATAGAACTACTTAGGAAAGCATATTGTGAATGATTTGATCATAGAGGGTGTAGACACCCGTTCTTGGTTCAGCAGTCTGGGCTTAGCGCCAGAAACGCCTGCGGAGATCCAGCATGTCGTGGCAGTATTGTTCCGGTCGGCAGTCGCATCGACGGCCCATCGCGCCGAAATTGTTAAAGTCGTTTCTCCTCAAAAGCTTCCCCCAGGAATGTTCGGCCTGGTCCTCGAGCGATCAAAGCTTTTTATCCAAGTCAAGGGGATATCGACCACTCGCGCGGCCGTATACGCGTTTTTGGCCACTACAATCGCCAGTCAAAGTATCGAGATAGGCGCGGCTGTTGGATTGGGTTCACAACTACTCGAAAAAGTTATGCGACTCAGTGAGTCCGAGTTGGAGCTCGTTCGGAAGTTTCAGCGGCTCTGTGCCCCAAGTTCCATCTACAAGACTGGGCTTCGTCTGGGTCAGATTCTAGAGTCATACCCTCCGTCCGAACAGGAAGCCGCAAGGGTCCTGCTGGCATCAATGAAGGCAAAAGGCGTCGTGGAAGAGGGCGCCGATCTGTGGCGAGTTGTTCTCTAGCCAGCTTGACAGCGCTCCGACTAGGACAGGACCTAGCGAAGGCAGCGAAATCGCGAGAGAGTACCTTTGCGCAGACTCTCCCGCTCCCCTCCGCAAGCAGGTTGAAGGTCAAAAGGGATTTTATCTCCTAAGTACTCCCTGTTGTGGATGGCCGTCGGATTAAGGTGGCCATGGGAGCGGGCCGGGGTGGTGACGCCCAAACGTGGTGGATGGCCCAGGACGGGCACTAGATGGCAGAGGCGCGCGCCATCGAATCCATCTCCGCAGCCCACCTCACGAACGCCGGCACTCCTCCCAGCGTCAAGCGAGTTACGTGGGCGTGCGCAGCGGTATCGGTGATTGGTCCTGAAATGTAGCTCGCCAGTCGCTGTGTTGATTCCTGCCCTCGGTGGGCGAAGTAATTCCGGGCAGCACGCAACTCGCCCAGAGGAGCCGGTGATATCCCGATCCCACCTGAGACGCTTGCAAGGTTCGGAATCTTCAAGCGACCTGCCGCCTCGATAGTCTCAGCTGGATCAAACCATTTCGGCTCCCAGTACCGTGATTTTTTGGACCTGCCTGTGTACGTGGACCTTAGGGCTACCATCGCCGCTGAGGCTGAATTGGAGCCCTGACGTTTCGAAATCACAGTCCCACCGAGCGTCGTGACTCCACCCTGCCAGGAAGCGACAATTAGGTCGCGACAGAATGAACTCCATTGATCCTGCAGCTGAATCAGCGCGTTCTCCCTTGCCAATGCGTGGGGCACTTCGCAGCCTGGGTCCGTTAGTGGCAAGGTCGCGTGCTGAAAAGCTTCAGCGATGGACGCGGCCTTCCTACTAAAACGCCAATAGCGCGCGCCCAGGTTCACCAGCCAAGCGACTTCCCCTGGATTGCGGACAGATAGACGGGAAATCTCACGCGCCGGCTACTAATCCGCTGTGTGCTGGATGTCGATGCCTTCCAGAAGGCCGACGCTGCCGCAGGCGGCTCATCGGTTTCCAGGAGCTCCCCGATTTGGAACAGCCGCAAAACTATCTCGTCGCGCGACGCGGGCTTTCCGGCCTCCGGAATTCCCTGCAGCTCTCCCTGCGGTATTCCGAAGAGACTATGAGCGGTAGCCGCAAACAGCATTAGGAAATGCGGAGCGTTCGAGATTGCTGTCTGGTCCAAGACTTCGGACAAGTTGCTGACGATATACTCCAACGTTGAATCCACGACATGCTCCGCAGAGCCCCGCTCGTAGTCCTTATCGACGCGTTCGTAAAGTGCAGTGACCTTGGGTTGCCCTCCATCTTTCACTCCTTCGAGTACTACGCCGTACAGCTCGGCCATCAAGGAATCCGATAATAGCCGTACTGCATCTCGTGCCCCAACGATGCGAAACTCTTCCCACAGAGTCGTCCATTTGCTCGACATCTCATGGACGGACCACTTAAATTCACCTTGATACTTTGCGTGTCGTAGCTCCGGTGGATTGACAGGGACCGTATATGAATTCAACCGAGAAAATACTTCAAGCACATCAGCGTCCGAAGCATTGATCAGCTGATCCACAGACAACTGATAACCCAGGAAACGTTCTTGTTCTTCTTCGGACAAATCACTGTAGCGTTTACCGGCGAAATCCTTGGCTCGAGATCCCAACGCAAATCGGTTGTTACCGAAATCCAGGATTGCACGAAGCCGCTGCTGACCATCGACGACTTCACGGAATGATCTTTTAGTTTGCAGATCGACTCGAGTGCGAACGTAAATCTTAGGTACTGGCAGGCGTCGGAGGATTGTGTCGATAAGGTACGTTCTGGCAGCCGGGGGCCAAACCTTACCGCGCTGAAACTCGGGGTTGAGCTTTAACTGTTTCTTCTCTTCCCATTCAAGAAAGTCCGCCACGGTGTATTGCTGCAGATCAGATGAAACCGCCAAGGATTTTCCTCTCGGATGATGGATATGTTCAATCAAGAGCCAAGTCTAGCGGCTGCATTTCCATCGGAAGTGTCGCGGCAACTTCGCGATCGCATCGACTTGATCCGCTAGACGGGTGGTCAGTGCGAGTGCCTGTCCAACTTCCGTCCAGCCGTGTTCGACGGCCTCGGTCTCATCCGCGAACCGAGAAGGGACAGCCTGCTCATCTCGGCGTCGTACCGGACTTCCTGGCCCGCCAATGAGCAGACCCATACTGCCCAGGCCCTTGTCTTTGATCTCCCGTTTACGAAACGCAACGCGATCCCACAACCACCCCTTACTGTTGATCCTGCACGCAACGAAACCGTTTACGTAAACCGTTTTCCGAAACCGATTACGTAACGCTGACATCAGCCAGCAGACACCCTCAGGGAGGAGGAACAGTGGTCACCATACGCGATGTCGCCAAGCACGCCGGCGTCTCTCCGGCCACCGTTTCCCGGGTTGTCAACGGGCTGGTCGGCTACTCGGACGAGACCCGGGAACGCGTCGAAACCGCGGTCAAGAGCCTCAGCTACGAAACGGACTACCTCGCCCGCGGCCTCAAGACCCGGCAGACCTCCGTGATCGGTCTCCTCGCCCCCATGGTTTCCGATGCCCTGGCCTCCCAGGTCATGCAGGGCGTGGAAGAAGAAGCTCAGGAACGCGGCTACGCCGTGATGCTCGGCCGCACCGGCGCCAAGTCCGCCTACATCGCCGGCTACCTCCGGACCCTGCGCACCTACCGGGCCGCCGGCGTCATCCTCATCTCCGCGGTGATCACGCCGGAGACGAGGCAGCTGCTGGGGCCCAACGTTCCCATCATCTCCGTCGCCATCAGCGACAAGTCCGGCTCCCCCAGCGTGGCCATCGACGACGAGCAGGCAGCCTACGACGCGACCCGTCACCTGCTGCGGCTCGGCCACCGGCGCATCGGTCTCCTGACCGGCGATCCGGCGTCGGTCTACGTCGCCCAGCCCCGGAAACGCGGTTACCTCCGCGCCATGACCGAAGCCGGCTGCACCCCGGTGACCGCCACGGGCAGCTTCTTCTACGAAAGCGGCGCGGCCGGCGCGGACGAGCTCCTGCAGCAGGAACCCGGCCTGACGGCGATCTTCGCGATGAGCGACGAGATGGGCGCCGCCGTCGTCAATGAACTGCAGCGGCGCGGACTCCGGGTGCCGGAGGACGTCTCCGTCCTGGGCTTCGACAACACCTCCACCTCCCTGCACGTGAACCCGCCGCTGAGCACCATGGCCCAGCCGCTCGAGGAGATGGGACGGATGGCCGTGAAGAAGCTGCTCCGCTCCCGCGACCTGGGGACGAAGATCATGCCGCACCGGCTGATCGAGCGCGGCTCCACCGCGCCGGTCAATTCACCACCGCCCAATTCAACACCGGCGAACCCCGCCCCGCCCGGCGCACAAGCCGGCGCGCAAGTCCCAGTCAGCTAGCCAAGACCCCAACAAACCACCCCCAACGGCGACAGCCGGCGCTTCCCCGCGCCACCAGGCAACCACCGCCGCGATTCCGCATGCACCAAACCACCCGCACCACCCAGCTCGCACCACCGAAGAAAACAAGGAGCAACACATGAGGCAGCGCCGCCGCACCTGGCAGACTCTTCTCGCCACCACCGCATCCCTGACTGTCGCCGCCGTCGCCCTCACCGGCTGCGGCGGGACCGCCACGGACGCAAAGAGCGCACCGAAGGCCGCTGCCGCGTCCTTCGAGGGCAAGGGCCCCATCAACTACGTCTCCAACCGCGACGCCTCCGGTGCAGCGAACAAGAGCATCGAGGAATGGAACGCCGCCCACCCGGAGGAAAAGGTCACGTTCATCGAACTGCCGGACTCCGCGGACCAGCAGCGCCAGCAGCTGATCCAGAATGCCCAGATCAAGTCGGATACCTTCAGCGTGCTGAACCTCGATGTCGTCTGGACCTCCGAATTCGCCGCCAACAAGTGGATCATGCCGCTGCCCGCGGACGCGATCCCCACGGACAAGATGATCCCCGCCACCGTCAACGCCGCCACCTACCGGGACACCCTGGTCGGCGCCCCGTACTACACCGACGGCGCGCTGTTCTACTTCCGCTCGGACCTGCTCAAGGCCGCCGGCATCGCCGCCCCGCCCAAGACCTGGGACGAGATGAAGACCGCCTGCAAGGCCATCCTGGCCCTCCCCCAGGCCGCGGGCATGTCCTGCTACGCCGGCCAGTTCGACAAGAACGAGGCCCTCACGGTCAACTTCTCCGAGGCCGTGGCCTCCGCCGGCGGCACCGTGGTGGACGCTGACGGCAAGCCCACTGTCAACACCCCCGAGGCCAAGGAGGGCCTGAACCTGCTGGTTGACGGCTTCAAGGAAGGCCTCTTCCCCTCCGACGCCATCACCTACCTCGAAGAGCAGGGCCGCCGCGCGTTCCAGGACGGCAAGCTCGTCTTCCTGCGCAACTGGCCCTTCCTGCACGCCTCCCTGAGCGCCACGGACGGCTCCAGCAAGGTGGCCGGCAAGTTCGGCATCACCTCCATCCCGGGCACCGACGGCCCCGGCGTCTCCACGCTCGGCGGCCGCAGCCTCGCCATCTCGCCCTTCACCGCCAACAAGGCCACCGCCCTGGAGTTCATCAAGTTCTTCACCAGCGAAGAGCAGGCCAAGAAGCGTCTCGCTCTGTCCTCCCGCGCCCCGGCCTATGCCTCCCTCTACGCGGACCCCGCCGTCGTTGCCAAGCGCCCGTTCTTCCCCACCCTGCTGACCTCGCTGAACAACGCCCAGCCCCGCCCCAAAGTGGTCCAGTACGGCGCCACCACCAAGGCCATCCAGGAAGAGGCGTACGCGGCCATCACCGGCAAGAAGGACACGGACACGGCCCTGAACGACATGCAGGCCAAGCTCACCGAGCTCTCCGCCAAGTAACTCCGCCCCATAGCAACCGCAATGGCCGGCCGGTTCACCCCGGCCGGCCCGGCAGCTGCAACCCCAGTGAGGTTCCCAGAATGACGACGACGACCGCTCCGCCCGCCGGCGCGCAGACCGGCACGCCCCAACCAGCCAGCCCGCGCAAACGCGGCCACCGCGGCACCCGCACCGCCGGTGAAGGCCGCATGGCCGCGCTGCTGCTCTCCCCCACCATCCTGGTGCTGGCCCTGGTGATTGTGTACCCGCTGCTCGCCGCGGTGCATCAGTCCCTCTACCGCGCCGAATCCGGGCTGGACGCGGACGGCTTCGTGGCCGACGTCGAATCCTTCGTGGGCCTGGCCAACTACGCGGACGTGTTTGTCGGCGAATCCGGCCGGCGCTTCCTCAACGCGCTGGGCAACACCACGTTCTTCACCGTCACCACGGTGTTCCTCGAGACCGTCCTGGGCCTCTGCCTGGCCCTGGCCATGAACCGCGCGTTCCGCGGCCGCTCCTTCCTGCGCGCCAGCATCCTTGTCCCCTGGGCCGTGCCCACCGCCGTGTCCGGCCTGCTGTGGCGCTGGATCTTCCAGTCCGACGGCATCGCCAACACCCTGCTCGGCAGCGAAATCCTCTGGACCGCCGAGGGCAACGCCTCCCGCGCGGCCATCATCATCGCCGAGGTCTGGAAGACCGCCCCGTTCATCGGCCTGCTGGTCCTCGCCGGCATGCAGGTCATCCCCGGCGAAGTCTACGAGGCGGCCAAGATCGACGGCGCCGGCTGGTGGCGCCAGCTCGGCTCCATCACGCTCCCGCTGGTCAAGCCCACCCTGCTGGTGGCCGTGCTGTTCCGGATGCTCGACGCGCTGCGCATGTTCGATCTCCCGTTCGTGCTGATCGGCCCGGGCAAGGAATCCGTGGAAACTCTCTCCATGCTCGCCTGGGACGAGTCCAACCAGCTCCGCTACGGCTCCGCCTCCGCGTTCGCGATCATGCTCTTCCTGTACGTCGCCGTCGTCGCGATCGTGTTCGTGAAGGTCCTCGGCGCCGACGTCACCGGCGCCAAGGAACTGAAACTCATCTCGAAGAAGTCCCGCATCAAGGCAACCCGCACGCGGGCGAACGCTGAACAGGCAACCGCCGAACAGAAGAAGGCCGAGGCCACCCGATGACCATCTCCGACCTCCGCAACGCCGCCAAAGACTCCGGCGCTCCGGGCGCCTCCGGTGCCAGCGCGCCCGACGCAACCGCCGCCGTCGGCCGCTCTGACAAATCGAACACAGGCAAGCCGAAAGCGCCGCGCACGTGGCGCTCCTACTCGGTGTACCTGGGCCTGGCGCTGATCTTCGCCTACTGCCTGGCGCCGTTCTACTGGATGCTGGTCTCCAGCCTGCGCCGCACCGCCGACATTTTCGACAACACCCTCCTGCCGGCCCCGTTCTCGCTGGAGAACTACGCCAAGGTGTTCGACGGCTCCACCATGTTCGGCCAGGCGCTGCTGAACTCCCTGATCGTCGCCGGCACCACCACGGTGTTCGCCCTGCTGCTCGGCGTCTTCGCCGCCTACGCGATCTCCCGGCTGAACTTCCGCTTCAAGTCGGTGATCCTGGGCGTCATCATCGCGACGTCGATGTTCCCCGGCATCTCCGTGGTGGTGCCGCTGCTGCGCCTCTTCACGGACCTCGGCTGGATCAACACCTACCAGGCGATGATCGTGCCGAGCCTGTCCTTCGCGATCCCGCTGGCGGTCTGGAACCTCACCACGTTCATGAAGGCCCTGCCGTTCGACCTCGAGGAAGCCGCCATGATCGACGGCTGCACCAAGTGGCAGGCGTTCCGCCGGGTCCTGCTGCCGCTCGCCGCGCCGGGCGTCTTCACCACCGCGATCCTGACCTTCATCCACAGCTGGAACGAATTCATCATCGCGCTGTCCATGATCAACGACCCCAAGATCCAGACCGCCACGGTCGCGATCTCCAAGTTCACCGGCGCCACCGAATTTCAGGCGCCCTTCGGCGAGCAGATGGCCGCCGGCGTGATCGTCACCGTACCGTTGGTCATTATGGTGCTGATCTTCCAGCGGCGGATCGTCGAAGGCCTCACCGCGGGCGCGAGCAAATGAGCCCTGCTCCCGGCTCGCTCGAGGAAACCACGATCGCGCAGGCCCCTGATTGGTGGCAGTCCGCCGTCATCTACGAGGTCTACCCGCGCTCCTTCGCCGATGGCGACGGCGACGGCGTGGGCGACCTCGCAGGCCTCATTGCCCGGCTGCCGTACATCGCCTCGCTCGGCGTTGACGGGATCTGGATGACCCCGTTCCAGCCCTCCCCGCAGGTGGACCAGGGCTACGACGTCACCGACTACTGCGGCGTGGATCCGCTGTTCGGCACCATGGAACAGTTCGAGTCGCTCCTGGAGCAGTCCCACGCGCTGGGTCTGCGGATCCTGCTCGACGTCGTCCCCAACCACTGCTCCTCGGAGCACCCGCTGTTCCAGGCGGCCCTCGCGGCCGGCCCCGGGTCGCCGGAGCGGGGCATGTTCCACTTTGTTGAAGGCTCCGGCGACGACGTCCCGCCGAACAACTGGCAGAGCGTTTTCGGCGGCCGGGCCTGGAGCCGCGCCAACCCGGAGTCCGAGACGGACAAGGACTGGTACCTGCACCTGTTCTCGGCCGGGCAGCCGGACTGGAACTGGCGCAACCCCGCCGTCGGCGATTACTTCGACGGCGTGCTGCGCTTCTGGTTCGATAAGGGCGTGGACGGGCTGCGCATCGACGTCGCGCACGCGCTGTTCAAGGCCGACGGGCTGCCGGACTCGCCCTCCACGGGCGGGGTTGTGGACGGGCTGCGGTCCAACCCGCAGGTCTCGGACCAGGAGGACGTCCACGAGGTCTACCGCCGCTGGCGCACCCTCGCAGAAAAGTATGAACCGCACCGCCTGCTGGTGGGGGAGGTCAACCTGGAACCGGCCCGCGCCGCCCGCTACACCCGCGCGGACGAGATGCAGCAGGCCTTCGCCTTCGCCTTCGTGAAACTCGGCTGGGAGCCGGAGGCGTGGGCCGCCGTCGGCAACGAGCTCGAGGCCGCCCGGCAGCTCCACGGCGCCGCCCCGACGTGGGCACTGGAAAACCACGACATCGTCCGCTCCGTCACGCGCTTCGGCGGCGGCGAGCCCGGCAGCGCCCGAGCCCGCGCTGCCCTGGTGGCTTTGCTCGGACTGCCCGGCGCCGCATACCTCTACCAGGGCCAGGAACTCGGTCTGCCTGAGGTCGACGTCCCGGTGGAGGCCCGGGTGGATCCGATGTGGGCCCGCGGCGGCGTCTGCCGCGACGGCGCCCGTGTGCCGCTGCCCTGGACCGAAGACACTGGCCTGAACCACGGCTTCTCGCTTGCTGACTCCGCAGGCGAGCCATGGCTACCGATCCCTGAAGACTGGGGAACGCACGCGATCGACCGACAGCAGCAGGACCCGCACTCCACGCCGAACCTGACCCGAACTGCTTTGGAGCTGCGCCGGCAGTTGTGGAAGAACGAGGTGTTCACCGCGGACGACGGCGGCAGTTGGCGGGTGGACGCCGGGAACCTGCTGATCTGCGAACGCAACGAGCACTTCCTCGTCGCCGTCGCAATGGGAACCGAATCGGCCAAACTCCCGGCCGGGACGGTGCTGCTCAGCGCCGCACCGCTCGAGGAGGCTGGTTGGCTGCAGCCGAACAACGCGGCTTGGGTGCTGCGGGACTGACGCTCCGTCCCAAGCAATTTCTCTAATTCTTGTTTGGGAGGTGAACTTTCCCAAAAAGGGCCCCCGAGTGAACTCGGGGGCCCTTCCGTCATGATGGTTAGAGGGAATTAGTCCAAGCGGCCCGATCGGAGAAGAATGAAAAGACCGGCTCGTAGAGGACGACGAACTTGCCTGCTTCGGCCTTCTTGTTGTCAAAGCACACGTCACCGCTGGCCTTACCACCCGGAGCGATCTCACCGGAGTTAAGCGTGTTATCGCTGCCTGTGAAGCCAGGATTCAGGATAGTGCCAGAAGGAGTCTGGAGCTTCCAGTCGAACGCATTGAAGGAAATCGTTTCCTTCGACCCGTTGCTCATTGTCGTTGCCGTGCAAATGGTCTTCCCAAATGTTGCGTCACCCTTCGCGATTGGGGCAGACGTAACAGTGGCGTCGCCGACCTTGAGGGCGGCACCGGCTTTTCCAACAACGTCACTGTCCTTGGCGCCCGGGAAAGCCGCTGTTGCCGGCGCCGCAGCCGCTGCCGCGGGCGCCGCGGCCGAAGCGTCTGTGGAAGGAGAGATGGCAGCAGAGGAGTCTTTCTTTCCGCCGTTGGAAACCGAGGCAATGATGATAATCACGAGAAGGATCAGAGGCAAAAGAAAGCGCTTCTTTTTGAACCAAGGCCGCGATGCCTTGCGATATGCCTTGTCCGCGGCGGCCTGAGCCTTGCCGTCACGTTTGGCGTCCGGAATAGTTTGATTCTCTGTCATGGCAGTTCCTGTCTTACTTATTTGGCCGATTCCCTGGGCGGCTTCTCCGCCATGCGGTGTCACTGAGATGTAGCCCTGTGCCATACCAGACAGATCAATCCCCCACGAGGAACTATAACCACATAGACGGGAAACATGAGTATTGGCTGGGAACTTCCGGTGAAGGTTCTCCTATGGGACGCCGGGACCGGGAATTATTACGTCAATTTGGCCATTCAGCAACCATGTCGCCTGACGTGTTCGACAGCTACGAGCTGCATCATCGACGGGCTCTGGCGGACGCCGCCGTCGTGATCGAATGCCCGGGCCTGTTAGCGCTTAGGCCCCGCACCTTGCCGCCCCTTAACCCCGGCGGTAGCCTGAAAAGCAGATGACGGGCCGCGCCGCCCACCACCGGTTCCGCGAGTGCCGGGCCGGGCAGCGCCCACAGGCTCAGACCCGCCGCCGGGAACGGGAGGCGCGATGTCTACACTCGCACACGGCCGGGAAGCCTACGCCGAACGGCGCTGGCCGGACGCCGTAGGGCAGTACACCGCTGCCGACCACGACGCCGAACTTCCGGCCAGCGATCTGGAACAGCTGGCCACGTCCGTCATCCTCACCGGCCGGGGCGCCGAGGGAGTGGACATCCTGGCCCGGGCGCACCTGAAATACCTCGCCGACGGCGACTACCCCTCCGCCGTCCGCTGCGCTGCCTGGACCGGGATGAACCTCATCCTGCTGGGCGAACCGGCTCGCAGCGCCGGCTGGCTCGCCCGCGCCCACCGGATCGTCGACGACCTGCCCGAGCCCTGCCCCTGCGAGGGCCTTTTGTCCATCCCCGCCGGGCTGGGCGCCCTCTACCAAGGCGACGGCGCCGCCGCCGCGGAAGCCTTCATCCGGGCCGCTGACCTCGGACGGGCACGCGGCGACGCTGACTCGGCGGCCCTCGGTACGCTTGGCCTCGGGCAGGCAAAGATCTTGCTGGGCGAGTTCGACGGCGGCTTGGCCCTGCTTGACGAAGCCATGGTCGCCGTCACCGTCGGGGAAATCTCCCCTATCCCCGCCGGGATCATCTACTGCGCAATGATCGAAACCTGCCATCTGGCCTTTGACCTGCGCCGCGCCCACGAGTGGACGCGGGCGCTGGACAGGTGGTGCGACTCGCAACAGAACGTGGTGGCCTTCAGCGGCCAGTGCCAGATGCACCGGGCCGAGCTGTACCGGCTGCACGGCGCCTGGACCGAGGCGATCGACGCTGCCAAAACCGCGCAGGACCTCGCCTTCCACGGCGACCATATGGCCACCTACGGCGGCTTCTACGAACAGGGCGAAATCCACCGGCTCCGGGGCGACTTCGACGCCGCCGAGGCCTCCTACCTGCACGCCCAGGAGACCGGTTTCCCGCCGCAGCCCGGGCTGGCGCTCCTGCGCCTGGCCCAAGGCAGGCCTGACCAGGCCCAGTCCCTGCTCCGGCAGGCCATGGACGGTGCCGCCCCCGACTACCGGCGCGGGATGCTCGCCGCCCGGGTGGAGATCGAAGTGGCAGCAGGCGACGCTCTGACAGCACGGACCGCCGTGGAGGAGCTGGCCTCGCTGTGCGCCTCGATCGACAGGCCCATGCTGCACGCCCTCGCCGAGCAGTCGGAGGCCTCTGTCCTGTTCCACGAAGGCGACCCCGCGGCTGCCTTGATCCTGGTTCGCCGCGCGTGGTCGCGCTGGCTCAGCCTCGATGCACCGTTCGAAGCGGCCCGCTGCCGCGCCCTCATGGCCAGGCTGTACACCGCGCTCGGCGATGAGGAATCCGCCCAGCTGGAGCGTGAGGCAGCCCGGGCAGTATTCTCCGAGCTGGGCGCCGCGCCGGCGCTATCGGAGCTTGAGCAATCGGCGCCCGCTGCGCCGGACGCCCGGATAGCCCCGGCGCCAACCACCGGGAACGACGCTCATCACGCCGCCGACGCCGGGCCGCTCACCGCCCGCGAAACCGAGGTGGTCCAGCTCGTCTCCTCCGGACTGAGCAACCGAAACATCGCTGCCGAGCTGTTCATCAGCGAAAAAACGGTGGCCCGGCACCTGAGCAATATCTTCGCCAAGTTGGGCCTGACCTCCCGGGCCGCGGTCACGGCCTACGCCTACCAGCACGGACTCGTCTGACCTCCCGCCCTGCATAAAACTACCCATTCCCGATTTTTCCCCGGCCGTGGGAAATGGGTGATTCGCCCGATTCGCCGTGACGCGGCGAAAAATATCGTTAATGGCATGAACGTTTCAGTTCTCGCAGGAATGGTTTCCACCGGCATCTTCGCGGTGAGCTACTTGCCCATGCTGCTCAAGGCCCCGCTGGTACCTGCGCTTCCGGAGTGTTCATAACACCCAACTGCACATGCATCAGCCAGGAGGCGCCACCATGAACACCACCCCAGCAACTGACACCCGCGGCGTCGTCGGCACTGCCGCCGTCGACACCGTCATCATCGGCGCCGGACAGTCCGGCCTGGCGCTGGGCTACTACCTGGCGCAGCAGCATCGGAACTTTGTCATTCTCGACGCCGGCACACGGGTTGGCGACGCGTGGCGGAGCCGCTGGGACTCGCTGCGTCTGTTCACCCCCGCCAAGTACGACGCCCTGCCCGGCCGGCCCTTCCCCGGCGACCGCCTCGCCTTCCCCACCAAGGACGAGCAGGCGGACTATCTGGAGGACTACGCCTCCCGGTTCCACCTGCCGGTCCGGCCCAACACGGCCGTCACCCGGCTGAGCCACGACGGGCAGCGGTTCCATGTCACGGCCGGGGCGCAGCGCTGGACGGCGGCAAACGTCGTCCTCGCCACCGGTGCCTGCCAGCTGTCCAAGACGCCGGGCTTTGCGGCGGAACTGCCGTCCGACGTCGTGCAGCTCCACTCCCACGGCTACAAGAACCCGGCCCAGCTCAAGCCCGGTCACGTCCTGGTGGTGGGGGTGGGCAACTCCGGAGCGGAGATCGCCCTGGAGACCAGCCGCACGCATGAAACCTGGCTGGCCGGCAAGCCGAGTGCCGAGATCCCGTTCCGGCACGGCCGGACCGCGGCCCGCTTCTTCCTCCCCGTGGTCCGCTTCGCCGGGCTGCACGTGCTGAACACCAACACGCCGGTCGGGCGCAAAGCGCTGCCCAAGATGGCAGCCATGGCTACGCCGTTGATCCGCACCAAGCTCGCGGACCTCGGCGCAGCCGGAGTCCACCTGGTACCGCGGGTCGCCGGAGTCCAGGACGGCGAAGTAATTCTCGACGACGGTCAGGGCCTTCCGGTGGCAAACGTCATCTGGTGCACCGGCTTCACCGAGGCCTACCCGTGGCTGGACATCCCGGCGCTGCCCGCGGACTGGCGGGAGCAGCAGCACCGCGGGATAGTGGATGCCCTGCCGGGCCTGTACCTGCTGGGGAAAGATTTCATCTTCGCAGCAGCATCGGAAACCCTCCCCGGCGTCTGCCGGGACGCGAGGTACGTGGCGAAGCGGCTCGCCGCCACCCGGGCTCCGCAGCACGCAGTGAAGGTCCCGAGCGGGTTGGCGGCATAACGCACGTGGACACGTCCTTGGCCGGGCCAGGCCGAAGTCGGTTTCAATAACCCCCTGCAAGGACGCCCGCCGTGGCAGATAACCTGTCCTTTCCTCGACGAATTCCAGCATTTCACCCGGCTGGCACTTGAGGACCCGGCACACTGCCTCCAGGGTGCTGAAGCGGACGGCCTTTGCCCGGCCGTTTTTTGCGGCAGTTTCTGCACGGCCCATCGGCGTCTCCAACATCCTCGCTGGGTCCCGTCTCTTTGTGTTCACCCAAGGTCCAGTTCCCCGCACACAACAGTCCATCTCACCTCCCTACGGTGGTCGGGTCGCCGGCACGACGCCGGTAACCGTCACCCAGGAGGAAACCATCACCATGCGCACACCCCTGATTGCCGCGGCCGCCGCCGCGCTCATCGCCTCGCTGGCGAGTCCCGCCGTCGCCGCTTCCAACCCCGAAGCCGGCTCCGCGCCGTCGTCGAACGCTGCCGGAACGGCTGCCGCAAACGCAACAGCCGGCGTCAAGACCAACGAGAGCAACGGCTCTTTTGACCTGCAGGCGCACCGCGGAGGCCGCGGCGAGTGGACCGAGGAATCCCTGGCCGCCTTCGCCAACTCGCTGAAGCTCGGGGTGACCACGCTGGAACTGGACACCCACCTGACCTCGGACGGCAAGGTGATCGTCTGGCATGACGACACCATCCAGGCGGACAAGTGCCGCGACACTGCGCCGGTGACCCCGGGCGACGCCGCCTTCCCTTACGTCGGTGACCGGGTGGCCGAGCTGTCGCTCGCGCAGATCAAGACGCTGGACTGCGGGTTCACCCAGCTAAAGGGGTACCCGGAGCAGGACGTCATCGAGGGCAACCGGATCGCCGAGCTCAAAGACGTGTTCGGGCTTGTGCGCGACGCCGACGCCAAGAAGGTCCGCTTCAACATCGAGACCAAGGTGGAGGACGGGAAGTCCGGCGGTGAGGGCATGGTGGCCCTGACCAAGGCCGTGGTCACCGAGATCTACACCGCCGGCATGGCCGGGCGCAGCACCGTGCAGTCATTCGACTGGTCCTCGCTGAACCTGACCAAGAAGATCGCCCCGCAGCTGCCCCTCGTCGCCCTGTCCAGCGGCGACGCCTGGCTCGAGGTCGGCAAGCCCGGCGCCAGCCCCAACCTCGGCGGCATCGACATCGACACCTATGGCGGATCCCTCGCCAAGGCGGCGGCCGCCCAGGGCTACGACGTCATCTCCCCCGCTTTCAGTTCCGTCACCCCCGAGATGATCGCCGACGCCCACGAGTTGGGCCTGCCGGTCATCCCGTGGACCGTCAACACCACGGCGGACATGACACGGCTGATGGACCTCGGTGTGGACGGCATCATCAGCGACTACCCCACCCGCCTGCGCACGGTTATGGAAGAACGCGGCTTGAAGCTCCCCCAGGCGTACGAGCCCAAGGCCTGATGCACTGATTTCCAGGGGCCCGCGTTCTGGACTCTGGTAGCCACCCTGAAACCGGCCCCCGCCTTGACGGCGGGAGCCGGTTCCGTCCGGCGTCGTTGCCCCCAGCGATGCCATGAGTCGTAGATCGGTGCCAGACTCCGGCCTACGCGCGCTGCGAGATGTTGAAGATGTTCCCCTCGCTGTCCAGGAACCAGGCTGCCTTCCCCCAGGATGCGGTGGCAATGCCGTTCTCCGTCTTCAGACCGGGAAAATCGTAGTCTTCAAAAACGACGCCGCGGCCACGCAGTTCTTCCATCTCACGTTCGAGGTCGTCCGTTTCCCAGCCAATCTGGGTGTTCTTCGCGGTCCCGGCATTGTCTGTCTGATAGACAAGGAAGCGGGTTCCTTGTCCGCAGCTGTACATGACGCTGCCCTCCTCCATGGATTCAGAGGGTTCGATTCCCAGCTTGTCCCGGTAGTACTCCTGCGCCCTGTTGATGTCCTTCGCGGGGAGGACAGCGATGATGTTTGAATCCTTGAGCATGATGATTCCCTTCAGTGCGTTGATGACCGCAGCGATGGCGATGCTCCCCCCGGTTTCGGTCCCCGGAATACCTGTCCGGAGGCCGTGACCGCCCCTGCGCCGAGCGGGGGCAGCCACCTGGGACTCTTCGACGCCGCGCCGCCCACCGGTGTGAGGGGTCCCCGAAGCTTATGGGGCCATTATGGACCGATTTTGGCCTGCGGAAACAGGGCTGCATGGCATCGGGCTGAAGGGTCACTGTTCGAGCAGGAGGGCTACAAAACGCTGCCCTGCCAGGCCGTGACGGAAGGCAGGCCGCGGATGCTCCCGACGTGGCAGGTGCCTGCCAGCCCGACCCGCTTCCGTCACCGTCCGCAGGATGCCAGAGTTGAACAATGAATGAGGAAACCCGGAATGAGGAAACAGGGAGTAAGCCAACTGGGAACGAGGAGACGGGCGGGCTGGTCCTGAACTTGGAGTGCACGCTCGGTGCTCCCCCCGAAGAAGTCTTCAGGATGCTGACGGACTCGACCGAACTGGTGAAGTGGTGGGGTCCACACGGCTTCACCATCCCCGAGGCGGAAGTCAACCTCGTGGCGGGCGGCCACTACCGCTTCGCCATGACGCCACCGGACGGCGAACCATTCCACCTCTCAGGCGAGTTCCTTGAGATCGATCCACCGTGGCGCCTGGTGTACACATTCCGCTGGGAGGAACCGACGCCGGACGACCGGGAGACGGTCGTCGACCTCTCACTCGGGAGTACCGGCGAAGGCACGCGCCTGGTGCTCTCGCAGGGACCGTTCCTGACGGACGAACGCATTGACCTGCACCGCAACGGCTGGACTGAGTCGTTCGAGAAATTGCAGGCGGCATTAGATAGTCGCACCTGAGGAACGACGCCGACGTCGGTGTCTAACGCCGCCGACGTCGAACGGCTGTCCGCGTTTCCCTGTGGGGAACGAGGACAGCCATTTTTGCTGCGCGCGTCGGCCCTTGCGTGCGTAGGCCCTGTTGTTGGTCGCCTCAGTTCAGGCAACCGCTACGGCGCCAATCTGCTGCATGAGGCTCAGGTTGTCCGTGGTGCCCCAGTGCTCTGCCACTTTGCCGTCCTCGACACGGATGATGTCAGTGCAATCGAACTCGACGCTCTTGCCCGTTGCCGGGATGCCGGCCAGTTCCCCGCGATGCGTACCCGTGAGAATCACATGGCACGCCTCCAGGTTTCCGGCCACCACCTTGGGCTCGATCTCCTTGACCTTGATGTCCGGGAAAGCCGTCCGCATCGTGTTCACGAAGAACTTAACGCCGTCCTTGCCGGGCGGTTGCCCGGGGAGGGCCTCCTCGTGATCCACATAGCTGTCCGCGGCCAACTCATCAATGAGGGCGAGGTTTCCGCTCTCAATGACGTCCTTGTAAAACCGCTCAATCAATCCAACACCTTCAGACATTTCCGACTCCTTGTAGGCGAGAGACCGAAATTTACATCCCCCAGACCATTCCCCAAGAGGCTCTCTTTCTGGCGCCGTCGCCAGGCGGCAAGCCCGCGCGGGGCACCGAGAATTACTGTGGAGATGCCAGTGGGAATCGGGCAAAAAGCCTCGTTAAGGCAGAAGATATTCCGGGTCTTCGAGGGTGTCAAGATGCCCTGACTGCCGCCGATCCCGCCCCCGCGGCGACACACCAAACACCATGACGGCAAGAGGCCTCCGCGTGGCAGGCCCCTTGCCGCCGCTTCGTTAGGTGCGGCTTTACTCCGGTACGGCGCCGATCTGCTGCATGAGGGTCATGGTGTCGGTGGCTCCCCAGTGCTCGACGACTTTGCCGCCGTCGACGCGGATGATGTCGACGCCGCTGAATTCGACGCTCCGCCCGGTGGGCGCGACGCCCATCAGCTCTCCCTGATGCGTTCCGGTCAGGACCACGTATTGCGCCTCCAGGTTTCCGTCGACCAACGCCGGTTCGGTGGTCTTGGCCTTGAGATCCGGGAAGGCCGCCCGCATCGTGTTGACGAAGTACGCGACCCCGTCCTTGGCCGGCGATTGTCCGGGCAGGGGGTCGTGATCAACGAAGTCGTCACTGACCAGTTCATCGATGAGGGAGAGGTTTCCGTCCCCAATCACCTCTGTGTAAAACCGCTTGATCATTCCAGTCCCGTCAGCCATTTCCGACTCCTTGCAGGCGCGAGACCGAGATGGATCCCCCAGCGCGTTGTTCGACGGGCCGCAAAACCACGCCGCCAGCCATTCCGGGCAGGGGCCGCGCGGGGTGCCGAGAAGACTGTGACAAATAGGATGGAACGGGCGAACTGGCCCGTTAAGGCCGAAGATATTCCCGGCGTTTGAGAGTGTCAAGATGCCTCGTCTATCGCCCTTTGCAAGGTCCGCCCCTGCCTCCGAACTTTTTGTCACACCGGCCGCGTAGTCTGCCTTCACAAGCTTGAACCGTCCGACAGGGGATGACATGGCTGAGCGGATCCACGAGGCAATCGGCAGGACACCTTTCCCGCCTGCAGCAGTTCCGTCAGTCCCTGAATCATTCGAGCCGTATGACCCTGGGTGGCCGGAACTACTACTGTCAGCCAGCTGCGGATTCACCGACGACGTCGTCGCGGACTACCTGCGCCGACTGGGCCAATACGACTTGCTCACCGCCGAGCAGGAAATTGAACTGGCGCAAGAAATCGAGGCAGGGCTTCTCGCGGAACACCTCTTGGCGGATGGCACATCGCCACCCCGCCAGGACACAACGGAGCTTCGAACCATAGTCCTTCTGGGCAAGCGTGCCGTCGACTCGCTGCTCCACGCCAACCTCCGGTTAGTAGTGTCCATCGCCAAGCACTACACCCACCGGGGCCTCGACCTTCTCGACCTGATCCAGGAGGGGAACCTGGGACTCCACAGGGCCATCTGCAGGTTCGACTTCACCAAGGGATTCAGATTCTCCACCTACGCCTCTTGGTGCATCCGGCACGCCATCATCCGGGCACTGGCTGATCAGGCACGCCTTATCCGGCTCCCGGTTGACGTCGTCGAGCGGGTGCAGAAAGTCCGGTCAGCACAACGGACGGCCGCAATGACAGGGACCCTTTGCAGTCATGAAGATCTTGGCCAGCTGACGAACAATTCGGTCAAGAACGTCGAATATCTGCTGGCCTTGGACAAGCCGATCTATTCGCTGGACTGGCAAGTGCCCGACGGCAGCGGCGGGACCGAAGCGCTGGCCGAACAACTCTTGGATCCCTCTGATCCCGACGCGGCTGATCTACTCTTCCACCAACAGATGAAGGCGCAGGTACATGCCGTACTCGGCACACTCGAGGCCCGGGAAGCTCGGGTTATAGCGATGCGCTTCGGCGTGACGGGCGGCGCAGGGAAATCCTTGGACGCCGTCGCGAAAGCGTTCGGCATGACCCGCGACCGCGTACGCCAGATCGAGGTCACAGCGATGGAGAAGCTCAAACACCCGTCCCGGTCCAACGCCCTGCGGCAGTATCAGTTTGACTGCGAGATCCCATCCGGCAGGGAGACGGAGTCGGAGTTCGCGCCGCCGGCACCCGACGTCAGGCCCGCCGCTCCCGCCACGCCAGCGACACCATCAACACCACCGCGCCCAGGCCCAGCATCACGAATACCATCAGCCCCCAGTTCGCCTGGGTGACCCCGCTGCCGTAGAAAATGCCGATCAGCACGGTGGCCGTGATCGCGCCCAGGTAGCGGCAGGTCTGGAAGATCCCGGCGGCCACCCCGCGCTCCTCCGGCCGGGTGGACACGTACATGCCCTGGCTCGAGGAAATGGCGACCACGCAATACGGCACACCCAGCAGGGCAGTCAGCGCGACCACCACCGGGACGGCCAGGGACACCGACAGCAGCCACATCGCCGCCGACGCCAAAAGGAGCAGCACGACGCCGGCGATCAGCACCCGCCGCACGCCGAACCTGTCGATCGCGCGGACCGCGAACGGCGTCCCGACCACCGAGATCGCGGCCAGCGGCAGCATGAGGACGCCCACGACGCCGGGACTGTATCCGCCGGCGGTCTGCAGCAGCTGCGGCAGACCGAAGAACGCGAAGTAGTAGACGCCGTTGAACAATGCGAAGCCCAGGTACACCAGCAGGAGCGGGCGGTTGCGGCCCAGCAGCCGCAGGTCCAGGAACGGCGGGCTGAACCGGAGCTCCCGCCATGCGAACAGCGCCGCGAGGACCAGCCCGCCGCCAAGCAGCCACCACCGGTAGGCGGGCAGCACATTCAGCAACGCCATCATCACCAGCACCAGGGCACCGATGAAGGCCCCGATGCCGGGTAGGTCCGAGTCCCGCACCAGCTCCGACACCCGGCCGCGCTCCCGGAAACCGTCCGCCGGGGCAAAGCGCCGGACCACAAGGATCGCCACCAGCGAGAGCGGGACGTTGATCAGGAACAGCGCCTGCCACCCCACCAGGCTCACCAGCAGACCGCCCACCACGGGCCCGACTGCGGCCGCCGAGGTATTCGCCATCTGGATCCTGCCCAGCGGTCGCGTGGACTTCACGTTCGCCTCCCGCGCCAGCGCCGCGACCATGACGACGGCGCTCGGGTACGCCGTCGCGGTGCCGAGGGCCATGAAAGCCCGCGCCACGCACAGCAGCGCGAAGTTCGGCGCAAACGGAGCGAGCACACAGGTCACGGCCACGAGTCCCATGCCCAGCAGGAACAGCCGCCGCGGGCCGAAGCGGTCCGCGAGCCTGCCCATCAGCGGCTGGCCGGCCGCGGAGGTGAGGTAGAACGCGGTGATCACCCAGGTGACCGTGGCGACGTCGAGCCCGAAGTCCTCGCGCAGCACCACGAGGGCGACGGCGATCATCGAGGAATTCAACGGGTTCAGCGACGTGCCGAGACTGAGTCCGGCGACGGCCAGGCCCGTCCGAGGAGAGTTGCTCACGGCAACAGTCTGTCCTACGGCGGACTACGGCCGCCAACTGCGGGACGCTGGGCGCCGTGAAGTCCCTCTAAATACGTCAGGCCGTCAGTTGCGGGCCATCGAAATACGCGAAATAGAGAACCCAACTACCCGCTCCAAGTGCTGCATCCGCGCCCATGTGAGTACTCGGTACAGGTGTCACCACGTAGTTGCTCGGATTGCCATACCTAAATTTGGGTACTGCCTACTCGTGTTGGGGAGTAATCCCGTTCATAGGCTCTCACTTGTCAGATTATTTGGGGATATCGCGGGAAATAACGGGTCTCGCGATGCATTGGGGATGACCGGTCTCATTTCTCGATGACGTCCAGCTTCGATGTCATGTGCCAGCAGCATTGCGCAAGGGTTTCACTTCATGCGGCAAAAGAAATAGTTCAGCCGCGTCCAGAGAAACTCTGACCGACATCGAGTCAAACTCACCAATTTGAACCGTTTTGCGGTTAGGAACTACCATGCGAGTCATCGTCACTGGGGGTGCCGGTTTTCTGGGTTCCCATTTGTGTGAAGCACTGCTGAAATCCGGAAATACGGTTGTTTGCGTCGATGATCTTTCGACCGGAAGACTCAGTAACGTCGACCAGTTCCAGGACAATCCCCTCTTCACGTTTATCAATGCCGACGTAAGCACGGGAATAGAGATTGACGGTCCCGTGGACGCAATCGCCCACCTGGCCAGCCCGGCTTCACCGCCCGACTACCACCGGCTACCGCTGGAGACACTCGCAGTGGGAAGCCGTGGGACGGAAAATTCCTTGCGGTTGGCCCTGAAAAAAGACGCGCGCTTTGTGCTGGCGTCCACCAGCGAAGTGTACGGCGATCCGGCCGTGCACCCGCAAACGGAAGATTACTGGGGGAACGTCAACTCCATCGGCCCGCGCAGCGTATACGACGAAGCAAAACGCTTCGCCGAGGCCATCTCCATGGCATATGCGCGCAGCTGCGGTGTAAACGTTGGCATCGTTCGGATCTTCAACACCTTCGGGCCGCGCATGCGGCCAGGCGACGGCCGGGTGGTGTCCAGCTTCATCACGCAGGCGCTCAACGGTGCACCGTTGACTATTTACGGAGACGGCAGCCAAACGCGCAGTTTCTGCTATGTGGATGACCTGGTCCGCGGAATCATGGCCATGCTCCAGAGCGACGAACCCGGACCCATTAATCTTGGAAATCCTGCGGAGCACACCGTTCTGGAACTGGCCGAAATGATCCTGGAGATCACCGGATCCAAGTCCTTCATCGAATTCCATCGGTTGCCCGTTGACGATCCCACGCGCCGCCAGCCAGACATCAGCCGCGCAGGCAGCCGCCTCGGCTGGAAGCCGCAGATCCCCACAAGGGTCGGCTTGCGCCGCACGGTCTCTTTCTTCGAATCGAAGCCCCTTGAGGTGCGTGCCGCCGCCGAGACGGTGGCCGGCGCCCAGTTTGAAGGCGCCCGGCCCGCATCGATCGTCCGTTCCGAAGCGCTGGCCAAAACAGCCTGAGCTGCCGTTCGCGGACCTTTCATTTCTATTCAGTAGCTGAATACCCCTGCCTGAAGGAGCTTCACTATGCGCATTACCGTCATTGGAACGGGTTACCTGGGTGCAGTACACGCCGCCGGAATGGCTTCGTTCGGTCACGATGTGCTGGGCGTGGACGTTGACCCCGTCAAGATCGACCAGCTCTCCCGCGGCGTCACGCCCTTCTACGAACCGGGCCTGCAGGACTTGCTGCGGGAGAACATCGCCGCGGGAAGACTGAAGTTTTCGACGTCTCTGGAGGAGGCCGCCGGTTTTGGCGACGTTCACTTCATTTGCGTCGGAACCCCGCAGTCCCCCAACTCCACAGCCGCAGACATGAAGTTCGTCGACGCCGTCGTGGCAGGGCTTGCTCCCCATCTGAAACGGCCGTGCCTGCTCGTCGGAAAGTCCACGGTGCCGGTGGGAACGGCTGCCAGGTTGTCCGACATGGTCACTCGGTTGGCGCCCTCGGGGACTCAGGTAAAGGTTGCCTGGAACCCAGAGTTCCTTCGGGAGGGGTTCGCGGTCGACGACACCTTGCATCCGGATCGGCTGGTTATCGGCGTGACCTCCGCCGACGACGAAACAATCCTTCGTGAAGTGTACGCACCGGTGCTGGCGGCAGGGACACCCTTCATCTGCACGGATCTCGCCACCGCTGAACTGGTCAAGGTCTCTGCCAACGCCTTCCTCGCAACCAAAATCTCCTTCATCAACGCCATTGCCGACATCTGTGAGGCCGCCGGCGCTGACATCATGCCTCTGGCGGCGGCTTTGGGTCACGATTCCCGGATCGGCAGCCGGTTCCTCGCCCCTGGGGTGGGCTTTGGCGGCGGTTGCCTGCCCAAGGACATCCGTGCCTTCATGGCCCGCGCAGAGGAATTGGGGGTGGGCGAAAGCCTCGATTTCCTCAAGAGCATAGATCGGATCAACGTCAGCCGTCCGGCGAGCGCCGTAGACCTGGCCCGGGACATGCTCGGCGGAACGCTCATGAACAAGCGCGTCGCGGTACTGGGTGCCGCCTTCAAACCCAACAGCGACGACGTCCGTGATTCCCAGGCATTGAAGGTCGCCAAAGCCCTGCAAGCCCAAGGCGCCCACGTCCGGGTTCACGACCCGGAAGCGGTCGACAACGCCCGTGCCGTCTTTCCGATGCTGAACTACACCCATGAAGCTGACAAAGCCTTCGAGGGTGCGGAACTCACTGTCCACCTCACCGAGTGGTCGCAGTACCGGCAGTTGGACCCCGCCCGCCTCTTGGGCCTGGTCACCTCACCCCGCATCCTTGACGCCAGAAACACCCTGGACATTGACCATTGGCGTTCGGCCGGATGGACAGTCCGGGCCATGGGCCGGCCGTCCCGCTGACGCGCACCGAACGCCCCCAAGACAATCACCACTCACCGAACAAGGAGAATCATCATGCGCATACTCGTTACTGGCGGAGCCGGTTTCATCGGCTCCCACGTTGTGGAACTGCTCGTCTCGCAGGGACACGAGGTGGTCGTGTTCGACAAACTCGTCAAGCAAGTGCACGGAGACAAGGGACCCCAGTTCGTTCCGGCGAACGTCCGGTTCATTCAGGCCGATATGTCTGACCGTCCACGGCTCATCGACGCACTTCAAGGCGTGGATCAGATCGTGCACCTGGCGGCGGAAGTCGGCGTCGGGCAGTCCATGTACGAAATTTCACGCTACGTGCAGGCAAATACCGGCGGTACGGCTGTCCTGCTGGACATCCTGGCCAACGAACCCCATCAGGTTTCGAAAATTGTTGTTGCTTCCTCGATGTCCATCTATGGCGAGGGATCGTACATGTGCAGCGAGCATGGTCTGCAGGCCCCGCGGTTGCGGACCGAAGAGCAGTTGCGCGCCCACGACTGGGAGCTCAGGTGCCCCGGCTGCAACCGCCAACTGACGCCCGTCCCCACCGCCGAAACCAAGCCGCTGTTTCCCACATCGGTCTACGCAATTTCCAAAATGGACCAGGAGCTGCTGTGCCTGGCGGTCGGCCCGGCCTACGGCATCGATGTCACGGCCGTCCGGTATTTCAACGCCTACGGCCCCAGGCAGGCACTCTCGAACCCCTACACCGGGGTGGCTGCCATCTTCAGCGGCCGCCTCCTCAACGGGCAGCGGCCGTTGGTAAATGAAGACGGCCTGCAGATGAGGGATTTCATCCACGTCGCCGACGTCGCCCGGGCAACCGTCGCGGCGTTGACCGCCCCACGTGCCAGCGGCAAGGCCATCAATATCGGCATTGGTGATCCGATCAGCATCCTGGAAGTGGCCGAGCTGCTCGCCGAGGCCCTGGGAGTCGACATCAAGCCCGAGTTGACCGGACAGTTCCGTTCCGGCGACATCCGGCACTGCTGGGCCGATCCGTCCGAGGCCAGGGAACTGCTTGATTTTGAACCCCTGTACCGTTTCCGGACCCAGGGCGTGAAGGAGCTCGTCGACTGGGTGCGGGACCAGACTGCGGTCGACAAGCAGGATGAAGCGGTCGCAGAGCTGCGACGTCGTGGATTGAGCGTCTGATGCACGGGGCAATGCTCACGGTTTTCACCGTCGTGCAGGTGCTCTTCCTGTTCAGCCTGCTGGTCACGCTCTGGTTTCTTGCCCAGAAGGTCAACCTGATTCCGCCACACCGCAAGGACGGCGGGACAGGGTCAAAACCGCCCATCATCATGTTCTACCCAGTGCTGAACGAGCTCGAAGAGACGATGCGGACTACCTTCACAGGAATGTCCCGCGCGCCGTATCCGCGGAAACTGTTGAGAGTGGTTGCCATTCCCAATCACGACGACGCCGGCACGATTGCATCGCTGCAGCGGCTTCAAAAGGAATTCCCTTTTCTGGAGATCCAAGCCGTCCCGCCGACCAGCGATCACAGTTGGCGGGCTGTCTTCTCCTCTTGGGACAACAACCCCAAGGCCTACTGGTGGCATGCCGGCAAGCGGACCGGAGACACCGCCCTGCCGCCCAAGAAAACCAGACAGCTGATTTGGGCCATGTACAACGTTGCCGGGAACCATCCGGAAGCACTGCTGTCCTACATCGACGCTGACAGCATCGTTCCCGTCGACTACTTCGAGACCGCGGCGCAGGGAATCAAAGACTACGACGTCATCCAGTTCACGAACATCACCGGCAACCTGACGAGTTCCTGGGCTTCAGCATTCTTCGCCATGGACCACATCGCCTGGGATTCAACGATGTACAAGCACATGACAGCCGATGGACAGCATCCCTACTACGTGCTGGGCAAGGGGCTGTTCTTCCGGGTTGCAGATCTGCTGGAGGTGGGCGGCTTCCATCCGTGGCTCACCATCGAGGATCCCGAGATTGGGATGCGGATGTGGACGAACGGCTACCGCCTGGGCGTTGTCGAATCCCCGCTGGTCGAGGAAGTGCCAGCCACTTTCCTGCAAGGCATCACCCAGAGGAAACGGTGGATGGCCGGGTTCTTCCAGTCTCTCGGGGGACCACTGGTCCAGATGGGGATGCCCTTCAGCAAGCGGGTCCGGGCCCGGCTGAACTTCGTCCCCTGCCTATCGCTATCACTGAACCCCGTTGGCCTGGTGATCGGCGTATGGGCAATCGTCGGCGCGTTCACGTCGGCAAGTCCCTTCATCGACGGGCCCCTGATTGTCCTGTCCCTGACAAACATTGTTTTGGCGGTCCTGGTCATCAGCTACGGACAATTCCGCGCCTGGAAGATGACCCAGCCCGTCCTGCCGGAGAAGCGGGACCGCCTGCGGTACCTGCTGCGGGTGAATCCCTTGTTCCTGATGGTGTTCTGGCTGTGGTGGTCCATTCCCCTCGCAATCGGGTTCACCATGTTCCTTCGAGACACCGGCTTGGTTTGGGAGCGCACGGAGAAGATTGACGCCAACCACGGACTACTGCGAGTCGGCGACAGCAGCCCTCAGGCATCCGCGGCCCTGAAGGCTGTCGGGTCGGTGCCGTCGATGAGCTCGGCCGGGGTGAGGGGGCCGGCGAAGTAGCTCAGCCCCCAGTCCCGCAAATCGGTATTTCCGGGCGGCACCGATTCGGTGCCGCCCAGGACCACATTGTCCTCATATCTGGACACCGCATCAGTGCTGGACGGGGTGTTCAACGGGCAGATAACGTTCCGCACAAACCGGACGGAATCGTCCACCGTTCCATTCATCTCAGCACCTCCTGAAATGGCAGGGCTCCTGGTGCGCATGTTTCCGATGGCCGTGTTCCTCACAACTTCCGTGTTGACGGTTCCGAAAGCGTGCACAGCCCTCCCGCCACAGCCAGTGATGATGTTGTTTTCGACGAGAATCGGCTTTCGGTATCCGTACGTTTTTTCGATCAAGTCCAGGGAAATACCGTTGCCGTCGGTGACATAGTCAAAGCCACCACGCCGGAATTCGACCAGACACTCAACGTCAAATATGTAGTTCCCCACCACGCGATAGCCGTACCCGCCAGGCAGCAGCTCCCCTTGGGTGAGGTCCTGAGAGGCGTAGATGCTGATGCCGGATGTGTTCTCCGGACTGTGCCGTGACGTTCCGTGAATCTTGTTGTAGCTGATATCGATCAGATCGTGGGAGCCGCCAGCGTCGAAGCAGTTGATTCCGCCCCCGGGAAAGTCGTGAACGTGGTTATTCCACAGGACAACGTGGTGGCTTCCTCCGTGAACGGAAATCCCAGAGCAGTTGGTATTCGAATTGTTCTGGTCACCAGCGACCTCGAAGCCATAAAGCCCAATGTAGGAAGAGTTGGTGATGTTGAGGAAGTTGTCCGTAGGCGGAGGGACGGAGATGACAGCGCGGGCCTGATCATCGCGGGCCATGATCCCGAGCCATGCCTCTGGCGAGCCATGGAACCCCGACACTTCCGTATAGCCATAGACGCCGGACCCCACCAGGATCAGGTCACCAGGGATGGCATGATGCACGGCGGTGTTGATCTGCCGGAACGGGGCCCGCTCCGTTCCGGGGTTACTGTCAGATCCCTGCCCCGACACATGGAGAACACGGCTGCCGCAGCGGACCAGCTCGAGGAATTTCTCCTCGGTGGCCATCCCAGGTCCGTGCGCGGCGCCGACTGTTCCGGCCAACGAGTGCAGAAGCGATTGCCGCGACAGCCCATCCATCTGGTTCTTCACCACGATCCCTCCGACGGTAGCCGCGATGGCCCCGCCTGCTACGGAAAAGAACGTCCGTCGCGTCACCATGCAGCCGGCAGGGCGGATGGGATGGAGCCCTTGCGTGCTGGGTCGCTCGTCATGCTCGCCCCACTTCCAGGAATTCACCGGCAACGACAGCGCCAACTTCGGATTCTTCGAAGTATAGCTCTCGGCTCACGTCAGACGCGGGGCTGTTACTCCCCGGCGGACGCCGGCGCAGAAGGCGCAGTCGGGTGCCGCCCCCATGCCAACTCACGGAGCCGGACCAGGTCCAGGGAGGGCTGGGCCGGCGGAACGCCTGGACGGTTCTTTGGAACCAGTACCCGCAGTGCCCGGGGTTGGATAGTGCACCGCACCGGTGTGCTCATCAGCAGGGCCTCGCCGTCCACACCGACGGGGATCTCGGGCACGTCGGCGTCGACCACCACCTCCGCGGCCGCGCGTTGGATCAGGCCGTGCTTCGTGGCACGCCGCAGCAGTCCAACCGCTTCACGGGTACTGGCGGCCGAGATCGCCACTGCGCCGAGAACGCCGCGGTCCAGCCGGGTCCGGCGGCCCAAGCCTGCGAGGTCGTTGCTGCCGTACGGACCATTACTCACCAGCACCGCCTGCGGGCCGTCCACCGTCACGTCGCCCGCCTGGGCTCGAAGCCGTGCACCCTTATCTCCCCTGATCAGGTCCGGGAGCATCTCCAGCACGGTACCGGCCTTGTCGTCCCGGTACGCCGGGCTCTGCACCACCTCGGCGTACACCCCGAAGGATGCGTTGTTGACGAAGGTGCGGCCGTTGATTTTGCCGAGGTCGACGTGAAGCTCCACCCCGTCCCGGAGGGCGTCCAGGCAGCCCGTCGGGTCCTCCCGGTCCAATCCGAGATCCAGGGCGAAATGGTTGCGGGTGCCGGCGCTGATCACTAGGAAAGGAAGGTTGTGCTCGGCCGCAATGCCGGCCACCAGCGCCTGCGTTCCATCACCGCCGGCGACGCCGAGCAGATCGGCCCCGCGCTCCACCGCCTGCCGGGCCAACGCGTCAACGTCCACCGGTCCCGGACCCTCAAGAAGTGCCACCTCGGCGCCGAGTTCCTCCGCCTTCCGCTGGAGATCGAACTTCACCACCTTGCCCCCGCCGGAGCGCGGATTCATCACCAGGAAGGCATGCCGCCAGGTGGGGGCCGGGTACTCGGCCATGGCCTTGCCCTCCCCCCTTTCCCGGAGGGCGGCGCGGGCACAGACCACCGCAACTAACAGCAGTCCAAGCGAGAGCACCATCTCCCCCAGCAGGCCCGCCTGGATGTGTAGGACCAGTAGCACCAGCGGGGCCAGCACCGCGAGCGCCAGCGCACACCAGCGCAGGAAACCGCGGCTGATGAGGAACCAATAGATCGCAGCCACAGTCACTAACACGGCGCCGACATCGATCATGACCAGCGCAATGGTGCCTGCCAAACCCGCAGACACCAAAGGGACAGCCGCCGCCAAGACGACCGCGACGTAAGCCGCCCTCGCCCACCACCGCCGGGTTGCCGGGACCTCCTCGATGGACGACATGACAGTCATGTCGTGCCACCGATCTGCGCTATCCCGACGGTGGCCATCATCCCGGCCCCCGCCCGCCGCTCCCCTGCACGCAAGAAGCGCGGGGGCCTGGGCTCTCTGCCATCACTGGAATTCACTTTCGGCCTCTCCTTCGCCTCGAATGGCTGTGGCCAACACAGAGTCGGGCCGGCGGTTCAGGTCCTGATCTTGGCCACCGTCATCAGGATCGCCGAGTCTTCCTCGGCCTCCAGACTGTGCAGCCCCGCGGGCACGATCAGCAGATCGCCGGTCTTGCCCTGCCAGGATTCGTTGCCGGCCCGCAGGCGCACACAGCCGCGGAGCACAAATACGGTGGCCTCGCCGGGGTTCTGGTGCTCGCTCAGCTGCGTCCCTGCCCTGAACGCCATGACGGTCTGGCGCAGGACTTTCTCGTGCCCGCCGAACACCGTGTCAGCGGCCCGTCCGCTCCCTGCCGCGAGGGCAGCCGCGATCTGCTGCCTGGCCAGGGCATCGATCGATATTTTCTGCATGGCCACACCGTACTCGCCTCAGGCCGCGCTGCCGAGGGTCCTTCGCCCCGGACCGCCACACGACGGGCCACGGAATGGCCACACGACGGCTGGATCCCTAGTACGCCACGTCGAATCCGCGGAACTCCCCCGTCGCGGCCGAGACGGATTCTTCGACGTCCTCCACCCGGCCGGGCGCCTCCGGCGAACGCAGCCAGCGACGCAGCTCCAGCACCACGAACTGCGGCCCCTCGGCCACAATGCCCACGGACCCGTCAGTGTTGTTCCGGACCGTGCCGCTGAGCCCGAGCTCCTCGGCCTTCCGGACCGTCCAGTACCTGAAGCCGACGGCCTGGACCACACCGGACACCCGCGCGTTCAACCGCACGGGCTCGCCGGAATCCGCCGGAAATCGCCCAGGGTGTTTGTCCGTCATGCTCCCAATGTAGCGCCCACCAGCGCCCCGGGTTTGGTCATGCAGGGTTTGGTCTTCCCGGCCTAGTCTCACCGCCCAGACACCAAGGGACCTTTGCCTCTTTCGAGCGGCCAACGTCCGCGAAAGGCTGGTCTGCGGCACTGGATCAGCTTGTCGAAACCCGGCAACAGCACACCGACGTGCTCTTACCCTCCACCGGCGGTCACCACTGCCAGACAAGGACAAGACAATGGCTGGACAATTCGAAATCTTCACCGACGCGGAATCCAACGTCCGGTTCCGGCTGCTCGACGCGGACGGGACCGTGCTGGCAATTTCCAAAGCCTTCGACAACACGCGCCAGGCGGCGAACGGCATCATGGCCGTCCGCGAGTGCGCCGGCACCGGGCTGATCCGGGAGGTCCGCAGCAACCCGTGGACCGGGCAGCGCGGCAGCAGGAACGCCTCGCCGACGCCGGCAAACCACCGCCACCGCCACCGGCACCTGCCCGCTGTCTGACGCGGCTACTTCGCAGGTTCCGACACCGCGCCCGTGCCCCCGCCCGTTCCTGCCGGACGAAGCGACGTGATCATCTTCCGAACGTCCTGGTACTCCGCCGTGGTGGCATAGAGCTTCGCCTTCTCCAGATACGGCAGCCCCGGCTCCCCCGGCGTCGTGTTTTTCGCCGGGTCATATGCTTGGCCGAACAGCGCGCCACTGGGCGGCCAGAGGAAGAGCTGGAACATCGGACACGACGTGGTCCCGGTCTCCTCCGGCATCATGGTGATGCCATACGACGCGTACGTGGGCGGCGAAGCCTCCGCCGCAGTCACGTCCCCGCGGCCCTCGAAGACGTAGCGCGGCCCGGCCTGGTCCGCCGCCCCGGGTTCCACGAGGGCCTGCATCGGCTCCGAATCGATGAGCATATAGGGCTGCTGATCGCCGCATTCGGCACCCGTGACTATGTTGGTGCGCAGCGCGGCCATCTGCTTCCCGGCGGCGTTCACCACGTCAACGAACTCACCGCCCAGCGGCGCCTCCCCCGCCGGGTCACTGATGCTCCAGTCCGAGGGGTAGTCGAAACTCAGCGTCCCGTCCGACGTCGTGAACGTCTTCCAGCCGGACGACGACGGCGGGGCCGCCGACGTCGGTGACGTTGCCGCCGCGGTGGTCCCCGGAGCCGATCCCGGTGCCGATTCCGTCGCTGACCCCGACGGCGCTGTTCCCTGCGTTCCCTGCGACGAGTCTCCCGACTGGGTGTTTCCCGGCTGGGCGTCTCCCGCGGACGGGCCTCCGGACGTTGCATCCGGCGCAGTGCCGGATGTCGCAGGGGGCGCCGCCGGGGACCCGCAACCGGCCAGCAGCAGGGCTGCGAGCACCAGCGCCGAAACAAACGGAGCCGGAAACGTACCCACTGTGAGCCGCCGTCGTCTCGCCATGAGCCCGGGCGCCCTACTGCCCCGCCGGACGCAGCGAGGTGATCATCTTCTTGATGTCCTGGTACTCGGAGGTCTGCAGGTAGGCCTCCGGGGTATCGACATTTGGCTCATTGCCCGGGGTTGTGTCGAAGGGGTTGTAGACGCCCCCGAACGACGCTCCGCTGGGCGGCCAGGTGAAGAACTGGAAGATCGGGCAGGCATCGGGCCCGGACGGCTTGGGTGCCGAACTGATGCCGTATGCCATGACGTTGGCCTTCGTGGGGTCCTTCTCTGCCGGGTACAGCCGCAGCTCAAAGATGAAGTGCGGCGTGACGCCCTGCTGGACCAAAGCCGGAACGGGCACCAGATCGAGCACCTGGTAGGGGATCCGTTGCGTGCATTCCGCCCCGGTGGCCACGTTGGTCTTCAACGTGGCCAGCGACTTGCCGCCCGCGTTGAGGACCTCGAGGAACACACCGCCGGGCGCGGCCTCGGCGCCCCGGTCCTTGACGGTCCACTCGGCAGGATGATCGAACTCCAACTGTCCGTCCGGCGTCTTGAGGGTCTGCCAGTCCGCTGCCGTCGGCGGAGGCGTGCCCGGCAGCGATGGCGCCTCGGTCGGCGGAACACCGCCGGCGCCGCTGCTGGCGGGCGCGGACGTCAGCGGGGGCACGGAGGGCATCGTCGGCGACGACGGTCCCGGGCCCGCGGGCGCGCCGCAGGCGCCGAGCAGTGCAGCAACCAAGAAACCGGCTGCTGCTGCCGTGCCGAACGCCGAGAGTCGACGCATGTCACCCTCCCCCTGGGATTCAAGTGGTTCGACCATTCTCGAACGTCCGGCCGCAAAAGCAAGAGGCAAAAGTCCCGAAGTGGCTGCCGGCCCGGCGCCGGCCGGCGCCGGAATCCTGCCGGAACCTTCCGTGCCCGCCGCCTCCTGCTGCGGCGTGAGGAGACCCACGTTGACATCCCGACGATTTCAATTGCCCGTGGAAGCTTGCTAGAGCTTAACTAATGCAAGAGTTCCTGACCCAAGCAATGCCGTTCCTGGCCATGGCCCTCGCCGTGGTTGCCGGACTCGTCCTGTCCTGGCTGGTGCGCAAGATTGTGCTCCGGCTCAACCGCAGCAAGCCCGAACTGCGCGAGACGTCCCGCGTGGCCCGGCTGCCGTTGCGCCTGTCGCTGTGCCTGGTCGCCGTCCGGGTCGCGCTGGCCACGAGCGGCGGGGATCTCGAATGGCGCCACGGCCTGGACCATTTGCTGCTGATTGCGCTCATCGGCTCCCTGGCCTGGCTGGCCATCGCCATGCTGCTCATCATCGAGGCGATGGTGCTGACCCGGTACCGGGTGGATGTCGCGGACAACCGGCGCGCCCGGCGGCTGCGCACCCAGGTGATCCTGGCCCGGCGGATCGGCGTCGCACTGATCGTGGTGGTGGCCCTGGGCAGCATGATGCTGACGTTCCCCGCGATCCAGGCGCTCGGCGCAGGGCTTCTTGCTTCCGCGGGCGTGATCTCGATTGTCGCCGGCCTCGCCGCGCAGACCTCGCTGGTCAATGTCTTCGCCGGCATCCAGCTCGCCTTCACGGACGCGATCCGGGTGGACGACGTGGTGGTGGTCCAGAAGGAATGGGGCCGGATCGAGGAGATCACCCTGACCTACGTGGTGGTCCACATCTGGGACGACCGCCGGCTGATCCTGCCCTCCACCTACTTCACCACCACCCCGTTCGAGAACTGGACCCGGCGGCAGTCCGAGGTCATGGGAACCGTGGAGTTCGACCTCGACTGGCGCGCGCCTGTCGAGGAGATGCGCGGCGAACTGAAGAAGGTCCTGGCCGAGACCCCGCTGTGGGACAAGCGCGTGGGGATCCTGCAGATCACGGACGCCACCGCCGGCTTTGTCCGGGTGCGCATCCTGGTCAGCGCCGCGGACAGCGCCTCACTGTTCGACCTCCGTTGCCTGATCCGCGAGGAACTGGTGCTGTTCTTGCAGCAGTTCCACCCGACGGCGCTCCCCCACGTGCGCCTGGAATCGCTGCCGTCCGCGCTGGCGGCGTCCACTTCCGGCACCGCTTCCTCTTCCAACACCGCGTCCGACGCCGGCACGGGCTCGCGGCGTCCGGGCAAGGCTGCGGCCACGGCCGAGCACCACCGGCACGCGGATCCCCACGACTCCCAGCTGTTCACCGGGTCCATCGAGGCGATCCAGCGCTCCAAGGCCTTCTCCGGTCCCGGCGAGGACGTCTTCGAGGACCGCGACAACGCCATCGCCTCGCAAAACTAGCCAAGGCCGAGCGGCTTCGCCTGAACAGCTCGACAGCACAGCAGGACCGGGCAGGTCTTCCCAGCCCTGCCCAACTGTTCAATAATCAGACGTTGGCGGGACAGCAGCCGCGCTGCCCCATTGTCTGCAGGACCAGCTGAGGAGTCCCCCATGACGGTCGAAGAAGCCCCCGCGGAAACACCTACGGCGACTGCCGGCGACTGGTTCCAGCGCGCCGTCGTCTATCAGATCTATCCGCGCAGCTTTGCCGACTCCAACGGCGATGGCATCGGCGACCTCGGCGGCATCATCAGCAGGCTGGACTACCTCCAGCGGCTGGGGGTCGACGTCGTCTGGCTCTCCCCGATCTACACCTCGCCGCAGGACGACAATGGCTATGACATCAGCGACTACCGGAACGTGGATCCGCTTTTCGGCACCCTCGAGGAGCTCCGGGAACTGACCGACGGGCTGCACGCCCGCGGCATGAAGCTGGTGATGGACCTGGTGGTCAACCACACCTCGGACGAGCACCCCTGGTTCGTGGAGTCCCGGTCCTCGAAGGACAACCCGAAGCGCGACTGGTACTGGTGGCGGCAGCCGCGGGACGTCGACGCCGGGGCCCCCCCGCGGCGCACGGCCGCGGAGCCGAACAACTGGGGCTCGGCGTTCTCCGGGCCCGCGTGGGAGTTCGATCAGGCCACCGGGGAGTACTACCTCCACATCTTTTCGAAGAAGCAGCCGGACCTGAACTGGGAGAACCCCGAGGTCCGTGCGGCGGTCTACGAGATGATGAACTGGTGGCTGGACCGGGGCGTGGACGGCTTCCGGATGGATGTCATCAATTTCATCTCCAAGGACACCTCGCTCCCGGACGGGCCCGTTGCGGACGGCAAGCTCTTTGGCGACGGCTCCCCGTTCTACATCGACGGCCCCCGCATGCACGAGTTCCTGCAGGAGATGCACCGGGAAGTCTTCGCGAACCGCACCGGCGAACTGCTCACCGTCGGCGAGATGCCCGGCGTCACGGTGGAGGACGCCATCCTGTACACCGACCCCGCGCGGGCCGAGGTGGACATGGTGTTCCAGTTCGAACACGTCGCCCTGGACCAGGAGGACGGCAACAAATGGCGGCCCAAGAAACTCCTGCTCACCGAGCTGAAGCAGACCCTGGGCCGCTGGCAGGACGGTTTGGCCGAGACCGGCTGGAACAGCCTGTACTGGGGCAACCACGACCAGGCCCGCGCCGTGTCCCGCTTCGGCGATGACAGCCCCCGATACCGCGAGCTGTCGGCCAAAATGCTCGCCGGCATCCTGCACCTGCACCGCGGCACGCCCTACGTCTACCAGGGTGAAGAGCTCGGCATGACCAACATGACGTTCGGCGCGATCAGCGATTACCGCGACATCGAAGTCCTCAACCACCACCGCGAGGCCACCACGCACCTCGGCCACACGGACGCCGAGGTCCTGGCCGCCCTCGCGCCGCTGAACCGGGACAACGCCCGGACCCCAGTCCAGTGGGACGCCTCCCGGCACGCCGGTTTCACCACCGGGGCACCCTGGATCGCGGTGAACCCGAACGCCAATCACATCAACGCCGCCTCCCAGATCGATGACCCGGACTCGGTCTACAGCTTCTACCGCAAGGTGATAGCGCTGCGGCACGCGGAGCCGGTGGTCTCACACGGGAACTTCACCATGCTGCTGCCCGATGACCCGCACGTCTACGCCTTCACCCGGGCGGTTCCGCGCTCAGCCCTGCTGGTGCTCGGCAACTTCTCCGGCGAGGAGCGCGACGCGGAGCTCGGGGATGAGACCTGGGGCGACACGGAGCTGGTCTTGGGCAACTACCCGTCCGACGGCGGCGCTGTCGCGGGCGCCGGTGCGACGCCGGCCGGCCTTGCCGCGGGCGCCATACGCCTGCGGCCCTGGGAACTGCGGGTCTTGCGCCGGCGCAGCGGCGCCTGATTGCCGTATCCGGAACGCCAGCTGAGAAAGGAAGCCAGGCATGACTATTCCGCCGACCCCCGAACCCGATCCGTTTCCGCCGGATCCGGGCCCCACTACGCCGCCGCCCGAGCCCGGGGACCCGTTCCCGCCGGAGCCCGGTCCGGTCACGCCACCGCCGGTTCCCGGACCTGAGCCGGTACCCGGCCCCGCGCCCACGCCGTCACCGGAACCGGGGCCGTTCCCGACGCCGCCCAATCCCCTCCCGATACCGGATCCTGGCCCGGTGCCGCCGCGGCCGGACCCGACCCGATTCTAGCGGGCGTCACCCCGCGGCAGGCCGTGCAGGAACCGGCGTACCTCGGCGTTGAAGGCAGCAGGCGCTTCGACGGCCGCCATGTGCCCGACGTCGGGAATCATCACCAGCGTCGAGCTCGGGATCCGCAGGTTCATCTCGTGGGCCACGCTCCGCGGCGCGCGGACGTCCTCCGTGCCGTACAGCAGCAGGGTGGGCACCACGATGGTGGGCAGGACGTCGCGATAGTCGGCATGGGCGTTGGCGTTCAGGAGTGCCCGCATGCCGCCCGGATGGAAGTCGGCCATGATGTCGCTGGTTTCTTGCACAGCCGCTGGATCAGCGTGTTCCGTGAACAGGGTGGGCATCCACACGGGGATGAATTGCTCCGCCGGCTGCTCGAGTTCGGCGAGTACCTGGGCGTAGCGGCGCTCCACTTCCTCAGGCGGCAGGGATCCCGCCCAGCCGGCATACGCCGAAACCAGCAGCAGCGACGCGGGAACTGACGGGTGCGCCCGGTAGAACTCAAGCGCAATGCCGGAGCCCATGGACATCCCGAGGATGTGCGGTGCACCTGGCACCGCATTCCGCAGGAATCCTGCCAGGGCGTCGCCCAAGTCCTTTCCGGTGAAGTCCAGTGGCGGATCGTCCGAGCCGCCGCACCCCGGTGCATCCCAGGCGAAAACGGTGAATTCATCCGACAGGTCCTCGAACTGTCGCCGCCAGATGCGGCTGTCTTCGTAGGCGCCGTGGAGCAGGACCAGCGGCGGACCCTGGCCCGCACGCTGGTACCGGATTCGCAGGCCCGCAACCTCGACGGTCTCCATGAGGCAATGCTAGGTCGGTCCGGGGTCCCCGGGCAGGCTCATGATTGGCAGTCTCAGGATTGGCAGGCTCAGGATGCGCAGAGCCGCCCGCGACGCGCAAATGACCCTGCGACACCCGTATTCGGAACCTGTCAACCTCTTTGAGACGGATTCGCTAGTTCGCGGGTTCGTTTCCTGGGGTCGTTGATCCAGCTTTCGGTGTGGACGGTGGGTGCCCGGGGGCGCTGGTGGTGCCTGTGGGGGTTCGCTGCCCATGCGGTGTCCAGGGCCCTCTGGCGTCGTTCCCGGCACTCGGGCCAGGTGCCCTCGTGAACGGATTCCGGGGTGTAGTAACCGATCCCGGAATGGCGGTGCTCGGTGTTGTAGGGTGTTGTAG
>NZ_JBFUAF010000021.1:0-92022 GCF_056406415.1 Arthrobacter sp. P1_C12_2 | reverse complement strand
CACCGGCGCCGGGGCGGGGGCCGGCGGGCGCACCGGCGGCCGCACCAGGCTCAACGGCTGCCTCGACCTCAAGCTCAATATCCAGGCCGAGGTCCAGGGCCGTGACGCTGTGGGTCAGGGCGCCGATGGAAATGACGTCCACCCCCGTGGCCGCAATGTCCGCCACGGTGGCGAGATTGACGTTGCCGCTGGCCTCGACCCGAGCCCGGCCGCCCACCAACTCAACGCCGGCCACCAACTCGGCCAACGAGAAGTTGTCCAGCATGATGGTGTCCACCCCGGCGGCAAGTACGGGCTCGATCTGCTCCATGGCGTCTACTTCCACCTCGAAGTGTGTTGTGTGGCCCAACTGGGCCTTGGCGCCGCGCAGCACCGCGGTCAGTTTCGCCGGATCGCCGCCGGTGAGGACGGCCAGGTGGTTGTCCTTGGCCAGAACGGCGTCGGAGAGGCTGAACCGGTGGTTGAAGCCGCCGCCGCAGCGCACGGCGTAGCGTTCCAGCACCCGCAGCCCCGGCGTCGTCTTGCGGGTGTCCGTGATCCGGGCCCCGGTGCCGTCCACGAGCGCCACGAACTCGGCGGTCCTGGTGGCGATGGCACTCATCCGCTGGACCAGGTTCAGTCCGACGCGTTCGGCCAGCAGCACGGCGCGGGCGTTCCCGGTCACGCGGGCCAGCGCGGTTCCGGCGGCGAAGGCCTCGCCGTCGTTGACCAGCAGTTCGACGACGGCGCCCGGGTCGGTCAGCTGCATCGCGGCGGCGAAGACCTCCCCGCCGCTCAGCACACCGGGAACGCGGGCATTGAGCACCGCAGTCGCCCGCGCCTGAGCGGGGATGAGCGTCTGCGAGGTGATGTCCCCGTACGGGGCGTCCTCCTGCAGCGCCGCGCGGAGGACGGCCAGGACGGCGGCCTCGGGCAGGCTCCCGGCGAGCGCCGCGGCGTGTGAGGACAGGGTGTTCGCAGCGGTTGCCTGGGCAGTGGTGGTCACGAGGAAATCCTTTGCATGGAAATGGAATGGGTCAGGGCTGAAGTGGCGTCCGTGTCAGCCCGATAGTGGGCGCCGACGGAGTGCGTGCGCTGCCGGGCCGCCGCCACGAGGAGTTCCGCGGCCAGCAGCAGGTTCCGGTCCTCATGGGCATCCTGGCAGTGCCTGGCGCTGTGCCCGGCCCGGACTCCGGCTTCATGGTCGGCGGCCGCAAGGACGGCGCCCCACTGCGCCAGCTGGAGCGCGGCGGCGTCGAGGTCGGCGCCCGTGCGCGTGACTCCCGCTGCGGCGGTCATGAGCCTCCCCAGGGCCGCGCGGCTGAACGGAACCCCCGCTGCACCGGTGGCGTAGGTCCTAGGGGTAACAGCCGCCGTGGACATCACGTGGCTGCCCGGGTTGAAGTCCCCGGGGGCCGGCGCGGGCCAGTCCGCCGCCGGCACGGGTGCCCGCAGGAAGTCCTCGACCGCACGGCGGCCGAACACGAGGCCCTCCAGCAGCGAGTTGCTCGCCAGCCGGTTGGCCCCCTGAGCGCCCGTGCGGGCGACCTCGCCGGCGGCATACAGGCCGGGAACCGACGTGCGGGCCCGGAGGTCGGTGCACACGCCACCCATCCAATAGTGGGCGGCCGGGGACACGGGTACGGTCTCAGCGGTCCAGTCGTAGCCGGCGGCCCGGGTGGCCGCCGTGATGGTCGGGAACCGCCGGGCCAGGAAGCCCGCGCCCCGGTCTGCCTCGATGCCGCGGGCATCCAGGTAGACCGGGCTGTCCGGCGCGGCCCCGGTGGCGGCCAGGTGCAGGGCGATGCTGCGGGAGACGACGTCGCGTGGGGCCAGCTCGGCATCGGGGTGGTAGTCCGGCATGAAGCGGTATCCCGCAGCGTCCAGCAGCACCGCGCCCTCGCCGCGGACTGCTTCGGAGATGAGCAGGGCCGGCGGGCCGCCCGGAACTTCCTCAGCGGCAAGCGTGGTGGGGTGGAACTGGAAGAACTCGAGGTCCCGCACGGCGGCGCCGGCACGCCAGGCCAGGGCCAGGCCGTCGGCGGTGGCGACGGAGGGGTTGCTGGTGCGGGCAAAGAGCCGCCCGGCGCCGCCGGTGGCGAGCAGGACGGCGTCGGCGGTCAACTCCAGGGGCCGTCCGCCGGCCAGGTAGGCCACGCCGGTGACCCGGGCCGGCGTCGGGGGCGTGCCGCCGGGCTGTGACGGTGCATCCGTCAGATCTTCCGGCAGGACTTCCGGTTCGGTCAGGAGGTCGGTGACGAACGCGCTGGTCTCCACCCGGAGCCGGCCGTGGCCAGCACGGTCCAGGACGGCGCGTTCGAGGACGGCGGCGACGAGCCCGCGGGCGATGCAGGCGCCCGTCGCGTCTCCGCCGGCGTGCAGGATGCGCGGCGCCGAGTGTGCCGCTTCCAGGCCCAGGGCCGGTCCGCCGTCGGGACCCAGGTCGAAATGCACGCCGTAGCGGCGGAGGCCGGCGATGTCCCGGACGGCCTCCGTGCACAGGACCCGGACGGCCTCGGCGTCGTTCAGCCCGGCACCGGCGGCGAGGGTGTCCGCGATGTGCGCTGCCACGGAGTCCCCGGGGGCGGCATCCTCCGGGGCCAGCACGGCGCAGATGCCGCCCTGGGCGTAGAAGGTGTTGCTCTGCTCCAGTGTCCCCTTGCTCAGGAGGACCACCTCGATGTCACGGCCGCTGCCGGTGGCGGCGTCGGTCGCGAGCAGCGCGGCGTAGAGCCCCGCAATCCCGCTGCCGACAATCACGAGCCGCCTGGTCACGGCCGCGCCGCCAGCATGCGTTCGAGCGCCACCTTGGCCGGGGCCGCGACGTCCTCGTCCACGGTGATGCGGTTGAGCACCTCGCCGCGGACCAGCGCCTCCAGGACCCAGGCAAGGTAGCCGGGGTGGATGCGGTACATCGTGGAGCAGGGGCAGATCACCGGATCCAGGCAGAAGATGGTGTGCTGCGGGTATTCGGCGGCGAGACGGTTCACCATGTTGATCTCGGTGCCGATCGCAAACGTGGTGGGTTCCGTGGCCGCGGCGATGGCCTTCTTGATGAAGTCGGTGGACCCGGCGGAATCGGCGGCGTCCACCACCTCCATGGGGCATTCCGGGTGCACGATGACCTGCACGCCGGGGAACTCGGCGCGGGCCTTCTCGATCTGGCCCACGTTGAAGCGCTTGTGCACCGAGCAGAAGCCGTGCCAGAGGATCACCCTGGAATCGAGCAGGGCCTGTTCGTCGTTGCCGCCGAGCTCCTTGCGCGGGTTCCACATCGGCATCTGCTCCAGCGGCACCCCCATGGCCTTGGCGGTGTTGCGGCCCAGGTGCTGGTCCGGGAAGAACAGCACGCGCTGGCCGCGCTCGAACGCCCACTCCAGCACCGTCGCGGCGTTCGAGGAGGTGCAGACAATCCCGCCGCGCTCGCCGCAGAAGCCCTTGAGGGCTGCGGAGGAGTTCATGTAGGTGACCGGGATGACCGGGACCCGGCCCTCGGCGTCGGGCTCGGTGCCGAAGACTTCCTCAAGCTGTTCCCAGCACTCGGTGACCGAGTCGATGTCCGCCATGTCCGCCATGGAGCAGCCCGCGGCGAGGTTGGGCAGGATCACGGCCTGGTCCGGCCGGGACAGGATGTCCGCGGTCTCGGCCATGAAATGCACGCCGCAGAAGATGATGGCTTCCGCGTCGGGCCGGGTCAGGGCGGCGTTGGCGAGCTGGAAGGAATCGCCGACGAAGTCGGCGTATTCGATCACTTCGTCGCGCTGGTAGAAGTGCCCCAGGACGACGGCGCGGTCCCCGAGTGCCGCTTTGGCGGCGCGGATCCGGGCGTCGAGTTCGGCGTCGGAAGCGAGCTTGTACTCTTCCGGGAGCTGGCCCTGCCGGGGAGTGGAGGCGGGTGCGACGTCGGTGGAGGAGGCGCCCGGTCCGTAGGCGGGCACTCCGGCGAGGGCCTCGGCGAGGTCGTAGTCCCAGGGCCCGCGGGCCAGCGCGGGGCTGCAGGTGGAGGCGGCTGCGCCCCCTGCCATGGTGGTGGCCTGCTCGCGCGTGATCAGCTGGATTGCCGTGTTGACGCTGCTCATGGTGTGCTCCTGTTGTCTGGGTCGAGGCCTGGGCGGCCGGTAAAGCGGTAGAGGCGGGGCGGGCGGTGCTTGCCGCCCTGCAGGTACTGATCGGTTTCTTCGATTTCCGGCGTGGCCTTGACCTGCCGGCGGAAGTTGGCGGGATCGAGTTCGCGGTCCAGGACGGCCTCGTAGACTTCCCGGACCTGGGCGAGGGTGAAGTACTCGCCCAGCAGGTGGTAGGCGATCGATCCGTAGGCCATCTTGTTGCGCAGCCGCCACAGGGCGTAGTCGACGATCGAGTTGTGGTCGAAGGCCAGCTCGCCCAGCCGGTCGGCACGGAACCATCGCACGTTCTCCGATTCGTCGGCGAGCGCGGCCTCCGTGGGCTGGACGAGTGCCCAGTACACAATCGAGACGACGCGCTGGGTGGGCGAGCGGTGCAGTCCGCCAAAGGCGTAGAGCTGCTCGAGGTAGTTCGGGGCCAGGCCGGTGGTCTCGAGCAGGTTCCGCGACGCCGCGTCCTGGAGTGACTCGGAGTGCGTGAGCGGGCCGCCGGGCAGTGCCCAGAGGCCTTTGAACGGTTCGCGGATCCGGCGCACCAGCGGAATCCACAGCGTGGGCCGTCCGGACCGCTCRCTGGGACGCAGCGCAAAGATCACAGTGGAGATGGCCAACGACGGCGGCGCGGTTTGGCGCTCCGAGACGTTGGCTGCTGTGGTGTAAACGGTCATCCACCCGCCCTCTGGGGTCCCGGCCGGGTCCCGCGATGGACTGCCCGGCTGGATCCGGCCCGACCGCCGGATTAGTTATAGTCAAATTGACTAGAACTAATGATACGGCCGCACCGTCCGGTCGCAAAATGTTTCAGGTCACATGCCGGCCCCGGTGGGCGGACCGCCCTTGTGCACGGGTTCAGGCAACGGTATTAATCGGGGCTATGGGCATCGAGGCTGGGGACATCAGGACTGGGAACATCGGGGCTAGGAACATCGGGGCTAGGGACGCAGAAGCAGTCAGGGCCTGTTACGCGGGAGCGGCCCAGGCATTCCTGGAACTCGCCGGCCGGGTGCCGCCTCAGGCCTGGTCGCTGCGGGCACTGGGCGAATGGGATGTCCGGGCACTCACCGGCCACACGAGCCGCGCCCTGACAACCGTGGAGGCTTACCTTGCCACCCCCGCCACCGGGGAACGGGTGGCGGGTCCAGCGGAATACTTCCTGGCCGTCCGGGGCGCCACCTCATCGGCCGCCATCGCGCAGCGGGGCAAGGAAACCGGGGAAGCCCTGGGCGAGGACCCGGCCGCAGCGGTGCGGGAAATTGTCCAACGCGTCACCGCACTCGTCAGGAACACGCCGGACGATGCCCTGGTGGCCACCCCTGCCGGGGCGATGACGCTCATCGACTACCTGCCGACCCGCACCTTCGAGCTGGCCGTGCACACCCTGGACCTGGCGCGCGCCCTGGGGCTCCCGCCGCCCGCCTCCTTGGCCCCTGCGGTCGCTGCCTCCCTGGAGCTCGCCGGAGCCATCGGCTCCCGGCTGCCGTCCGCCGGCGAGTTGCTGCTCCTGCTGACCGGCCGGACCGGCCTGCCCGAAAACCTGAGCGTCGTCTAGCCCGCCGGTTGATCGCGGCCCGGCTCACCGGCCTCCGGCTCCCGCGCCACCTGCCCGCCGGCTCCCGGGCCACCTGCCCGCCACGCGCCCGTCACCTGCTGGCGGCCGCGGCTTCCAGCAGCGGCAGGGTGCGGCCCTGAAAGTGCGTATTGAGCACGATCACGGAGGACGAGCGGAGGACCGACCTGGTCGCGATCATGGCATCGAGGACCCGCTGGAGGTCCGAATTGGAGCGCGCTGCTATCCGGGCCATGAGGTCCGAGCTCCCGGAGACGGTGTGGATCTCAATCAGTTCGGGGATCCGTCCCAGGGCCTCCACGACGGCGTCGTGCCCGAGGTCCTGGTTGATCGTGAGGGAACAGAACGCCACCACGGGAAAGCCGAAGTGCGCCGGATCGGGCTGCGGCACCCACGAGCCGATCACACCGGCGTCCTGCATCCGGTCCAGGCGCGACTGCACCGTGGCGCGGGCAACCTTCAGCACCCGGGAAGCCTCCAGGACCGAGGCCCTGGGGGAATCCGTGAAAAATCGGACAATCTTTGCATCCAGCGGATCAACGTCCATGGATTTTTCCTTCCCAAGCGGGCCCGGCCCGAACAAACCGCCGCCGATGCCCCGAAACAGTTAGCAAACTGCCACCATGCTCTCACGCCTGCGGAGCCCCGGCGGCCCGTAGCGCCCGGCCAAATCCGGTAAATTCAATAGGTCCCATAAGGACGCACAGATCCAAACCACACGAAGGTTCGCCAGTATGACAACGAAGTCCATAGCGAAGTTGCCCACCGCCCTCCCGGCCCCGAAATTGGGGCACAGCATGAAGCCGCGCCAGCTGACCATGATGGGATTGGGCAGCGCGATCGGCGCCGGCCTGTTCCTCGGCTCAGGGGCCGGAATCCAGGCGGCGGGACCCGCCGTCCTCATCTCCTACCTCGTCGCCGGAACCCTGATCATCCTGGTCATGTGGGCGCTCGGCGAGATGGCCGCCGCCAACCCCAACAGCGGCGCCTTCTCCGTCTACGCGCAAAAGGCGATGGGCAAGACCGCCGGTGCGACCGTCGGCTGGCTCTGGTGGCTGCAGCTCGTGGTGGTCATCGCGGCCGAGGCCCTCGGTGCGGCTGCGCTCCTGTTCACCGTGTGGCCGGTGATCCCCGTCTGGGCACTGTCACTGATCTTCATGGCCCTGTTCACGGCAGTCAACCTCGCCGGCGTGAAGAACTTCGGCGAATTCGAGTTCTGGTTCGCCATCCTCAAGGTCGCCGCCATCGTGCTGTTCCTGGCTATCGGCGCGGCCCTGCTGCTGGGCTGGCTGCCGGACGTCCCGTCCCCCGGGCTCAGCAACTTCACCTCCGACTTCGCCCCGGCAGGCCTGGGCGGGATCGCCACCGCACTGTTCGTGGTGACCTTCGCTTTCGGCGGCACGGAGATTGTCAGCGTGGCCGCGGCTGAGACGGAGAACCCGGAGCGCAGCGTCGCCCAAGCGATCCGCACTGTAGTCTGGCGGATCCTTGCGTTCTACATTGGCTCGGTGTTCGTCATCGCCGCCGTCCTCCCCTCCACCTCGGCGGCCTTGAAGTCCCCGTTCGCCGGCGTCCTCGACGTCGCCCGCATCCCGGGTGCCGGTGCCGCCATCACCCTGGTGGCCGTCGTCGCGCTTCTCTCCGCGCTGAACGCCAACCTGTACGGCGCCTCCCGGATGGTCTTCTCGCTGTCCGAACGTGGCGAAGCACCGCGCTTCCTCTCGAAGGTCAACAAGGCACGCGTCCCCGTGGTGGCCGTGGGCGTCTCGGTGGCCTTCGGCTTCCTGGCCGCCGTACTGGAACTGCTCTTCCCCGACCAGATTCTCCCGGCACTGTTCCAGCTCGTCGGATCGACCTGCCTCGTGGTCTGGGGCACGGCCCTCGTGTCCCAGCTGATCCTGCGGCGCCGGGCCGACCGCGACGGCACCGCGCTGCCGCTGCGGATGAAGGGCTTCCCCGGGCTGACGATCTTCGGGCTCGTGCTCCTGGCCCTGATCTTCGCCGTCGGCTTCAGCAGCCCGGACACCAGCACGCAGCTCTTCAGCACCCTGGCGCTGGTGGCCGGCATCGCCGCGGCGTGCTGGACCGGCGCCCGGATCACCCGCAACCGCGACGCCGCCCGGCAGGCCGACTAGCGTACCGCCGCCCAACCAGCTCGCAGCAGGGGCCGTTGTGGCCGCTCAAAACGGCCCCAGCTGCGAGCCAGTTGGGCACCAGCCCCGGACTGCACAACCTGTAATGCCGAACGGCGATTTGGCTGACCGCATTGTGCAGTCTGGGCACCCCAGCCTAGGCTGATTGCCCACCCGGCCGCCGGTGACTAGGGTCACAGGCATGGACACACTTCTTCCCGTGGCTTCCGGCAGCGCTGCCGGGCCGCTCACTGCCGACGAGCTCCGCGAGCTTTATTCGCTCATGGTGGCCGTCCGGCACCTCGACACCTCGGCCATCGCCTGGCAGCGGCAGGGCATCATCCCCGGCTACGCCCCCGAACTCGGCCAGGAAGCAGCCCAGGTGGGCAGCGGCTACGCCGTGGACACCGCCCGGGACTTCGTCTTCCCCACCTACCGCGAAATGGGCGTCGCCCGGACCATGGGGGTGGACATGGTGGCCTACATGTCCACGCACAAGGCCACGTGGCACGGCGGCCTGTACAACCCGATGGAGTCCCGGCTGGCCCCGATCCAGGCCGTCGTCGCCGGGTCCGTGCTGCACGCCGTCGGCTGGGCCCACGGCCAGACGCTGGACCAGAAAGACGGCGTCGCCCTGACCTACTTCGGCGACGGCGCTTCCTCGCAGGGCGATGTGCACGAGGCGATGAACTTCGCCGCCGTGATGAAGGCGCCCGTGGTGTTCTTCGTCCAGAACAACGGCTGGGCCATCTCGGTCCCCACCGAACGGCAGGTGGCCGGCGGTTCCGTCGCGGCCCGCGCCGCGGGCTACGGGATGCCGGCGCTGAAGATCGACGGCGACGACGTCGTCGAGGTCCTCGAGGCGACCCGCCGCGCCTTCGCGCATGCCCGCTCCGGCAACGGCCCGGTGCTGATCGAGGCCATGACCTACCGCCGCGGCCCGCACTCCACGTCCGATGATCCGGGCCGCTACCGTTCCCTCGACGAGGAACGCGACGGCGCCGGCACCGACCCGCTCGAGCGGCTCCGGCAGCGGCTGCTGGCCGATGGAATCGCGGACGAGGCGTTCTTCACCGAGGCCCTCGCCGCGGCCAAGGCCGAAGAGGAGCAGATCCGCACCGGCATCCAGGCTCTCGGCTCCCGGCCCGGAACTGAAATGTTTGACCTGGTCTTCCAGGAAACCACCCCGGCCCTGCAGGCCCAGGCCGCCAACTGGCGCGAGGAGTCCGAACATGTCTAACTCGATACTCGAAGACGCAACTGCCGCAGGCACCAACACGGCCACGGACAGCCCCGCCCCAACCACCGTGATGTCGATGCAGCAGGCGCTCAACCGCGCCCTCGACGAGGTCCTCGCGGACAACCCCAAAGCCGTGATCTTCGGCGAGGACTGCGGCCGGCTCGGCGGCGTCTTCCGCATCACCGACGGGCTGCAGGCCAAGCACGGCGCGCAGCGCGTCTTTGACACCCCGCTGGCGGAATCCGGCATCCTGGGCATGTCCGTGGGCCTGGCGATGGCCGGGTTCCACCCCATTCCCGAGGTCCAGTTCGACGGCTTCGCGTACCCGGCCATCAACCAGATCGTCTGCCAGATCGCCCGGATGAACTACCGCAGCCGGGGCACCATGCCGATGCCCATCACCCTGCGCGTGCCCAGCTTCGGCGGCATCCGCGCCCCCGAACACCACGGCGAAAGCCTGGAGGCGCTCTTCGCCCACGTGCCGGGCCTGAAGGTGGTCTCGCCGTCGAACCCGCATGAGGCCTACCACCTGCTCAAGTACGCCGCCACGCGGCCGGACCCGGTGATCTTCATGGAGCCGAAGTCGCGGTACTGGCAGAAGGGCGACGTCGCCACACACGACTCCGGCTCCCCCACCGGCGCCAAGGTGATGCGGACCGGCCGACACCTCACGCTCGTCGCGTGGGGCGCCATGGTGGCCCGCTGCCTGCAGGTGGCCGAGCTCGCGGCCGAGGACGGGATCGACATCGAGGTCCTGGACCTGCGCTGGCTCAAGCCGATCGACGCCGAGGCCCTCGCCGCCTCCGTGCGCAAGACACGCCGCGCCGTCGTCGTCCACGAAGCGCCGCTCACCTCCGGCCTCGGCGCCGAAGTGGCGCAGCTGATCACGCAGAGCTGCTTTGACACGCTTAAGGCACCGGTGGAGCGCGTCACCGGCTTCGACGTCCCGTACCCCTCGGGCGACCTGGAAGATGAATACATCCCGAACATTGACCGGATCCTCTTCGGCATCCAGCGAGTATTGGAGTACAAACGTGGCTGAAATTTCCTTCCCGCTCCCGGATCTCGGCGAGGGCCTGATCGAGGCAACCGTGCTGGAATGGCTGGTTTCCCCGGGCGACCAAGTGGAGCGCAACCAGCCGCTCGTGGAGGTCGAAACCACCAAGTCGGCCGTTGAATTGCCCAGCCCGCAGGCAGGTAAGGTAGTGCGTATCTACGGCGGGCCCGGCGACAAGATCAATGTCGGCGAGCCCCTGATTGTGTTTGAGGTGCCGGACAACACCGCCGGCATCGTGGGCACGGTCCCGAAGGAAGAGGCACCTAAGCGCCGGGTCCGCCTGAGCGCCGTACTTGATGAGGACTGAGAGCATGAGCGGCAGACACACCGGCGAACTGCATTCGCACACCGTGGAGGGCACGGACCCCCAGCTGTACGTGCAGGTGCATGAGCCCCAGAACGACGCCGGGCTCCGGCCCGTCCTGCTGCTGCACGGTTTTTCCTCCTCGTCCAAGCTCAACTGGGAGGACAGCGGCTGGCTCACCGCCCTGCTGGAAGCCGGCCGGCGCGTCATCACCGTGGACCTGCCCGGCCACGGCCGCAGCGGCGCCCCGGAGGACATGGACTCCTACTCCCCCAGCCGGATCCGCGCGGACCTGCTGCAGATAGTGTTCGACGCCGGCGTGCGTCCGCTGCGCGACGGCGACCCGTCCAGCGGGCTCGACGTGATCGGCTATTCGCTGGGGTCCCGGCTCGCCTGGGAGTTCGGCGCCACCCAGCACGAGCTGGTGCACCGGCTGGTCCTGGGCGGCCCGAACGTCGCCGACCCGCTGGCGGACTTCGACCTGATCGCCGCGCAGCGGTACCTGGCCGACGGCACCCCGATCGCGGACGAATCAACTGCGGGCCTGCTGAAGATGGCCATGCTGCTGCCCAGCAACAACATCTTCGCGCTGCTGTCCCTGGTCGAGGCGATCAAGACCGAACCGTACGACCCCGGCGAAGCCGTCCCCCGCATGCCGATGCTCCTCGTGGCGGGGGAAAAGGACGACCGGGCGGCCTCCATGCCGGAGCTCGCCGCCCTCGGCGCCAAGGCCGGCGGCATGGTCGAACAGCTGGTGCTGCCGGGCCGGAACCACACCAACGCCATCACCAGCCGCGCCTTCAAGCAGGGCGCCATCAGCTTCCTGGGCGTCTAAGCAGACAGGCAGCCGCCACAGGCAAACACAAAAGAGGCACGGACCGCGGTCCGTGCCTCTTTTGTGCCTTGCTTTGTGGCTAGCGCTTGGCCTCTTCGGCCGGCGCGTGATGGCTGACGCCGAGCGGGCGGCCCTTCGTTTCCCCGGCCAGCAGGACGCCGATGGCGGAGATGACGCAGAGGATCATGATGTAGATGCCGATCGACCCGGTCCAGTGGGTGCCCTGCAGCAGGGTCTCCGCGATGGTGGCTGCAAACGCGCCGCCAAGGATGGCGCCGAAGGCGTAGCCGATCGAGATGCCCGAGTAGCGGACCTCCGGCGGGAACATCTCGGCGTACATGGCGGACATGGGGCCGTAGGAGAGGCCCAGGCCGATGGTCAGGACGAACAGCGCCACGCCGTAGAGCACGATGTTCTTGGTGTCGATGAGGGCGAACATCGGAATCATCCAGGCGAAGACAATGCCGTAGCCGATCAGGAAGGTCTTGACGCGGCCGATCTTGTCCGACAGCCAGCCGCCGACCAGCGTGAAGATCAGCCAGCCGAAGGAAGCCAGCGTGGTGGCCAGCAGGATCTGCGGGGTGGGCATCTTGAGGGACTTGGTGGCGTAGGAGATGAAGAAGGCAATCAGCAGGTAGCCGGCGGCGTTGTTGCCGATGAAGATCATCGTCGAATAGAGGACGGCCTTCTTGTGCTTGCGGAGCAGCTCGCCCAGGGGCGCCTTGCTTTCTTCCTTGCGGTCCTGCATCTCCTTGAAGACGGGGCTCTCAGCGACTGCCCGGCGGATCAGGTAGCCGACCACGATCAGCACGATGGAGAGCAGGAACGGCACACGCCAGCCCCAGGACGCGAAGTCTTCCTTGGACATGGACGTGTTGAGGAAGTACAGCAGGCCGGTGGCGAGGATCATGCCGACCGGAACGCCGATCTGCGGGTAGGCGCCGAACAGGCCGCGCTTGCTCTTGGGAGCGTGCTCCACGGCCATCAGGGCAGCGCCGCCCCATTCACCGCCGGCGGAGAAGCCCTGGATGACGCGGAGCAGGATCAGCAGAATCGGGGCCCAGACGCCGATCTGCGCGTAGGTGGGCAGCATGCCGATCAGGGCCGTGGCGGCGCCCATCATGATCAGGGTGAAGACCAGCATGGCCTTGCGTCCGAGGCGGTCGCCCAGGTGGCCGGCGACGATCGCGCCGAGCGGGCGGAAGAGGAAGCTGATGCCGATGAGGGCGAAGGACAGGATCTGCGCCAGGCCCGGGTTGGATTCGTTCAGCGGGGCGAGGAACAACGGCGACAGCAGCGTTGCTGTCAGCTGGGCAAAAATGAAGAAGTCGTACCACTCGATGGTGGTGCCGACCAGGGTCCCGGCGAGGACCTTGCGTTCCTCATGTTTGCTGCTGGGACCCGCCTCGGTATCGACACGTGAAGTTGCGGTCATTGAAACTCCGTTGCTGGGGGCAGAGGTACTGCCTAATGTGGGTGCGAAGTGGATAACTGAGTCCTGCTGGAATTACTGATCGAACGGTCAGTTAGTATCCTAAATACTACTATGAAATATGTGATAGGGCACACATATTCCCGGGGAATGTCTTCCGCGGGTCAGTCCGTGCGGTTGAGCAGCTCGCGGACCCTTTCCCGGACCGGGCCGCGGTCGTAGGTGTTTACCAGGGCCCCGGCCATGCGGACCGGGTCCCCGAAGAAGAAGTACTCGTAGAGCGACTGGCGCCCGGCGAACCCGGAGATCGAGGCGTCGAAGGCCAGCTTGAACAGCCGGACGCGCTCGGGGCCGGTCAGGGTCTTGCCCTGCAGGTACAGCTCGATGTCCTCCCGGGCCTCGCTGTTGACGTCCGCCTCACCCGGCAGGGCCATGAGGCCCGACGCCGAGAACTTCCGGATGATCTGCGGGAAGCGCTGGGCGATCTTTGGGTACCAGTTGCGGGCGGCGTTCAGCGTGGACCACTTCGGCAGCATGACGCCGGCGTCGTTGAGCGCGGCGTCGGCCTCGGAGGCGCGGACCAGCGCCTTGCCGATTTCTACGTCGATAATGAGCTCGGCGATGTCCTCCTGGATGTGCTGGAACCCGTCGATGCCGATCGAGTCGGCCAGTTCTGATGCCAGGCCCAGGAAGAACTCGCTCTTGGCGATGGTGCGGGTGACCACCTGGTGGGTCATGAGCGCGCCGGCACCGGTTTCGGTGTAGAAGCTGTTGCACAGTTGCGGGTGGCCGAGCATGAAGATGCGCTCGTTGGGCACGAAGACGTGGTCAAAGACCGCGACGGCGTCCATCTCCTCATAGCGGGAGGCCAGCGGCTCGTCGTGGGTGCTGCCGCCGTTGTACAGCGAGGTGCGGCAGAGGTAGCGCAGGCCCGGGGCATCGTTGGGGATGGCGAACGCGTAGGAATAGGGCGCGTCCTCCGGGGTGCCCCGCAGGACCGTGGACGGGAACACGAGGAGCTCGTCTGCGATCGGGGCAATGGTGGCGAGCATGCGTGCGCCCTGGATGACGATCCCGTCCTCTCGCTCCTCCACGATCCGGGCCGAGAGCTGCCCGCCGAGCTGCTCCGAGCCGGAGACCGAGCGGTTCACCTGCGGCGGGATGAGCGTGTGCGTGGCGAGGATGTCGTTTTCCCGGGCCCATTCGTAGTAGTTGCGGATGTTCTCGCCGAACTTCGGATCCGCCTGCGCGAACCACTCCCCCGCCGTGCCCAGCGCGGTGAGCGCGGAGTTCATGTAGTCCCCGGAGCGGCCAAGGAAGCCGTTGGAGGACTCGGCCCAGGTGGAGATGGCGCGGCGCCGCCGCTGGAGGTCCTCGATGGTCTTCGGCACCAGGAAGGAGGCGTTGACCAGATCCCCGGTGCTGGGCGAGGTGTAGGTGAGCGCGTCCTGGTACTTCGGGTCGTGCTGCATGTCGAAGAGCCCGGCGTAGGAGCGGGCCACATTGCGGAAAGCCGGGTGCTCGGCGATCTTCTCGCTGACCACCTCGCCGTCGATCACCACATGCGGGGTCATGGCGTTGAGCTTGTCCAGGTACTGCCGTCCGGTGCGGATGCCCATTGGTCTTCCTCCAGTCGTCGTTGAGCTGAGCTGTGGTGAATGGATGTGGCGCGGCGCTAGAGCAGGTCCTCCATGCCCAGCAGGCTTTCCGGGATGGTGGTGAAGGTGCCGTTGGCGAACGCCAGGGCATCGCCGTTGCGGTAGTTGAAGTCCACCACCTCGCCGATATACAGGGTGTGGTCGCCGCCGTCGTACGCCGCCCAGGGCCTGCATTCGAAATAGGCGAGGACGTTGGACAGCCGCGGCGCGGTGTCCCCCTCCACCCACAGCGGTTCGGGGCCGGGCCGGCCGGCGAAGTGCATGGCCAGGTACCGCTGCTCGGCGCCGAGGATATTCACGGTGAAAGGCCGGCCGGCGAGTTCATCGTGGGCCTTGGCAGTGCGGGCGATGCTCACCAGAACCAGCGGGGGGTCCATCGAGACCGAGGTGAAGGAGTTCACGGTGATGCCGTGGCGCTTCGTGACCCCGTCGAAGGTCACGATCGCGACGCCGGTGGCAAACCTGCCGAGGCTGCCCCGGAAGTGGTTGGCCCGCGGGGCAGACAGCGCGCCCTGGCCCTGGACACCCCCGGCGTGGTCGCGTGGCTTGGCAATCATCACTGATCCCTTGCGTTCGTTGCGGTCTTCCTCGGCTGTGGTTTGGCTGACCCGTGAATTGAGTGACCTGTGTTTTGGATGGGGTGTGTTCTATAATCGAACAAGTAGTTCCCATATAGAACGCTAGCGGACCGTGAGCCGGAATACAAGGGTTGCCCGGCGCGCCCGGCGTCCAGCGACCCCGCCCCTAGGATGGACCCCATGACCCCGAACGCCGGCACCGCCCAGGCTTCCCCGTCCCAGACGCTGTCCCGCGGCATCAGGGCGTTGGAGATCCTCGCCGAGGCGGAGCAGCCACTCACCATTGCCGAACTCGCCGATGCCATGGGCGTCCACCGCTCCGTGGCCTACCGGATCCTGCGCACCCTGGAAGACCATTCACTGCTGGTGCGCGACGACGGCGGCCGCGTCCAGCCGGGCCCGGGTCTGGCCGTCCTGGCGCGCGGGGTCTCCCGCGACCTCCAGTCGGCGGCCCTGCCGGAACTGACCCAGCTCGCCAACACCCTGACCATGAGCGCCTTCGTGGCGGTCTGGGACCGGGAGGAGTGCGTGACGCTGGTGACGGTGGACCCGCGGCACAGCGGCGCCGCGGTGGTGCAGCACCCGGGGTCGCGGCATCCCATCAGCGCCGGGGCGCCGGGCATCGCCATCCAGTCCGCCTTCCTGGAACAGGAGTGGCGGGCCCTGGTTCCGGGCATCCCGTACCGGGCCGAAGCGGCGGAGGCCCGGCGCCGCGGCTTTGCCGCAAGCCATGACGAAGTGATCGCCGGTGTGTCCTCGATCGCGGTGCCGCTGCGGGTGCCGGGCGGCCGGCCGGCCGCCCTCGCCGTCGTCTACATCCGCGCCGCGCAGGATCCGGACGAGGTCGCCGCGGCCCTGACGGAGGCGGCGCGTCGCATCGAGGCGCAGCTGGGCTAAGCCCCCACAGGGCCCCGGCCGCCGTCGCCCCCTTCCCGCCGATGCCCTATCAGTAGATGTCGTTCTGGCGCCGTTTTAGGGACCAAAAGTGATAGCGCAACGGCGGGTTAGCGGGGGCTTAGGCGGCGGGCGCCGCCTTCTTTCCGCGCTGCCGGAGTACGACGGCGGCGGCCGTTCCCAGCAGGAACAGCGCCGAAGCGGCGCACACCGGAACGAGGAACGCCGTCGAATACCCGAAGTTCTGGGCCAGCTGTCCGGCGATCGAGGATCCGATCGCGGTGCCGGCCACGATGCCGCTGGCCAGGGCTGTCATGACCGTGCCGAGCTTTCCGGCCGGGGCCACGAGGCCGCCGATGGCGAAGACGGTGACCATGAGCGGCCCGACCGGCAGGCCAAGGACCAGCAGCACAAGGACCATGGGCAGCGCCGTCGAGGGCAGCAACAACAGTGATGCGAGGCCGGCCATGAGGGCCGCGCACGCAATCCAGCGGGCGTTGACGGTGAAGCGGCGGGGCCAGTACGCGACCGAAAGGGCGGCCGCCGCAGAGCTCAGGCCCATGACGGCGTAGAGCAGGCCCGCGAGCTCGGAGGTGGCGAAGCTGGCGGAGAACGAGCTCAGCGCTGTCTGGGTGGAGCCGAAGAAGGTGCCCATGCACACCATCGCCAGCACGGGAAGGGCGACGGCGGCGAAGGTCCTGGCGCGCTGGGCTGCCGTGCGGGTGTCCCCGCGGCCGTCCCCCGCCGCTGTCGGAGCCAGACCGGCTGACAGTCCTGCTGCCGGTCCGGCGGGCCGGCGCCGCGCTGTGCGGACCACCGCAAGGTTCGTGGGGTGGACGGCGAAGGCGGGCACGAGGACAACAGTCAGTGCCGCGGCCAGGGCCAGCGGCAGCCACGGTGCGAGAAAGCTCGCGAGGATACCGACGAGTGCGGGGCCGAGCACGAAGGTGAGCTCGTCCGCGGTGCTCTCATAGGAAAGGGCGGTGTCCAGGTCCGCGGAGTTTCCGCCCGCACGGGCTCCGGCCCCGGACGTCCGGGATGTCAGCGCCATCCAACGGACCCGGGCCAGCGGACCGACCTGCGGGCAGCTCACCCCGGCCACGAAGGCCGCGGCCAGCACGGGGACGGCGGCGGCAAGGTCATGGACCCCGGGGATGAGGTATGCCGTGAGGATCAGGGCAACGATGGCCACGGTGTTGGCGATGGCGGACACGAGCAGGACGCCGCGCTGGCCAAGCCGATCAGCGAGGACACCCAGGACGGGGGCACCCAGTGCGGAACCGATGCCGACGGCGCCGGCTGCGGCGCCGCCTACGGCGTAGGAGCCTGTGACGGCGGTGACGAGCGTCAGCGCGCCGACAGTGAGCATGGCCAGCGGCAGGCGGGCGAAGAGCCCCAGTGGGATGAAGCTGCGGCCGGCCAGCAGTGGCAGCTGCGCGTAGCGGCCGCCCTTGGCGGGGGCAGGGGCCTGCACTGCGGCGGACGGCCGGGCGGCGGGCGTAGCCTGGGCGTCGGTCGAAATTGGGGCGTCAAGAGTAGACGCCAAAGAAGACGGTGAAGGGTTCATGGTTTCCGGATTCGCTCAAATAGTGCGCATCGTCCCTCCTCCCGATGCGCGCGACCCGGTAACAGATCAATGATACCTGATCCCGTAACCGCCGTCCCGGGACCAGGCCCCGGGACGGGTCCCAGGGCCGGTTCCCAGAGAGGCAACGGGACGGATCCCAGAGAAGGGCTCAGACCCGGGTGTCGTCGCTGATGTGCAAGGCGGAGCCGCTGCGGCCCTTGACCACTTGGAGTTGGGTGCCAATGCGCTGCTTCATTTCGGCGACATGGCTCACGAGCCCCACCACCCGGCCGCCGTCGCGGAGGCCTTCGATGGCGTCCATGACCTGTTCCAGCGCCTGTTCGTCGAGGCTGCCGAAGCCCTCGTCCACGAAGAGAGTCTCGATGTCGACGCCGCCGGACTCGTGCTGCACGACGTCCGCCAGTCCGAGGGCCAGCGCAAGTGAGGCCATGAAGGACTCTCCCCCAGAGAGGGTGGCGGTGTCCCGGCGCTGGCCGGTCCACTCATCCACGACTTCCAGGCCGAGGCCGGACTTCGCGCCGCGTGCTGCCTTGGCGTCGGTGTGTTGCAGCGTGTAGCGGCCATCGCTCATGCCGATCAGGCGTTCGGAGGCGGCGACGGCCACCTGCTCGAGCCGGGCGGCGAGGACGTAACTGTTCAGGCTCATGCGGTAGGTGTTGTCTCCGCCGCCCTTGGCCGCGTCGGCCACGGCGGTGAGCAGCGCGGCCCGGTCCCGCGGCTCCCTGCCGGCGGCGGCGAGGTCCGCGTAGTCACCGGCGATGCGTCCGAGGGTCCGCAGCGAGTTTTCCGCCAGCCCGGCCGCAAGCACAGCTTCCCGGGCTTTGCGTTCAGCCGCCGCCGATTCAGTCCTGAGCGCTGCGAGGGCGTCATCGCGGACGACGTCCCCGGCGGCCCGCTCGGCTGCCGCCAGGGCGAGGTCTTCGCCGGCGAACAGTTCCTGGATCCTGGCGGCCTCATCCTGTCCGGCCCGGATGGCCGTTTCGAGACTTGTTGCCACCGGCGTTGGCAGCAGCGCTTCCCGCGCCGCGGTTTCGGTGCTGAATCCGGCCCCAGGGAGGGCCTGTTCAAGGTGCCGGCGTRCCTCCGCGGTGCGGGCGGCGGCCTGGTCGAGGGCGGACTGGGCGGCATCGGCGTGCTCCAGGACCGCCGCCGTGGACGTCAGGGCGGCGATCCGCTGTTCGAGAGTCGCGTGGCCGGCGCGCAGCGTGTCCAGGGCGTGTTCGAGGGCCTCTGCCTGTCCGTCGATTTCGGTGATGGTCGATTGCGTTTGGGCGATGCCGGAGGCGGCCTCGGCCTGCGCCCGGTCCGCGGCGTCGATGGCCGCTTCGAGCTCTGCCAGCCGGGCCCGGCTGGCGGCAAGGTCCGTGGCAGCGCGGGCGGCGTCATCGGCCCGTTCCCGGGCCAGGGCCGCCTCCTCGCGGGCTTCCCCGGGAGGTGTGCTGCCGCCCTGGGCCGCCAGGACGGCGACGTTCTGCTCGGCGTCGGCGAGCTCGCGTCCAAGGGCCGCGAGGGCCTCTTCTGCCGTGTCGCTGGCCAGTTGCGCGGCCTTCTCGGCCTCGGCGACGGCCAGGGCAGAGGCTGCCGCGGGGGCGGGCGCCGGGTGCTCCGGGCTGCCGCAGACGGGACATGGAACTCCGTCCAGGAGCTGGGTGGCGAGCTCGGCGGCGGCGTTCGTGAGCCGTTGCTCACGAAGGTCCAGCCAGTGCTGCCTCCGGTCCTGGTGCACGTTCCGGGCCGCGGCGTGCTGCGCGGCGATTGCCGTGCACCCGGCCTCGGCCGCGAGGAAGCGGCCAACGATGGTCACGAGTTCGTCAGCTGCCGTGGCCTCCTTGGTGCGCAGCTGGACTTCCGCGGCCAGCTCCTCGAGGGGGCGGATTCCGGCGGTCAGGGCCGCCGACTCAGTGCGCAGGGCGTCCAGGGCGGCGGCCCCGGTCAGCCGTCCGGTTTCCAGCTCCTGCAACTCCAGGCGCAGCCGGCTGCCGCGGTCAGAGAGTCCGGTGAACCGGGATTCGTCGGGCAGGCGTTCGGTGAGCACGGCATACAGGGACCGCAGCCGGGCGAGAGTGCTCCGGACGGCCGCGCTGTCCAACATGGCGGCATTCCCCGCACGGACGGGGTCCGCGGCGTCGTCGGCAACGCCGTCGGCAGCGCCCCCAGCCCCTGCGTGGATGAGGTCCTGCCCGGCGAGCTCCGGGTCTGTGGCTGCCGCGGACCGCAGCTGCCGCGCGGCCGCCAGCAGGGCCGTTCCTGCCAGGTCCTCGGCTGCCGCGGCGCTTTCGACGGCCTGCAGCTGGCCGCCGAGCACTTCGGCCTGGCGGTGCAGGCCCAGTGTGACGGCTTTGCCCGCCAGGACGGGGGCGGCGGCGTCGGCGTCAATCCGCCGCAGTTCCGCGGCGGCAAGCTTGGCGTGGCGGTTTGCCCGCGCGTTGGCGGCCTCCAACAGGGCGGTATGTTCGGCGGCCTGCTTCTCGGCTGCCGCGGCGGCGGTCCGCCGGCCTTCCGCGGCGGTTGCCGCGGCGCCGTCGAGCCAGGCCAACAGGGCATCGGGCTCGTCCCTGCCGGGGGCGCCGTCGGGCTCGAGTTCGAGCGCCGCAGTTTCGGCCTCCGCCTGCGCCAGCAGCAGGTCCAGCTTCGCACTGAGGCTGGCGACCTCGGCCTTGGCGGTCTGCGCCTGCCGGGACAGTTCCTGTTCCACGGCTTCAAAGCGCTGGGTGCCGAAAAGGCTCTGCAGCAGCTCCAGACGGTCAGAGGCCTTGGAGCGCAGGAAAGCCGCGAAATCGCCCTGCGGCAGCATGACCACGCGCGTGAACTGGTCCCGGTTCATGCCCAGGACGTCGGCGATCTCGGCTCCGGCCTCATCATTCCGGCCGGATTTCTCCACCCACGCGCCGTCGATGCGTTCGCGCAGCAGCGTGTTGGCCTGCTGGAGCGTGAAGCCGTTCCTGCCCCGGGCGCTCGGCTTGTCCCAGGCGGGTGACCGGGAGACTTCGAAATGCCGGCCCTTGGCCGAGAACTCACAGGTGACGCGCGGCTCGGCCGCGGCCTCCGCGTGGTCGCTGCGTAGCCGTTTCCCGTCCTGCCGGACGCCGGGAACCGATCCGTAGAGGGCGAAACAGATGGCGTCCAGGACGCTGGTCTTGCCCGCGCCGGTGGCGCCGTTGAGCAGGAACAGCCCGTGTGCGCTCAGGCGGTCGAAGTCGATCCGCTCCGTGCCGGCAAACGGGCCGAAGGCGGAAATCTCAAGGCGGTGGATCCTCACAGGGATACCCCTTCCAGGCGCACGGCGTCGAGCGCCTCAGCGAGAACAGCTGCCTCGGCGTCGGATGCGGGCCGACCGCGGACGTGGTCGAGGAATCCGCAGCAGACAGAGAGGTCATCCTCGGCTTCGGCAAGCCGGCTGCTGTAGCTGGCTTTCGGTGCCGCGCCGGGACCATCGGGATCGAAACCGAGCACCAGGGTGTCGGGGAACCGTGCCCGCAGGCGGTCCATTGCTTGTGCCGGGCGGGCCTCGTCCGTCAGCGTGATCTGGCAATAGGCGGCCTCGGCCCAGGCGAAGTCCTCCGACTCCAGGAGGTCAGCCAGCTTTCCGCGAAGCACGGCAAGGGTCCGGGGTGCGTCCCAGTGCACCTCTTGCACCCCACCGATTCCCTCGGCGTCGACCTCCACGAGCCAGCTGCCCTTCGTGTGCTTCGCTTCCGAGAAGGAGTACGCCAGCGGAGAGCCGGAGTAGCGCACCGCCGGGGAGAGCTGCTGTCGGCCATGCAGGTGGCCCAGGGCCGTGTAGCCAAAGCCGTCGAAGAGATCCAGCGGGACCGCGCCGACGCCGCCGATACTCAGATCCCGTTCGCTGTCGGAGCTGATGCCGCCGCTGGCGAAGGTGTGCGCCAGGACCACCGAATGGACGGTCCGGGTCTGACTCCGGTGCTGCACGTCGGCACGGATCCGTTCGGTGGCGGCGCGTGTGACCTCGAAGTGGCTCGCGGTCTCGACGCCCAGCTGCTCGGCGACCAGCCGGGGCTCCAGCCAGGGGATCCCGTAAATGGCCAGCACCGGCTCTGTATCGTTCACGGCGTCGCCCCCGAGCGGAAAGAGTACGGGAACGTCCAGTTCGTTCAGCCGCGTGCGCAAATGCACTCCCCCGCGCTCAAGCAGCCGCGACGCGAACCCCAGCCTGATGGCGGAGTCGTGGTTGCCGCTGGTCAGGACAACTTCGGCGCCGGCCCCGGTGAGGCGCACCAGGGCGTCATCCAGCAGGCCCACGACGTCGACTCCCGGCAGTGCGCGGTCATAGACGTCCCCAGCGATGAGGACGACGTCGATGCTCTCTTCCCGGACAAAGGTCACCAGCTGGTCGATGAAGGCGCGCTGGGCGTCCAGCATGCCGATGCCGTGGAAGGACCGGCCCAAGTGCCAGTCGGAGGTGTGCAATAACCGCATATTCCTACGGTATCGGCTGGCACCGACACTCTTGCGCCACCACCCCGTGAGGGTGACGGAGGTTATAGGTGGTCAGGCGTGGTTACTTTCCACCCTTGCGGTCGAAGAAGCTGCGGGCCTCGTCCTCGCCGGCGGGGGCGGCCGAAGCGGACGCGGAGGCGGCGGGGGCGGCATCGAAGTCAGCGTCACCGGAGTCGGCATCGTTCAAGCCGGCGTCCGTTGGCGCTCCGTCGGCGTGGGCAGTGGCCTGGCCAGGCTTGGCAGTGGTCTGGGCGAAGCCGCGGAAAACCAGCCCGGCGATGGCCGCACCGACCACCGGTGCCACCCAGAAGAGCCACAGCTGCCCGAGCGCATCCGGGCCGCTGAAGAGGGCCGACGCCGTTGCCCGGGCCGGGTTGAACGGCACATTGCCGAGGGCCTGGCCCAACTGCAGGAGCATCGCCGTCGTCAGGCCGACCGCGAAGGGGGCAGCCGCCCTGGCGGGATTCCGGCTGGCGGTCGTAGCAAGGAATATGGCCACGAGCAGAGCCGTGCCTAGGACCTCCACGAGCAGGACGCCGGCCATGGGCACCTGGATGACCGAGTGCTCGCCGAATCCGGCCGCCACGGTGGCGAATGCGGCCTGCGAGTCATCAATGGTCGGAACGGTGCGCAGGACGCCGAACAGGGCGACGGCCCCGAGCGCGGCGCCGACAAGCTGGGCGCCGATGTAGGCGGCGGCGTCGGCAAGCCGGATCCGGCCGGAGATGGCGTGGCCCACCGTGACGGCGGGGTTAAAGTGGCCGCCTGAGACGTACCCGACGGCCAGCATCGCGGCCGTCAGCGCCAGGCCGGCAGCCAGTGCCGCGGGCAGCGGGCTCGACTGCGGAATGGTGAAAAGCGGCACGCCCAGACCTGCGACCACGACGATCAGGGTCCCCAGCGCCTCGGCGGACAGCCGGGCCATGAGCCGGGGTCGGGGCGAAACGTCGCTCGCGGCCGGTGACTGGACGCCAACGGATTCGCGGGCTGGCACAAGCAGGGTCATGGTCAGGATTCCTTTGCTGGTGGCGGCGCGGCCGGGGGCTGCAGTTGCGCCGTCACCGGCCCGCCGGGCGGTGGTCCGAATGCGGCCTGGGCCGCCCGGAGAATGGTCCGCCAGCAGTCTGCCAGCGGAATCTGGATGTTGGCTGGATTCAGGCTTAGCGCGCCCGGCTTAGCGCCCCAGGGCCACCGCGGCCACGGCACTGGCGGCCAGGGCCACGACGGCGACGGCGGCCCAGCGCAGCAGCGCAGCCGGCGGCGCGGCGTTGGACCGCCGGAGCTCCCGCCCGCGGACCAGCACGCACACGCCCAGGACCAGCGTCGCGGCCATGGCGGCCAGCGCGCAGAGACCAAGGAAATCAACGGGACCGGCAATGCCGCCCCGGGACCCCGCGAGCGCCCAGCTTCGCCAGATCAGCAGGTCCGCCACGATGAGGCCCAGCAGGGTCCGGCGCCAGGACAGGGATGTCCGCTCGGGCTGCAGTCCGGGGTCACGGGCCGCCTCAGGGCTCACCGCGCCACCAGGACCAGAATGGCGAAAACCAGGGCCGCGGCCGCGACGCCGATGGTCATCACCAGCATCACCCCGGAGAACGGCAGCTCCCTGTTGTTCCGCATGGCAGCCTCCATGAGCCCCCACCGGTGGTAGGACAGGGCGGCCAGGCCCGCGCCGAGGAACGCGAGGATGACGCACAACGCGATCCGCACGGGTCCGGGCGCGATCTCCGGGGCCAGCTGGTCGATCGCCAGGGCTCCGGCAATCAGGGCCAGGGACGTGCGGATCCAGGCCAGGAACGTCCGCTCGTTGGCCAGGGAGAACCTGTAATCGGGGGTGGTCCCGGTCTTCCGCCACGCTGGTTCGCGCATTCGTTTCCTCCGCTGCCCGGCGATCCGCCGCCGGCGTTTGCCTCGCCTGACCGCTGGACGGGTCCTAACAGCACCCTACCGGCCTTCCGCATCCGCCGCCGAAGTCATTAGGTACAGGGGACGCGGGTCGGCGGCATTGCGGAGTGCGGTGCGGCGCCGGGTAAATTTGAGGGCATGAGCACCGAGCCCGGGACCAGCCCCGCACCCGCCCCAACACCCGGCCAGCCACACTCCCCCGCCCCTTCCCACGGCTCGCGCATCCACGGCTGCCTGCTGGGCGGCGCGCTCGGCGATTCGCTGGGCTACGCCGTCGAGTTCGACGACATATCCGCCATCCGCGCACGGTTCGGCCCCGCCGGCCTGCAGGATTTTTCCGCGCTCGACGCCGGCAGCCCCTTTTCGGACGACACGCAAATGACGCTGTACACCGCAGACGGCCTCCTCGAGGCGCTGGAATGGGCCAACGACGGCGTCGCATCGGACATCAACGCGTGCCTGTGGCTCGCGTACCTGCGCTGGCTGGGCACCCAGGGCGTCGCGGTGCCGGCGTCGGCCCCGTTCCAGCCGCCTCGCTGGATCGATGCCCAGGATGTTCTGAAGAGCCGGCGTTCGCCCGGCAACGCATGCCTGAGCGGACTCGCCACGGGCGAGATGGGTACCGTGAAGCGGCCGGTTAATCCGGATTCGAAGGGCTGCGGCACCGTGATGCGGTCGGCGCCGTTCGGCCTGATCCCCCACCTCGAACCCGAAACGGTCTATAAGCTCAGTGCCGATGCCGCGTCCCTGACCCATGGCCATCCCGCGGCACGGCAGAGCGCCGGAGTTTTCAGCCTGCTCATTCTTGCCCTGTCCTCCGGCCGCGGGCTGCGCGAAGCGGCGGAATCGGCCCTCGGACACCTGCTCGGCGGCGTCCTGCGCAAGGGTGAAGATCCGAACCCGGAGGTGGTGGCACGGCTGGAGACGGCCCTGCGGTTGGCCGGTGACGTGCCCGGCGGCGGAGACGTGCTCGGCCCCGAGGACCTGGTCGGCGAACTCGGCGAGGGGTGGGTGGCCGAGGAAGCCCTCGCCGTTGCGCTGTACGCTGTGCTGGCCACAGCCCCGGGAACCGGTACAGAAACAGGGACGGCGGAAGCCGTCAGTGCCACCGCCGGCGGTGCCGGGGCCGACGCCGCCCAGGCCCATTTCCGTGCCGCAATCGCGGTGGCGGTGAACCACAGCGGGGACAGCGACTCGACGGCGTCGATCGCCGGGAACATCCTGGGCGCGTTCTACGGCGAGCGCTGCCTGCCGGCGGACTGGCTGGCGGCGCTCCAGGGGCCGGAGGTCATCCGGGGCATGGCCTCACGGCTGGCGGCCGTCACCGGCTCGTAGCTTCGGCGGGCACCGGGTCCCAGGCGAGCAGTTCCTAGGCGCCCCGGAGTGAGATGTTGTTGCAGGCTTCGCAGACATCCGCGGGGATGAGCCCGCGGCGCTGCAGGAAGCCGAAAATGGTGCAGCCGAGGCAGAACCCGGCGAACGCCTCAAGGGACGCGGCGGCTATCAGGACTGCGAGCAGCACCCACGCCGCCGGCGCGAGGCCGGCAGCCAGCAGCAACGCGGCCGCCGTCGACACGGCGGCGCCGATGCCCTGGGCGAACCGCTTGGGCGGACCGGGAACGAGGCGGGTCCGCCCAAGCCAGGGCGTCAGGACCTTGACCGAGAGCTGGGCCAGGGGCGAGATTCGGGGGCCGAACAGCACGCGCAGCCAGAACCCGGCCGCGATGACGGCGAGCCCCCAGCCGAACCCGGTCAGCAGGGTCACGGCGGACAGCGCCACCACCAGGGCGGCGGTGATGCGGGCGGCGTACTCGTTCACCGGGTTCGGAAACGCGAACACCCGCCGCCAGTCAATGCCCCGCGTCGGCAGCACTGACGTCGCCGGCACTTCATTCGCCGGCATTGATTCCGACGGAACTGCAGGGGCCTGTGCATCCGTGGGTTTGCTCATCCGCCAAGGCTACGAGCGGGAGCGCCGTGGCTGGAATGATTGTTGCGCCATGTGACTGTAGGTTCAGGCACGACCGATTCAGAAGGGTGCTGCGGCCACGTGTCCGCCGACCATCTGGAGGAACTCGCCCTCGGACAAGACTTCGATCCGTTGCCCGCGTTCGTGCAGTTCCAGGACGCGGCGTGCCTTACCGGTCAACCGGCCCGAGCGCAGGTCCGCGGCCACGAACCCGTCGCCCACCACCAGGACGGTGGTGCGGGCCGTGACCCGGCTTTCAGGCCTGGCGCCGAGCTCTGCGGAGCGAACCTTGGCAACGGGGCGGGGAATTGCCAGCTCGCCAGTGAACACGACGGTCTGGCCGAACAGCGGGTGGTCGGGGCTGGCGGCGGCGTTGGGGACCGGGTTGGGGCCTTCCTCCGGCCACCCGGCAACGAACCGCCGGCCCGGAGGCGAGCCGGCAGTTCCCCCGGCGAGCGCCTCCAGCGCGGCCAGGGTGGCCTTGGACAGCGGGTCGCGCCGGGGGTCGAACGCCGGCTGGTGCGACACCGTCAGGCCCAGCGACAGATAGAGTTCGGCGATGCTCGCCGCCCCGTTGCGGGCGGCGATGTCGATCAGAATGCCGGCACAGGCCCGTGCGTCCTCGGCGGCATCGTGGTGGTTGACCAGCGGGACGCCGGCTTCCTCGGCTGCATAGGGCAGCGAATTGGACACCAGGGAGTAACAGCGCCGCGACAATATCACCGTGCAGACGTAGTCGTAGGCGGGCCCGGCCAGCCCGGACACTTCCAGGCCGGAGCGGATCACACCGAGATCGAACCCTGCATTGTGGGCCGCCAGCACGTCGCCGCCGATGAAAGCGCCGATCTCCGGGAACAGCTCCCCGAACCGGGGCAGTCCCGCCACCTGGTCCGGCCGGATGCCATGGATCCGCACGTTGTGGTGGTCGAAGGTGTCATGGTTTTCCGGCGGCCTCATCAGCCAAGAGGCTTCCTCGACGACCACGCCGCCGCGGACCTTGCTCAGGCCAACAGCGCACGGCGAACCGCGAAAGCCGTTCGCAGTCTCAAAGTCGATCGCCGTAAAGTCCAAAGCCACGGCCCAACTTTACCGTCCGCGGGCGGCGCCGCCCGCACCGGACCGGCCGCCGGGGCCGGCCGGCGGCCGTCAAGTACCCTTAACGGGTGAACGTAATAGCAATGAGCGACCTCGCCGTGTCCGCCCTTGGTGGCGCCGGCCCCGTCCAGCCGCAGCTGGCCTCCCTCCTGCCCGACTGGCTCAACCCGCAGGTTTTCCTGGCGAATCCGGCCTTCGCGCCGTGGGTGGTCCTGCTTGTCTGCGGCATCATCTTTGCCGAGACCGGGCTGTTGATCGGCTTCTTCCTGCCCGGCGACTCCATGCTGTTCACGGCCGGGCTGCTCGTGGCCACCGGCACCATCCAGGTCAACATCTGGGTCCTGACCGCGCTCATCATCGTCGCCGCGATCATCGGCAACCAGGTGGGCTACCTGATTGGGTCCAAGGCGGGACCCGCCCTGTTCAACAAGCCCGATTCCAAGCTGTTCAAGCGTGAAAACGTGGAAAGCGCGCATGCGTTCTTCGAAAAGCACGGCGGCAAGGCCCTGATCCTGGCCCGGTTCGTCCCGATCATCCGCACCTTCGTCCCGGTGATTGTGGGCGTCGCGCAGATGAGCAAGCGCAAGTTCTTCACCTACAACGTGATCGGCGCGGTGCTGTGGGGCGGCGGCGTCACGCTCCTCGGCTACCTGCTCGGGGACAAGGTCCCGTGGGTCAAGGACAACCTGGACATCATCTTCATCGCCATCGTGCTCATCTCCGTGATCCCGATCGGCGTCGAGGTGGTCCGCGGCAGGATCGCCAAGCGCCAGGCCGAGAAGTACGGCACCGACGTCGTGGACGAATTCATCGAGGAGCACGAGCCGGAAGAAGAGCGCCGGACCCCGTAGCCCAGGTCCCAATAGTCCTGTGCCGCGGTAGGCGCAGCAGTCAATAAGCAAGGCTCCCCACCGGGTGAACTGCACCCCAAAAGTTGGACTTGAAGGTAGGAGTCTAGATTTGGAAGGTGCGGTTCAATGCCGCCTGGCCACCACCCGGCCTGATCCAGGACCACCTGCCGTTCCGTTGCAGAAACCAGCTACGGACAGTCCTCACCGTAGCCCTGACCTGCGCAAACATTGTCGAAACGGTGTCTGGGCACTATAGTCGGCGACGGGGGAGCCGGGGAGCCGGCTCAAAGACTGGGGGAAAATTGAAGAAGAAGACTATCCGCCTCGGCATCGCCGGGGCGGTTACCGCGCTCTCGCTAACCGCGCTATCGCTGGCCGGCCTCGCCGTTCCGGCCCAGGCCGATGAGCTCATGCATGCCATCCCGCCGGCCCCGGCCGATCCCTGCGGCCCGGTGGTCGACTCCGTCAGATTCTGCGCGGCACCGGACGGGCATCCGTACCCGGTGCAGGTCAGCGGCGCCGTAGTGCCCGGCAAAAACGGAAGCCCCGGCATCGGCGGTGCCCTCCAGACCGGCAGCACCCTGACCGTTGTTGACGGTGCCTGGGATCCCGCGGACGCGACGCTGACGCACCAGTGGCTGCGCAACGATGTGCCCGTCCCGGGCGCCACCGGCCCCACCTACCTGCTCACCACGGCGGACCTCGGCAAGGGCATCCGGGTCAAGACGACGGCGGCGGCCCCGGGCTATGCAAAGACGACCCTGCAGTCCGCCATAACCGCCCCCGTCACGAACGCCGGCGGCGCCGTCCCGTCTCTCGTCGCGGAGAACGTTAGTTTCGGTACACCGAGCACCAACCCGGATATGCCCGGCGTGCTCGTGTACGGTGGGGGGATTTTCAGGGGCGCTCCGGTCATCCGGCTCCAGTACCAGTGGCTCCGCGACGGCAAGCCCATCCCGGGTGCCACCGCGGAAATGTTCGACACGACGGGCTGGGGTCCGACGGGGCTGCTCAGCGTCCGGGTCACCGGCCACGCTCCCGGGTTCAATCCGGCCACCGGGACCTCCAAACCGGAAAACGTTTCTAACTACGACCCGACTCCCGCCACTGTGGTCACCGGCGGCACCGGCCTGGGGGACGTCCTCACCGGCGCTGATGATGTTCCCTGGTCTTTCAGACCGTTCGAACACCACTACACGTGGCTGCGCGACGGCGTCGCGATTGCCGGAGCCACCGGGCTGACCTACACGATCACGGCCGCGGATCAGGGCCACACCCTGGTCCTGAGGACCGACGAACTTGGATACGACGGCAACCACCCCTACTCCAACCGCGTGGCTGTGCCGGCGGCCGCGGGGGTGGAGCTGAAGCAGCTGACGAATATCACCAAGCCGGTCGTGACCGGGACCGCCGTGACCGGCTCTGTGATGAAGGTGACGGCCGGCACCTGGTCCATACCGGCCGATAAACTGACCGTCACCTACGACTGGGTGGTCCCAGGCGTGGAGAAACCGGTCAGCGGCCCGACTTTCACCCCGGACACGCCCCAAGTCGGCAGGACCCTCACCGTCCTCGTGACCGCCTCCGCCCCCGGTTACACCACCGCCTGGGTAAAAGTCACCGCACCCAAGCCCGTGACCGCGCGTGAGTCGACGCGGGCCATTCGCGGGACCCTGACCGTCGGGTCGAAGGTGACCTTGACTCCGGACCCCTGGTATGACCGGGTCGAATCGGATGTACTGTGGATGCGCGACGGCGCCCCGATCGCCGGGGCCTACGGCTGGAGCTACGTCCTGGCGAAAGCCGACGCCGGCAAGAAGCTCTCGGTCAGTGTGAACCCGACTGCAACGGGCGGCAAGTACCAGACGCTCACCGCTTCGGCGAGGGTGGCGGGTCTGCCCCTGACGTCGGCCACGCCGACGATTGCCGGAACCGTCAAGGCCGGGAACGTACTGACCGTGAAGCGGGGCACCTGGACCTGGGGCACCGCCTTCAAGTACCGCTGGCTGCGCAACGGTGTCCCGATCTCCGGGGCCTGGGATTCGACCTACAAGGTCCGGACCGCCGACAAGGGCACCAAGCTCACCGTCCGCGTCACGGGCTCCCGGTTCGGCTACACGACCGTCTCCCGGACCAGCGGGGCGCGCATCGCACAGTGACACGGGCCGCTGACGCTTGGGATGCCCGTACTGATGAACCGAACCTAGCCGATTGCTAGTGGTTTGCAGACAAAGTCCAACATCCAGAGTTCATCATTGGGAGAACCAATGAAGGCTCCGCCCGAGTCGCGGACGGAGCCTTCATTGGTAAAAAGAAGCACAAAGCCTGACCTGCAAGCCGTAGGCTAGAGCGGCCGCTAATTGGGGCTCCAACTTTTGAGGTGCAGTTCCCGTGCGGGGCGCCTTCCTTCGTCTTACGCCCGGCGCGGCCGGCGCGGCCTCGGGTGCCCGGCGCAGCCCAGGCACCGGCCGGCTACTTCCCGGCCAGTGCCTCGACGATGGCCGGCAGGAGCGCCCGGAACGCATGGCCCCGGTGGCTGATGGCGTTCTTCTCCTCGGAACTGAGCTCGGCGCAGCTGCGGTCCAGCCCGCTCGGCTGCAGGACGGGGTCATAGCCAAAGCCACCCTCCCCGCGCGGCTCGCGCAGGAGTGTCCCTTCCAGCTGCCCGTATTCCACGACTTCCCGGCCGCCGTCGGGCGAGGACCCCGGCACCGCCAGCGCCGCGGCGCACACGAACGCGGCCCCGCGGTACTCGTCCGGCACGTCGGCCAGCTGGGCGAGCAGCAGCTGCAAGTTCGCGGCGTCGTCGCCGTGCCGGCCGGACCAGCGCGCCGAGAAAATCCCGGGCGCTCCGCCCAGCACGTCGACGGCAAGTCCGGAGTCGTCGGCGATCGCCAGGAGCCCCGTGGCCTCGGCCACCGCCCGGGCCTTCAGCAGCGAGTTTTCGGCGAAAGTCACGCCGGTCTCGGCGACGTCGGGGGCGCCGACGGCGCCGGCGTCCACCACCTGCGTGTCGACGTCGAGCCCGGGCACCTGGCCGCGCAGCAGTTCACGCAGTTCCCGGAGCTTGCCTTTGTTGTGGGTGGCGAGGACGAGCCGCGGGCCCGGGCCGTCGGCTTCCGGCTGGCCCGCGAGTGGCGTTTCCGTCACGGAGCCTCCGCCAGGGTGTCGCGCTGGATCGCGGCGAGCTGCTCCGTGCCCAGCAGCGCCAGGTCCAGCAGCTTGTTCAGTTCGTCGCGGTCGAAGGGCGCGCCCTCGGCGGTGCCCTGAACTTCCACGAACTTTCCGGAGCCGGTCACCACGACGTTCATGTCGGTCTCGGCGCGCACGTCTTCGACGTAGGGCAGGTCGAGCATGGGCACGCCGTCGATGATGCCGACGGACACCGCGGCGATCGTGTCGATCAGGGGCTGTGCGTTGCGGCCGATCATCTTCTTCTCGCGGGCGAACCGGATGGCGTCGGCCAGTGCCACGTAGGCGCCGGTGATCGCCGCGGTGCGGGTGCCGCCGTCGGCCTGCAGGACATCGCAGTCCAGCACGATCGTGATCTCGCCGAGGGCCTTGGTATCGATGATGGAGCGCAGCGAGCGGCCGATCAGCCGGGAGATCTCGTGGGTGCGGCCGCCGATTTTGCCTTTGACCGATTCACGGTCGGACCGGGTGTTCGTGGCCCGGGGCAGCATGGCGTATTCGGCCGTGACCCAGCCGCGGCCCTCGCCCTTGAGCCAGCGCGGCACGCCTTCGGTCAGGGAGGCCGTGCACAGGACCCGGGTGTTGCCGAACTCGATCAGGGCCGAACCTTCGGCCTGCTTGGACCAGCCGCGCGTGATGCTGATCGGGCGCAGCTGGTCGGGAGTACGGCCGTCGGCGCGGATGACGGGGACACTGGGAGCTTGGGAAGTCATGCCTTTAGCTTATCGACTCACCCGGTCCCGGCCGCGCCGGCGCTCAGCGCGCGCTAGATGGTGTAGTGCACACCCGCGACGGCGACGGCCACGTCCTTGCCGAAGACGTCCTTGGCCTCGGCCATGACGGTGGTCGGGGACGTCCAGACGGGAATGTGGGTCAGCAGCAGCCGGCGGGCCCCGGCGGCGACGGCGGCCTCCCCCGCCCGCTTGCCCGTCAGGTGCACGTCCTTGATCCCGTCGTCGCGGCCTTCCTCGAACGCGGCCTCGCACAGGAAAAGGTCGGCGTCGCGGGCGGCGTCCTCAAGGCCCACGCAGGAGTCTGTGTCCCCGGAGTAGCTCAGGATGCGGGTCACCGGCGTGCCGTCCTTGTCGGGCTCGGCGACCTCCACGCGGAGCGCGTAGGCCTCCTCGACCGGATGGTTCACCGCGTAGGGCGTCACCGCGAACGGGCCCACGCTCACGGGTTTGCGCTCGGACCAGTTGCTGAAATCGAATTCCTCGTGCATTCCCGGATCCAGGTCCAGCCCGTAGGCCGTGGCCATCCGGTCGGCCGTGGCGGCCGGCCCCCACACCGGAATCCTGCCCCGTCCCCAGCCGCCCGGCTTCCAGCGCACGGCAACGTGGAGCCCGCACAGGTCCATGCAGTGGTCCGGGTGCAGGTGAGTGAGGAAGATCGCGTCAATGTCCTCCAGGTCCGTGTAGCGCTGGATGGCGCCGAGCGCCCCGCTGCCGAGGTCCAGGACGATCTTCCAGTTCCGCTCGCCGTCGTTGGCGGTCAGCAGATAGCACGACGCCGGCGAGCCGGGCCCCGGGAAGGAGCCGGTACAGCCCACGATGGTCAGCTTCACAGCAGTGTTCCCCCGCCCGCGGGTCCGCCCACAAAGTTGGAGATCCGCGGCCGGCCCGCGACGGCCTGGGCCGCTGCGATCATCTCCGGGGTGATCCGGGCGAGGCTGCCGGTGGGGTACTGCGCCGCGACGTGGTCCACGTGGCGGACGCTGAGGACCTCGGGGCCGAGGAAGCGCCGGGCGAGGTGCTCAAACTGGGCGGCGTCGCCGGTGGCTATGAAATTGTGCTCCGGCGCCGTGGCATCGGCGCGCTCGAGGCCCCGGGAGGCCAGGGCGCGGTAGACGTCCTTGGCCGTTTCCTCGGCGCTGGAAACCAGCGTGACGTCCTCGCCCATGACGAAGGAGATCACGCCGGTAAGCAGCGGGTAGTGGGTGCAGCCGAGCACCACGGTGTCCACGCCGGCGGCAATGAGCGGTGCCAGGTAGTCGCGCGCGACGGCGAGCAGTTCCGGTCCGGTGGTAATCCCGGCCTCCACGTACGGCACGAACGCCGGGCAGGCCACGGACGTGATCTCCAGGTCCGGGGCCGCGGCGAAGGTGTCCTCGTAGGCGCGCGAGCCCACCGTGGCCGAGGTCCCGATCACGCCCACCCGGCCTGTTCGGGTTGCCGCGACGGCACGCCGCACGGCCGGCTGGATCACTTCGATCACGGGGATACCGTACCGGGCTGTGTACCGTTCGCGGGCGTCGCGCAGCACGGCGGCGGACGCGGAGTTGCAGGCGATGGTCAGCAGCTTCACGCCGGAATCCACGAGCTCGTCCATGACGCCGAGGGCGTTGGCCCGGACTTCGGCGATGGGAAGGGGGCCGTAGGGGCCGTGCGCGGTGTCGCCGACATAAAGGATGGATTCGTTGGGCAGCTGGTCGATGATCGACCGGGCCACCGTGAGGCCGCCGACGCCGGAGTCGAAGACGCCGATGGGGCGCGAGGCCAGCTCTGATGCCGGCGCAGGTCCCGTGGGGCCACTTGCGGTGCTGCTCGCTGGGGAGTCCGCAGCAGTCGCTGCCGGATCCGTATTCGATGCTGAAGTCATGATTATTCGAGGATAGGACAACACCTGCGGGGCAGCCATTACATTGTGGTGTGCAACTCGTGTCTCATGGGTCACACCTTCGCGCTCAGCGCCGGGCATCGAGCGAGTGCACCATGGCCTGGACCAGCGACTCCTGCAGCCACGTCGTGAAGTTGTACACCAGCGCCAGGTAGCTTTCCACGTCCTCGGCCTGGGCCCAGTCCTGCATGAGGTGGACGTTGTCGGCGTCGGCGTCGTCACGGATGTCGAGGCGTTCGGCCAGCACCAGCCGGACATCATTGAGCGCGGTGGCCCAGTGCCGGGCGTCGTCCGGGGTCAGGATGAGGTTTTCCCGGTCCAGGCTCAGGGCGGCCGCCTTCAGCGCACCGATCTTGTTTTCGCGCAGCGACCGCTCGGTGTAACGGCGGAACTCCAGGGAGGCGTCGTCGTCGTTCTTCATCACGTTCGGCAGCAGCCGCCGCATGGCGCGGTCCGAGGGTTCGCGGGCTTCGGTGTCCAGACCCACCAGGGCCGCCAGCGGGTCCTCGTTGGCGCGCTGCTCCGGCTCCAGCATGGAGATCACGTCGTCAAAAAGGCTGCGCAGCAGTTCCCGCTCGGCCGGCTCCAGATAGCCCTTGATGCCCTTGAGCCCGTACTTGAATGCCTTAGCCACGTTTTCCCTTGCCTTTGCCGGAACCGCCCGCGTTGCCGCCCGTGGCTTTTTCCACCGTCGCCCAGAGGCCGTAGCCATGCATCGCGACGGCGTGCTGCTCCACCTGTTCCTTGCTGCCGTGCGCCACGATCGAGCGGCCCTTCTTGTGGACCTCCATCATGAGCTTGTTGGCCTTGGTCTCCGAGTAGCCGAAATAGCTGCGGAACACATAGCTCACATAGCTCATCAGGTTCACGGGATCGTTCCAGATCACGAGGTTCCAGGGGACGTCCGGGGCGGTCAGGACGTCGCCGGACGTCACTGTTCCGGTCTGGGTGCTCTCCCGCGTGTCGGGGCCGAGCGCAACGCTAAGGGTCATCTGTCCATTCTATGGGGATGCACACTAGAGTGAATTTGTGAGTACCTCCGCCGGCTGGGACCGTCCCCGCACGTCCCTGTACACCGACCATTACGAGCTGACCATGCTGCAGGGCGCCCTGCAGTCCGGCGCGGCCCACCGCAAATCGGTCTTCGAGGCCTTTGCCCGGAGGCTCCCGGACGGGCGCCGCTACGGGATCGTGGCCGGCACCGGCCGCCTGCTGGAGGGGATCGCGAACTTCCGCTTCGGCGAGCCGGAACTGGACTACCTGCGCCGGACCAAGGTGGTCAACGACCAGACACTGGAGTACCTGGCCGATTACAGCTTTTCCGGCGACATCTGGGGCTACCCGGAGGGTGAGGCGTACTTCCCGAACTCCCCCGTACTGATTGTCGAGTCCACGTTCGCCGAGGCCTGCATCCTGGAGACGTATCTGCTCTCCGTGCTCAACCACGACTGTGCGATCGCCTCGGCCGCCTCCCGGATGATCTCCGCGGCCGGCACCCGCCCGTGCATCGAGATGGGATCGCGCCGGACGCACGAGGAATCGGCCGCCGCCGCTGCCCGGGCCGCGGTCATTGCCGGGTTCGACAGCACTTCGAATCTGGAGGCCGGATTGCGCTACGGGCTGAAGACGGTGGGCACGGCCGCCCATTCCTTCACCCTCCTGCACGACACCGAGCGTGAGGCCTTCGAGGCGCAGATTGCCGCCTTTGGGCCGGACACTTCCCTGCTGGTGGACACGTACGACGTCGAAACGGCCGTCCGCACCGCCGTCGATCTCGCCGGGGACAAGCTGGGCGCTGTCCGGCTGGACTCGGGCGACCTCGTGGCCCAGGCCCAATGGGTGCGGCAGCTGCTCGACGAACTCGGCAACGACCACACCAAGATCGTGGTGACCTCAGACCTCGACGAATTCGCCATCGCGGCGCTGGCGTCCGCGCCAGTGGACTCTTACGGCGTGGGCACCTCGCTCGTGACCGGTTCCGGGGCCCCGACCGCGAGCATGGTCTACAAGCTCGTCACCCGTACCGACGATGCCGGCGATTTCATCTCCGTGGCCAAGGCCGCGAAGAACAAAGCCAGCAAGGGCGGCCGGAAGTACGCGCTGCGCAAGCTCAACGAGCGCGGGACCGCCACGGCGGAAATCGTGGGCGTCGGCCATCACCCGGAGGACGACGGCAACGACCGCCCGCTGCTGCAGCAGTTCGTCAAGAACGGCGAGCTCCTGCCCGGATGGACCGGCCCCGAAGGGGTCCAGCGCGCGCGCCGGCGCCACGCGGAGACCATGCGGGAGCTTCCCGCGGTGGTCAACCGGCTCCAGCGCGGCGAAGCGGCCATCCCCACCATCTACGAGGAGGACTAAATGTCCCGCGCCCTGATCATCGTTGACGTCCAAAACGATTTCTGTGAAGGAGGTTCCCTGGCCATCCCCGGCGGGGCAGGCCTCGCCGGCGAAATCAGCGAGTACGTTGACGCCCACCACGGCCAGTTTGACCACGTCGTGGCCACCCAGGACTGGCACATCGATCCGGGTGCGCATTTCTCGGAGGAACCCGATCACGTGGACAGCTGGCCGCGGCACTGCGTGGCTGGCACCCGCGGGGCCGAACTGCATCCCGATCTCGATCCCGAACACATCCAGGCCTACTTCCGCAAGGGTCAGTTCGCCGCGGCGTACTCCGGCTTCGAAGGGCTCCTGGCCCCCGAGGACGACGTCCCCACCGGGGACCGCAAGCCCGGCGCCATGCCCGTATCCGGCACCGGCACCGGCACCGAAGACGCTGTGAGTGCCTTCGCCGCCAGTGATTTCGCCGCCGATGAGGAGGCGATCGGACTGGACGACTGGCTGCAGAGCCACGACGTCGAGGACATCGTGGTGGTGGGGATGGCCACGGACTACTGCGTCAAGGCGACGGCCCTGGATGCCGTCCAGGCCGGCTACTCCGTGACGGTGCTGCGCGGTTTGACGGTCGGCATTGCCGAAGACCTGGACGACGCCGTGGCCGAGATGGAGCTCGGCGGCGTCGATGTCCTCTGAGCCAGTAGACTCGAAATCCTTGCCCTATCGCCAGTCTTGCAATATTGACCGACCCGTAGAACCCCGGAGTACACCATGAAGAAGACCCTGACCGTTCTGATTGCCGCCGGAGCGCTGCTCGGCGCGGCCGGCTGCTCGGCCTCGCCGCAGCTGACCAACGAGGAAACCTGCGCCCGGGTCAAGACCGTGGTCTCCGCCCAGTCGGCCACGTCGGACAAGACCGGCATGACCAGGGTCGCCAACCAGCTGCGGCCCATCAAGGCGGCGGCATCCGAGGACCTGCGGGCTCCGCTGCAGACCATCATCGAATACTTTGACGAGTCGGCCAAGCCCTCCCCGGACACCGCCAAGCTCGAGGACATGAAGGCCGACTACACCGCGGCGGGCCAGACCTACAGCCAGGTCTGCGGCGCCGGCCAGTAACGCAAGCAACAGCAGAGCAGAGTAAACAGCACAGGGACCGGGCCATCGGCCTGGTCCCTGTGCTTTTGTGCTCTGCTTATTGCCCTCTGCTTTATTGCGCTCCGAGGGGCTACTTCCGGCCGATGAACCAGTCCTGGAGCTTCCGCAGTCTGGTCTGCAGCTGTTCCTCGTTGGCCTGCGCGACGGCCGGGCCGCCGCAGACGGTCCGGAGCTTGGTGTGGATGACACCGTGCGGGGTCCCGGTGCGGGCCGACCAGGCCGCCACGTTTTTGGCCAGCTCGGTGCGCAGGTCCATGAGCATCCGGTGGTCCGGCACGGCCGGGGCTGCCGCGGGCGCGGCCTCCGGCTGCGGGGAGCGCCTGTTCTTCCGGTTCAGCTGCTCGTGCTGGCGCTGGCGCAACAGCGTGCCGACCTGTTCGGCGTCCAGCAGGCCGGGGATTCCGAGGAAGTCGAGCTCGTCCTCCGAGCCCACCTCACCGCCGGTGCCGAACTCGCCGCCGTCGAAGAGCACCCGGTCAAAGGAGGCCTGGGAGTCGAGGGCCTCGAACTTGCCCTTCATCAGGGAGTCGGAGGCCTTTTCCTCGCGGTTGGCCTCGTCCATGAGTGAATCTTCAGGGTTGAAGAGGCCGTCGCTGTCTTCCTTCTCCGGGCGGTCCAGGGCGTGGTCGCGCTCGGCCTCCATCGAGTTGGCCAGCGCCATCAGCTGCGGCACCGAGGGAAGGAAGACCGACGCCGTCTCGCCGCGCTTGCGGGCACGCACGAAGCGCCCCACGGCCTGGGCGAAGAAGAGCGGGGTGGAGGTCGAGGTGGCATAGACGCCGACGGACAGCCGCGGAACGTCCACGCCTTCGGAGACCATCCGGACGGCCACCATCCAGCGCTTCTCGCTGGCGGTGAATTCCTCGATCTTGCTGGAGGCCTTGGCGTCGTCGGAGAGGATGACGGTGGGCGATTCGCCGGTGATCTTCTTCAGCTGGCCGGCGTACGCGCGGGCGTCGTCGTGGTCGGTGGCGATGACCAGGCCGCCGGCATCCGGGACGCTGCGCCTGACTTCGCTGAGACGTTTGTCCGCACCGGCCAGCACGGCGGGGATCCATTCGCCGGCCGGGTTCAGTGCGGTGCGCCAGGCCTGGGAGGTGATGTCCTTCGTGACGGCCGATTCCCCGAGCGAGGCGGCCATCTCGTCCCCCGCGCTCGTGCGCCAGCGCATTTGGCCGGAGTACGCCATGAACATCACCGGGCGGACCACGTGGTCGCGGAGCGCCTTGCCGTAGCCGTAGGTGTAGTCGGCCTTGGAGCGCCGGATTCCGTCGCGGTCCTCGGCGTACTCCACGAACGGGATGGGCGAGGTGTCGGAGCGGAACGGGGTACCCGTCAGGGACAGCCGGCGGGCCGCCGGGTCGAACGCTTCGCGGAGGCCGTCGCCCCAGGACAGCGCCTCGCCGCCGTGGTGGATTTCGTCCAGGATCACCAGCGTGCGGGCGGCTTCGGTCTTGGCCCGGTGCAGCATGGGCTTGCTGGCCACCTGGGCGTAGGTCACGGCGACGCCGATGAACCCGCGTCCGTGCTGGCCGTCAGCGTTCTTGAAGTTCGGGTCGATCGCGATGCCCACCCGGGCGGCGGCGTCGGCCCACTGGCGCTTCAGGTGGTCGGTGGGCGCCACGATGGTCACGCGGTTGACCACACCGGAGTCGATGAGCATGGACGCCACGCGCAGGGCGAAGGTGGTCTTACCCGCGCCAGGGGTCGCGACTGCAAGGAAATCCTTGGGATGGATGCTGAAGTAGCTGTCCAGCGCCTCCTGCTGCCAGGCGCGCAGCTTGGGGGCGGTACCCCAGGCGGCCCGCTCGGGATAAGCGGGAGGAAGCGTGGGTCCGCCGAAAAGTGTCTCTGTCATTAAGGCGCCCGCCATCCGCGCATGGCTGCAGCCGACGGAGAAACCCAATTAAGCACAAAAACACCAATCTTTTTCGGATGGACCCGGCGGAACCCCGCAAAGGGCAGTACCCGGACAGCGTGGACCGGCAAGCAGGAGAGCAGAAAATCAGCAGAGCAGGAGTACAGGAATCGGGGGCGCGAGAGCGCACCGCCATAGAGAAACGCCGTCCGGGGACGGCTAACGGATCTTGTTTGGTCCGTTAATTGCCGTTACTTGTCGCCGGAGCCCTTGCCGCCGTCGTTCCCGGGGCGCAGGCCCTCGTAGACTTCCTTGCATTCGGGGCAGACGGGGAACTTCTGCGGATCCCGGCCCGGTGTCCAGACCTTGCCGCAGAGCGCGATGACCGGTTCACCGGACAGCGCGGATTCCATGATCTTTTCCTTGCGCACATAGTGCGAGAAGCGCTCCCGGTCACCGGGCTCGACTTCCTGGCGCAGTTCTTCGCGCTCGATCGTGGCCGTTGACGTCCCGGCTCCGGAGAGCTCGCGCATCGGATCGTTTTCGAGAGGATCGGTCATGCTAGTCATGACACCCATCTTAGCCGGTGGAAGGGCGCCGCCGGACCTGCGCGATGCCGGCGGCGGCGCCTAGAGGCTCTGCCAGGCGGGTTTGTGGTCGTAGCTGTGGCGGTAGTAATCCGCCAGCCGCAGCGACGACGCCGCCGCCTCGTCCAGGAGGATGGTGGCGTGCGGGTGCAACTGCAGCACGGAGGCCGCGCAGATGGCGGCGACGGGGCCCTCCGCGAGGTTCCGGACGGCCTGGGCTTTTTGCGCACCGGTGGCGATCAGGATCACGTGGCGGGCATCCAGGATGGTGCCCAGGCCTTGGGTCAAGACGTGGTGCGGCACGTCGGCCAGGCTGCCGAAAAACCGTGCGTTGTCCCGGCGTGTCTGCTCGATCAGGGTCTTGATCCGCGTCCGGGACGCCAGCGACGAGCCGGGTTCGTTGAACCCGATGTGGCCGTCCGTTCCGACGCCGAGGAGCTGCAGGTCCACTCCCCCGGCGTCGCGGATGGCGTCTTCATAGGCCCGGCAGGCCGCGGGGATGTCCGCCGCCCCGCCGTCGGGCACGTGGACGTTGGCCGGGCTGATGTTCACCCGTGCGGTGAATTCGCGCGCGATCACCTCTCGGTAGGATTCCGGGTGGCCGGCCGGCAGTCCCACGTATTCGTCCAGGGCGAAGGCGCGGACTTTGCTGAAATCCAGGCCGCCGCGCTCGTGCCGCACCGCCAGTTCGGCGTAGACCGGCAGCGGCGTGGAACCGGTCGCCAGGCCCAGGACGGCGTCGGGCTTGCGGCGAAGAAGGGCCTCCACCGCATCCGCAGCCAGCGACGCGATCTGTTTGCTGCCGGGAAGGATGACAACTTCCATGATCCTGCCTTTACTGGCCTACCTGGTGTTCGAGTCTGCGCACTCCCAGCATGCACCCGTCAGCGGTTGACGGCCAGTTGTGCCAGCAGCTCCGGCGCCCGCCGGTCCAGCCATGCTCCGCCGGTCCGGACACCGGCGGCGAAGAGCGCGAGGCCCAGCACGGGTCCGAGGACCAGCGCGATCCAGCCCGGCACGGAACTGCCGGTGATGAACTGCGCGGCCACGAGCGCCGCCTCGGGCGCCACGAGGACCATGAGGAAGGCCATGCCGCCGAACTGCACGGCGAGGGTCTGGGCCACRTTGCCCGGCGGCTTCTTGAACGGGCTGTCTCCCGGCAGCGGGACGCTCACGGTGTAGCGCGCCGAGATCACCGAGGCCAGCCCCAGCCCGGTGAAGAGGACACCGAGGGACAGGCCCAGGACCGCGGGCAGCTTGTCCCAGTCGCCGGTAAAGAAGAACGGCCCGACGCTGAAGAGGACCACCACGGGCAGCGCAAAGCTCAGGCACGCCAGCGCCCGGCCGAGCCGGTCGTCGGCGCCGCGCACACCGGTGGCCACGTGCAGGGCGAAGGCGGTGCTGTCATAGGAGACGTCCGTGGAGATGGACCAGGCCAGGAGGAAGGCCGTCAGCGGCCCGACGAACTGGAACGGGCCGTAGAACCCGCTCTGGCTGCCCTGGAAGAGGAACAGCACCGGCAGGAGCGGAACGACCACGAGCGCGCCGGCGTAGCGGGGATCGCGCAGCCAGTAGTACAGGGACCTCGCGGCGACGGCAGCGGCCGGTGTCGCTGGGAGCAGCCCGAACAGGCCCGCCCCGCCGGTCCGCCGTTTGGATGTCCCGGCGTAGGGCGGGGTTACCAGGGCGCGCTGCAGCAGCAGCTTCCACGCCAGGGCCAGGCCCGCCAGTGTGGCCACCGCGATGAGGAATTTCGCGGCCGCTGCCGCGTAGCTCCCGGCAGCAAGCTCGCCGCCGAGCGAGAAGGCCGCCCCGGCCGGCGTCCAGGACAGGGCCCGGGCCAGGCCGGTCAGGAAATCGCCCGAAGCGGCGATTCCCCTCGCGATGCCCGCCACGATGGGACCCGTGAGCACGAGGGGGATGAGGAAGGCGACCGCGCTGATGTCCTTGAAGCGCCGGGAGCTGGCCAGGCCGGCCGTGGCCGTGGTCACGACCTTGGAGAGAACGACGCAGCTCAGCACGCCCAGCACGGCACCCACGAGGGCGCCAGCCGCGGCCGGCAGGCTGCGGGACCAGGTGCCCACCGTGGCGAGCGCAACGAGCGAGGTAGCGAGACCCGGTATGCCGATCAGGCCGCCGAGCGCCAGCCCTGCCAGCAGCTGTGGCATGGGCACGGCGAAGGTGGTGAACCGGGCAGGATCCAGCGTCATGTCCGCGGCGGAGACCGCGACGGGGATGATGGCCCAGCCCAGCAGTGCCGCGGCGCCGCCCAGGACAACCACGGTCTGGGCGAGTTCAATCTCCACTCCGCGCAGGACGAACAGCCCGACCACCAAGAGAACGACGATTCCCAGGGCATACAGGGCGCCGATCCCGAGGCCCACCAGCTGCCAGGGGCTGCGCCGGACGCTGTTGCGCAGCAGGGTCAGCTTGAGCCTTAGAAGGTGCGCAACCATTCCAGCCCTTCCGTGTGGTTCCGGCCGCCCACGAGCTGGACGAAGCGGTCCTCGAGGCTGGCCCCGGCGCGGACTTCCTCCACGGTGCCGGCGGCGAGGACCCTGCCCCCGGCGACGACGGCGACGTGATCGCACATGCGCTGGACCAGGTCCATGACGTGGCTGGAGACGATGACCGTTCCGCCGGAGGAAACGTAGCGGTCCAGGATGTCGCGGATGTTCGCCGCGGAGATGGGATCCACCGATTCGAACGGCTCGTCGAGAACCAGGAGCCGCGGGGCGTGGATCAGCGCCGACGCCAGCGCGATCTTCTTGGTCATGCCGGCGGAGTAGTCCACCACCAGCGTGCCCGCGTCATTGGCCAGGTCCAGCGCAGCGAGCAGGTCCGCCACCCGCGACGCCACCATCTCCCTGTCCATCCCGCGCAGCAGGCCGGCGTAGGTGACCAGCTGCTCACCGCTGAGGCGGTCGAACAGCCGGACGCCGTCGGGCAGGATGCCCATCAGCTTCTTGGCCTCCAGCGGATGCTGCCAGACGTCGACGCCGTGGACCAGCGCGGTGCCGAAGTCGGGGCGCAGCAGGCCGGTCGCCATGGACAATGTGGTGGTCTTGCCGGCTCCGTTGGGCCCTACCACCCCGTAGAAAGAGCCGGCCGGGACGTCCAGGCTGATGCCGTCGACGGCGATTTTGTCGCCGAAGCGCTTGGCGAGGCCGAGCAGGGACAGGGCAGGAACCGGCGGCGAAGACGGGCCGGGCGGCACCGGGGGCTGGAATGTCATGACGCCAGACTAACTGCCCGGCGGCGCGAAATGGATCGTCCGCAAGGCGTACGTTCCCACGCGCGGGAACCGGCCCCGCTACCGGGCGTTTCTAGAACAAATGCCGGGGTATGGCGCGCTCGTACTGCGGCGGCCACGCAAGGTCATGGCCTAGCTCGAACGCGGCCCGCAGCCACCAGTGCGGATCCCGCAGCGCGGCGCGGGCTATGAAGACGCCGTCGGCCTGGCCGGTGGCCACCGCGTGCTCGGCCTGCCCGGCCGACGTTAGCAGTCCCACCGCGCCGGTCCTGACCCCGGTTTCGCGCCGGATCCGGGCGGAGAACCCGGTCTGGTAGCCGGGGCCCACGGGAATCTGCTGATGGGCAACGGCCCCGCCGCTGGAAACGTCCACCAGGTCCACTCCGCGCTCCGCGGCGGCAGCGGCCATCCGGACCGAGTCCTCGGCCTCGATTCCGCCCGGCGCCCAGTCCGAGGCCGAGATCCGCAGCAGCAGGGGCATGGAGTCCGGGATGACCGCGCGGACGGCGTCCACCACAGCCAGCGTCAGCCTGTTCCGGCCCGCCTCGTCCCCGCCCCAGCGGTCCGTGCGGTCGTTGACCAGCGGGCTCTGGAACTGGTGCAGCAGGTAGCCGTGCGCGCCATGGATTTCGATCGTGTCGAACCCGGCACCGACGGCCCGCACGGCAGCGGCCGCGAAATCGGCGATCACGCCGTCGATCTGCGCTTCCGTCATGGCCGACGGTGGAGCGTAGCCGTCGAACGCGCCGGTGCCGGGACCCACGGTGTCCCAGCCGCCCGCAGACTCCGGCACGCTGCCCTTCTTGCCGGAGAACGGCCAGTAGGACGACGCCTTCCGGCCGGCGTGCGCCAGCTGGGTGCCGATCTTGGTCTCCGCAGTGCCGTGGCGGTGCACGAAGGCGGTGATGCGTTCCCAGGCCGCGGCCTGGTCGTCGTTGTAGAGGCCGGCGTCGCGGGGGCTGATCCTGCCCGCGGCGTTCACGGAGTTCGCCTCGGTGAGGACCAGGGCCGCTCCCCCGGTGGCAAAGGAGCCCAGGTGCATGAGGTGCCAGTCGGTGGGCACGCCCTCGCCCGTTTCGGGTTCGCAGCTGTACTGGCACATCGGGGACACCCAGCCGCGGTGCTGCAGCCGCAGGGACCTCAAATCCAGCGGCGCGAAAAGTGCCGATCCCACTAGAACAGCACCCGGGCCAGTCCCTGGCGTGCCTTGGCGACGCGCTCGTCACCGGTGCCGACGACGTCGAAGAGTTCCAGCAGCCGGACCCGGGCGGTCTCCCGTTCCGGGCCGAAGTTGCGGCCAATGAACGTCACGATCCGGCCGAGGCCGTCCTCGATGTGGCCGCCGGCGACATCCAGGTCCGCAACGCCAAGCTGGGCCTCGAGGTTGTCCGGCTCGTCGGCCGCAAGCCGGCGGAGGGCATCTGCCTCGGGCCCCGAGACGGCCTGCAGGCGCTCCATCAGTTCCACCTGCGCGAGGCCGGCCTTGGCCTCCGCGTCGGCGGGCATTTCGTTCAGGGCCTGCCGGTAGGCTGCGGCCGCGGCCGCGTAGTCGCCGGCCTCAATCGCGTCGAACGCCGCCTGGTGCAGCGGCGGAAGCGGCGGGGCTTCGGGTTCCCCGACGGGACCGTCGGCGCCGATCTGTCCGGTCACGCCGTTGGCGGCCGCGACCTTGAGGAGTTCATCGAACAGGCTTCGGACTTGTTGTTCGTCCGCGCCGCCCTGGAAGAGCGGAACGGGCTGGCCCTTGACGACCGCGACGGCGGTCGGCACAGCCTGCACCTGGAACGCCTGGGCAAGTTCCGGGAAAACGTCGATGTCCGCGGCCCCGAGGACCAGTCGGCCGTCGTAGCTCTCGACGATGCCTTCGAGGACGTCCACCAGCTGGCCGGAGCCTGGCGAGTAGGAGGCCCAGAGGGCGATCACCACGGGCACCTGGGCCGAGAGGTCCACCAGCTCCTGGAAGTTGCCCTCGGTCACGTCCACGCGCAGCGGCCGGCCGGAGTGGTCGGCCGGGCCGGCTGCCGGTGCGGCCGGGCCACCGGCGGAACCGGCCGGGCCGGAGGCTGCAGGGCCGGGCGCTGCAGGGCCGGGCGCGGACGGCGCCGGCCGCTGTTTCAGGGCGGAGAGGTCGACGGCGCCGCGCAGGTTCAGCGGGCTGGCGGCAACTGGCGGGACCGGGCGGGAAGCTGGCGTAGTCATAGCTCCACTCTAGCCATTGATGTCCTGCCCGGTGCCACCATGCCCGCCGGCGAAGGCTACTTGAAAGCCGCCCCGACCAGGCCGCGGGTGGCGGCCACGAGCTTCATCGGATCCTTGGAACCGGCCGGCGGAACATAGACAGCCACGGACTCTGCGAAGTCCAGCACCATGCCGGTGCTGGTCTCCTTGCCTCCGGCCAGGGCGGCCGCGTCGTCGCCGATCGCGAGCTTGTCCCCGTCGGCCTTCGGAGTGCCGTCGAACGAGAAGTTCAGGCGTCCCAGGACCAGCGCCCCGCCGTCAGCGGTACGGAAGACGACAGTGTTGTCGGCGGCCGCCTTGTGCGTGAAGGCGAAGGTGCCGTTGACGCCTGATTTGACGACGTCGGCCTGGTAGGCGAGGGTGTCCGCGATGTACGGGGAGGACTGGCCTTCGACGAGCTTGTCCTTGAAGGCAGAGTCGGCCGTGGTCAGGCGGTCACCGAGCCCGGCGAGGGCTTCGTCGCCGCTGTACAGCAGCCCGGTCTTGTCTGCGGGCGCCAGCGTCTCCGTGCCGGCCCGCCCGATCCCCGGGAAGGTGGCACCGGGCTGCAGCGGGGTGCTGCTGACCAGCTTGTAGTTCTCCCGCGGGGAGACCTGGCTCAGGGTCAGCAGCTGCGGGACGACGTTGCCCTCGCCCTGCGTCACGGCCATGACCGAGCGGGGCCAGCTGCGCTTGTTGGTGACCACCGTGGTCAGCAGCTTCGTGGAGCGGACAGGCATGCGGGCCTCGTAAGAGCCGACCTGCGAGCGGATCTTGTAGTTCTGCGTGCGCACCTGGAGTTCGGACTTCGCCACGCGCGGCGCCAGCTTTGCGGCGTCCTTGGCAGCATCTCCGGCATCGACAGCACCGCCAACCTGTTCCAGGACGCGGCGGAACTGGGCGTCCAGCAGCACCGGGGCATCTCCGGCCTGGCCCCCAGTGGAACCGCCCGGGGTCGCGCCGCTGGAGGCAGGGGCACTGGACACTGGAGCACTGGGCGACGGCGCGGGCGTCTGGCTGGCCTGGGCGGCCACTGACGTTCCGGCGACGGCCGCGGCGGTCAGCACGGCCACCACGATGCTGGAACGGCGTGCCGTGCCGGACCCCTTATTCTGCCCGGCCGCTGTTTTCTCCGGTGCTGCCTTCTCCGGTGTAACCGGCTGCGGTGCCGTCTCGGGTGCTGCGGTTGCGGCAGGCTCCGGCGTGCTTGCCGGCGAACCCTGTCCTGCGCGGCGTGCGGCGGCTTTGGCCTGCGCACGGCGGGCGAAAGCGCTGTCGCCCGCGCTGCCACCCCCGCCGTCGGTCCCGCCGTCGGTCCCGCCGTCAGTCCCGCCGCCGGTCCGGTTGCCTGACTTCGGCTTGAGCACCAGCAGCGCCCCGCCGGCGATGATCAGCAGGCCGCCGAGCACCATGAGCGGAATGGCCCACGGCGTAGAGGTGTCGTTCGGGAAAGTTATCGTGATGGAGCTCGGGGCGGGCTTGGTGCCGTCAGCCGCGAGGAGGAGGGACCAGTCGCCGTCGGCCGGCGCGTCCCACGAGTAGTCCATTTCGCCGGTGGCGTTCTCGGTGCTGACCCAAAGATCCGATCCGGCGGGCGACGGCGCGGTAGCTTCGCCGTCGGTATGCGTCAGCTGCAGGGCCTTGCCGTCCTCCGTGACGCCGGCGACGGTGTTGTGCGCCGTCTTACCCACCCAGGCGTCGACGTCGTCCGGCCGTCCCGCGGCCAGCAGGAAGGCCCCTTCACCCTTGACCTGGATCTTCACGGTCCCGGGGTGCAGTGTCTTCAGCTTCTCGTCGAAAACGGTCAGCGGCGCGGCAGAGCCGGTCGGAGCCGTGGCCGTAATCGTCTCCGGGGGAGCCCACAACGTCTTCTGGCCAATCCCGGCCAGGAGTGTCAGGAGGCCAAGCAGCACCAGGGCGACTGCAGTCTTGAAACGCAAAATACTACCTATCATCAGCGGACAGTTAGCTTCAATAGTAACCATTTTGTTACCCACGAGTCAGATCGGGGACCCGGCACACCCCCGCCCCCGGCTCCCGCGCGGGTCCCCGCCCGTGCTCTTACAGGCCTGCTGATAGTGTTTGCGGTGATCATCACACCAGCGCCGCCGCAGTGGCGCCGCAGAGAAATAAGGGCATTCAACGCAGTGACTGAACATACGGATTCGTCCTCCGCCGGACACGAAGCAGCCCAGGAATCCGACAGCCAGGAACTTGGCCCCGAGCAACCTGTTTCCAGTCCGCTGCCCGCATCGTCCCGTCCCCGGATTGCCGCGGCAAATGTCCTTTTGTCGGCGGCCCGGCGCCTGCGCCAGCCCCTGCCGGGCGCCCAGCCGAGAATCCGCTTCGAGATGCCGCCGGAGCATGAGGCCGTGGCCGGGGACGGATCCGATGCCCCCTTCGGCAGCCCCGGTCCCCGGATGTCTGCCCAGCACCCCCTGTACATGGGCTTCATGGGCACGGTCGGCGTCGGCTTCGCGCTCCTGGTCTACTGGATCGGGTCGAACACGACGCAGCTGCTTTTGTGGATCATCACGGCGCTCTTCATCACCCTGGGGCTGGACCCGGTGGTCCGCTGGCTCGAACACCGGAACGTCCCCCGGGCCGCCGGCATCCTCCTGTCCGTCTCCACCCTGGCCGTGGGGGTCGCCGCATTTTTCGCCACCCTGATCCCCACGATCGTGCAGCAGGTGACGCAAGTCGTGCAGCAGGCGCCCAAGTGGGTCCAGGACTTCATCGACTCGGAATTCTTCCGGAGCGTTGACAGCCAGTTCGGCATCAGGGACCGCATCAGCCAGGAGCTGGAGAAGTTCGTCAACAACCCGGAGGCCATGGGCGGCATCTTCGGCGGTGTTGTCGGCTTCGGCACCACCCTGGCAAACGGGCTGTTCGGCGCGCTGATCGTGCTTGTCCTGAGCCTGTACTTCCTCGCAGCCCTTCCCGCCATGAAGAAGTGGGGCTACCGGCTCGCGCCGCGCTCGCGCCGGCCCCGCGTCCAAGCCCTGTCCGAGGAAATCACGGGTTCGGTGGGCAATTACGTGATCGGCCAGGCCGCCGTGGCCGTGCTCAACGCCACCTTCGCCTTCATCGTGATGTCGATCATCGGGGTGCCGTTCGCGACGCTGCTGGCGTTCGTGGTGGCCCTGCTGGCGTTCATCCCCTTGGTGGGCGGCATGATTGCCGGGTTCCTGGTGACGCTCATTGCACTGACCGCCGGCTGGCAGACGGCGCTTGTCTTTGCCATCTGCTATTTCGCGTACCTCCAGTTCGAGGCCTACTTCATCTCGCCCCGGATCATGCAGAAGGCCGTGGCGGTGCCCGGGGCCGTCGCCGTCATCTCGGTCATCGCCGGCGGCAGCCTGCTCGGCGTGCTCGGGGCCCTCATCGCCATCCCCACGGCGGCGGCGATCCTGCTGCTGGTCAAGGAAATCTTCATCGCCCGCCAGGACAGCCGCTAACCTCAGGCGTGCGCCGTGGCGACCGGCCCGTCCCATTCCTGCGGAAGCACGGTTGCTGCGCTGCCGGGGATGACCTCGTCCACGATCTCGTTGAGCACGCGCCCGGCATACTTCTCCCCCACCCACAGGTGCTTGGCGCCGTCGACCCCCAAAACCTGCGCCTGCGGCACGAGCGCGAACCTCGCGGCCGCAGCCGCCGGCTGGAGGTAGTCGTCGTGCTCGGGGACGAGGACCTTCAGCGGCTTGCCGGTCTCGGCCCATTCCTTCAGGTGCACGTCCGTGGCGCGGTGCAGCGGGGGCGAGAGCAGCACAGCCCCCTCGATTTCCGAGGCGACGGGCTCGGTGGCGCCGTACATGAGGGCAAGCTCGGTGCCGAAGGACCAGCCTACGAGCCACCGGTTCGGCAGGCCGCGGTCCACGGCGAACTGCACGGCGGCCTCGACGTCGAGACGCTCGCCGATGCCTTCCTCGAAGGCTCCCCCGCTGGTCCCCCGCGGCGAAGACGTGCCGCGCGTGTTGAAGCGCAGGACGGCGATTCCGGCGAGGGCCGGCAGCCGGTAGGAGGCCTTGCGGTAGACGTGCGAATCCATGAAGCCGCCGTGCGTCGGCAGCGGGTGCAGCGTGATGAGTGTTGCTTTGATCTCGCCGGATTCCGGGAGGGCGAGCTCGCCCACCAGGCGGTGTCCGTCCGACGTACGGAGTTCGACGTTCTCCCGGTGCGCCGGCAGGACGGTGGAAGCGCGGATGGCAGTGGGTGCAGACGGCTGGGTGAAGACGTAGGACGCGGGATCAAAGCTCATGCTGACCAGCTTAGCGATACCGGTAGCTCCGCGAAGTCCAGCAGTTGCTGTGCCAGTGGCGCCGCTCGGCGAGACCCGCGGCTGCGCCAAAGAGGTGGTCCTCGGACCAGACCACCAGGTGGGCGATCCCCGGCAGCACGGCGGTGGAGCAGCCCGGGCAGATGTAGGTCTTCTCGGCACGGCTCGCGGTGATGGGGCGGACCATCCATTCGCCATCGGGAGCGCTTTCCCGGCGGGCGAAACCTGAGCGGGCGCGCTCCAGATCAAGCTCCGGTGCCGGGCCCTGCTTGGCTCCGGCGGCTTTGCTCTTTCCGGGCGCTGAGCCCTTGCCAGAGCCTGTCTTGGCAGAACCGGCGCGGCGGGGTCGGTTGGAACGGGGCATGCCTCCATTCTGCCCCAGTCCGGCTGCCGCGCATTGCCTCCCGCCCAGCCGCCGCCCGCGCAGACGGTAGAGTAGTGCGGGTGCGTTTAGTCATAGCCCGCTGCTCCGTTGATTACGTCGGCCGCCTCAAAGCCCACCTGCCGTTGGCCACCAGGCTGTTGCTGGTCAAGGCCGACGGCTCGGTCCTGGTCCATTCCGACGGCGGATCCTACAAGCCCCTGAACTGGATGAGCCCTCCGGCGTCCCTGCGGGTCTCCACCCCGGATGAGGTCGACGTCGAGGTCGGCGTCGTCGAGCAGTGGACGGTCCAGTCGGCCAAGACCGATGACCGGCTCATCATCAATATCCATGAGCAGCTGCACGACACGTCCCACGAGTTGGGCCAGGACCCCGGCCTGATCAAGGACGGCGTCGAGGCGGACCTCCAGCGGCTCCTGGCCGCCCAGATCGATCTGCTCGGCACCGGGTTCTCGCTGATCCGCCGGGAGTACTTCACCGCGATCGGGCCCGTGGACATCCTGGCCCGGGACGCGGATGGCGCCACCGTCGCCATTGAGCTCAAGCGGCGCGGCGACATCGACGGCGTCGAGCAGCTCACCCGGTACCTGGAACTGCTGAACCGGGACCCGCTACTGGCCCCGGTCCGGGGAATCTTCGCCGCCCAGCAGATCAAGCCGCAGGCCAAGGTCCTCGCCAAAGACCGCGGAATCGACTGCGTGACCCTAGACTACGACGCCATGCGCGGCGTTGACGACAGCGAATCCCGGCTCTTTTAGGCACGCTGTGGCAGGCCTTCCGCGGCGGCGATTCGCGTTAAGCGGTTCTTTGCACAAAATTTATGCAATTCTTTCGTTAGCCCGTTGACCTGACGCAAGTGTCATGAAATTCTTATACAAGTCTTTGTGTAGGTGTTATTTCATGCTCGCAAGACATGTTGCGAGCGTGAAGCTCCTGCAGCCACGGTCCGGGAATCCGGACCGACGCCAAAGGTTCTTCTCGCAGAGTGACCAAGTGCGGTGCGAAGTGCGCCGGACTTATTCAAGATCCACAATGAGGAGAAACAAATGGCACAGGGAACCGTCAAGTGGTTCAACGCAGAAAAGGGCTTCGGCTTCATCACCCCGGATGACTCCGATGGCGATGTCTTCGTTCACTACTCCGAGATCCAGACCGGCGGCTTCAAGACCCTCGACGAGAACCAGCGTGTTCAGTTCGAGATCGGCCAGGGCGCCAAGGGCCCCCAGGCTACCGGCGTAACGCTGGTCTAGTCTCCCGTCGGGAAGTGCTTTAGGGCATTTCCGGCACCAAGAATGATCCCCGGCATTTGTGCCGGGGATCATTTTTTTGTGCATTGTTGGCGCGGCGTTTCGGGTCCTCCGTATTGGCCAGGATGCATTCTTCAGCCGAATTGCGCGGCCGCGCGAATGCGTTCGCCGGCTAACGCACCAGGGTGCGCAGCAGGCGCGCGCTTTGCCGGACGGACAATCCGGGAAGGTAGGCGCGGCTCAGGGCCCGGCCCATCGCGGGCAATTGCAACGGATCCTGGTAATAGAGGTACAGCGTGCGGTAGTCCGGTTTGAAGCGCGACTTGAAGGTTGCCAGCGAACGGAAGCCGTAGACGGGTTCCAGGGCCCGGCCCACCACGTCCAGGATCCCGGCCAGCCCCTCCGGCCCGGCGTCGCCGCCCCCGGCAAAGCGTCCGGCACCGTTTCCGGCATCGTCGCGGGCACCGTCAGCGGCGCCGTCCCCGGCGCCGCTGTTGCCGGCTGCATCGTCACGGTCCTTCGCCAGCGGTGAGCCGGAGAGGGAGATTACCTCGACCGTGCGTTTGAGCTCCAGCACGGCGGAAGCAATGAGGAACTCCATGACGCCAGGAAACGCGTCCCCGCGCCGGCGCATGAAATCCAGGGTCCAGCTCACGAGCTGTCCGTCGGCATACACCGGCAGCCAGCTCGTCACGCCCTGCACGCGTCCGGCGGCGTCCACCGCCAGGCAGCACAGCACCTCGTCGTCGTCGAGCTCGTCGATGCTGCCCAGCGTGAAGCCCATCTCCGGCACGTGCTTTTGCGCCGCCCATTCTTCGGAGACCTCGCTGAGCTGGGCCCGCAGCGGGGCAGAAAATTCGCTGTAGCGCCCCCACACCGCCTGGACGCCGGTCTTCGCGGCGCGGTTCAGGGCGGTGCGGACGTTCTGCCATTCCTTGCCCTTGAACTCGAGTTCGCGCACGGCGAGCCTGGTTTCCTGGGCCACTGCCACGCGGCGGAATCCGCGGGCCCGGAGCATCGGCCAGAGCCCGGCGGTGCAGGAGTAGAAACATGGGATCAGGGCGTGCTCGGCGCAGTAGCGCATGAAGCCCGCCGCGGTTTCCTCATGAAGGGCAGCCGGTCCGAACGGGCCCGCGAGCGTCAGGGCCACATTGCCGTGCTGCTGATAGGCCACGCCGCCGCGCCGGTCCGGCGTAAACCAGTATTTGTTCGGTTCCCAGAGCGCCATCCAGGACAGTGAGTCCCCGCCCTGGCGGATGAGGTCACGGGCCGTGTCCCTGTCCCCGGAGCCGACGTCGGTACTGTTCAGGCCGGTACCGTGCAGCCGCCGCCGCAGCACCAGCCAGACCGCCGCCAGGGCCACCCCCCAGAAGATGATGCCGGCATAGGCGAACAGAAAGGACTCGACGGCGTTACGGTTCTGGAAGAGCCGGCTGTAGGCCCCTGGAATTGGCAGCGGCAGGTACTGCCGGGCGAGTTCCGCCGCGAGGCCCAGCACTCCGCCGTCGCGGTCCATCCCGCCGGCAGCCAGCCAGGCCACCGCATAGGCCCCGGCGAGCCCCAGCCATGTGCCGCCGACCACGATGCCCAGGTTCCGCCGGGCCCGCGGAGCCGTCTCGACCCTGAATTGCCGGCGGTTAAGCCAGAGCAGCACAACGAGCAGCAGCGGGACGGCCACGAGCGGAAGGACGTGGACGAAGCCGGAGCCCATCACGGCCGTGCGCGGCCGGCTGGGGTAGTGCGGAATGCGGGCGAACAGGGCCAGGTACACGGCGGCCAGGGCGGTCACGCCCAGCTGGACTATGATGGCGATCCGCAGAGCCAGGCGGCGGCCCTGCCGCATGCCGTCCGCACAGATCAGCAGCAGGACCACCGGGACAACTGCCAGCGCGAGGCCCAGCGGACCGGCGAGTCCGGCGCGGCCGGCCTCCATGCAGCTGACGTCCACCGTCCCGCCGCAGTTTTGCTCCAGCTGGCCCAGCGTGGGCAGCGGATTCAGCACTACGTCGCGCAGCAGCGCCAGCGGCCCGGTGGGGCTGCTGACAGCGGCCGTGAGGATCGGGCCCACCGCGAAGATCGCGACCGTGAGCGCCAGCAGGTTCCGTGTTTCGCGTCCCGTTGAACGGTGCCGGTGCAGCGTTCCCCGGTCGCCCTGGATCCACCAGCCCGCGGCCAGCCCGGCCAGGGCACCGGCGAGTCCCACCACCGTCTCCGGATGCCCGACGTACAGCACCAGCAGCAGGGACGCGGACACGACGGCGGTCCGCAGCCTGCGTTGCCACAGCGTGGGCAGCAGCCCGCTGGCGGCCAGGGCCACGGCGAGGACGGCGGCGTAGGGGCCGATCAGCCGGGCGTTGACCATGAGGCCGAGCCAGCCGTCGCCGATATACCGGGCCAGCTGGGTGACCAGCAGGAACACCGTGACAGCGGCGAACTGGCCTACAAAGAAGAACACGGCTGTCCGCAGCGTCCCCAGGTGCCGTTCAGCGAGCCCCAGCAGCAGGAGGATCATCAGCGATGCCGTGAGGTAGGCCAGCAGATTGGTGGCGAAGAACAGCGAGGTGAACAAGGACCACCAGTCCCCCGCCTTCAGCCCGGGAGCGTTGACGGACGCGATGGGCAGCAGGGCGTCCGGCGGGCCCGACAGGAAGCTGCCCGTGACGGCACCGACACCGAGGAAGGTCGCGAGGACGGCCAGCGTGAAGGGTACGGCGCGGAAGTGCGCCAGCGTCCGGCGCAGGCCCTGCCGCCAGACGCCCTGGAACGGCGGGACCTCCGGCCCCGGACCGGCCGCGGTCCGGGTGCTGCCGGTGTTGGCCTGGCTCATGGCGTGATTCCCCAGCGACGGGCCAGGAAGTCCAGGCCGCCGGGCAGGCCGCTGGATGCCGTGTCCCAGGAGTGCCCCGTGTTGGCGATCTGGTGTGTTTCAACGCTGAACCCGGCACGGCGTGCCGCTGCGGCGAGCACGTCCATGTGGCCGGTGAATTGCGGGTCGCGGTCTCCGGCGGCGAAGTACACGCCGTGGCCGTCGAAGCGGTTTTCCGCCATGACGCGCAGCGGGGTCAGCCGGTCGAAGGCCGCGATGTCGCCGCCGAAGGAGGCCTCAATGGTTTTGGCACGCTCCTTCGCGAGGGCCGGCTCCTCCTCGCTGGAGAAGGCCAGCGCGGCGCCGTAGACGTCGGGATGCCTCGTCGCCATCTGGATGGCGCACGTGCCGCCGAAGGAGAAGCCGCCCGCGGCCCACTGCCGGGGATCCGGGTCGACGTCGAGCGTGCGGTTGATCCAGTCCGGCACGTCCCGCGCCAGGAAGGTGTCCGCCCGGGCAATCCGGCTGTCCAGGCACAGCGTGTTTCCCGACGGCGAGCCGTTGGGATCGACCACCACCGCTACGGGCGCCACCCCGGCGTGCTCCGCGGCGAACCGGTCCAGCCGGCTCCGGAGCGCTCCGCCGGTCAGCCAGTCGGCGGGGCTGCCCGGCTGGCCGGAAAAGAGGACCAGCACCGGCAACGCGGGCCGCGGGGAACTCAGGTAGGCCGGCGGGAGGTAGACGTAGGCGTCCCGGCTCTGGAAGCCGGAGACCGTGCCGGGGATGACCGCCTTGCGGATGACGCCGTCGGGAAGGCCGGCCGGTGCCCGCCAGTGGGCGAGCCCGGTGGCGGCAGGGCCGCCGGCGGCGCGCGTCAGGCCGGCCTCGAGCGGCTGGATCCGGGCTACGGCCGTTCCGGTGAGATCGCCGACAGTGTGGTTAAGGCCGAAGTAGATGTTGATCTGGACGGCGGACAGCGCGAGGACGGCCAGGAAGGCGGCCGTGGCTGCTGCGCTTGAGCGCCAGCGATTGGTGCGGCTGCCTCCGCGGCCCCAGAGGCCGAGCAGGCGCATGAGCCACAGGAGCAGCGCGACGACGGCGGCAACGGACCAGGCGAGGGTCTCCCCCGGCAGTTCGTCGGGGAATACCGTGATGGCGTAGAGCAGGAACCAGTGCACGGCCGCGACGAGCGCTGCGGCGAGCAGGGTCACGGCAGCCACGACGGCGACGGCCGCGCCGGGCGGGCGGTGTCCGGTTTGCCGAAGACCGGTGCGCCGAAATCCCGTGCGCCTAAGGGCGGCGTGCCACAGGAGGTAGGCCAGGCCCGCCGCGGCGGCGGCCCACGCCAGCCACACCACCGGGCCGTCGGCCAGGCGGAGGCTATCAACGTAGTCCACCGGGGCTAGCGCCAGGTGCCGACGCCGATGACGGGGCCGGCCTCAAGCCAGGATGACAACCCTGTGTAGGCATCGAAGCGCATCGCGAGCAGGACCTGCTGCCCCTCGTAGCGGAGCTCCACGATCACGGCGTCGGGTTGGACCTTGAGGAGCTCGGATTCGGTCGGCTTGCGCCGGCCAAGCAGCTCCAGAGAGCTGCGCCGGAAAGTGTGCTTGGGACGGACGCTGAGCGAGACCAGGCGGAACCACTCAAGGTCGTTGTCCTGATAACGACAAACCCCCATCTGCCAGCTTTTTCCAGCCGTGCAGATGGAGGCGTCCACCGTGCCGAGGGCGCGCCGCAGATTGAAGCGGCGCACCCCCATGAGGCACAGTGCAAATACCAGCAACGCAAACGCAGTTGCCAGGACGATGAACGGCAAACCAATATCGTTCATCAAGGTCGTGCTAGCGGATCCCCGCAGTAGCCGCTTCGCCCATTTGGGCGTTGTCAGCAACAATGACCACCCTGTTGTTGTCAACGGAGAAGAATCCCCCGTCGACAGCTACAGAGATGCGGTCACCGGATACCGGCTCGATTGCCAGCTCACCTTCGGCCAGAATCGCCAGCAGGGGCGAGTGGCCGGGCAGGATTCCGATTTCACCATCGCTGGTGCGGGCCTTGACCATCTTGGCCGCTCCGGACCACACGAAGTGATCCGCTGCGACAATCTCAACCTCAAGCTCAGCCATATTACTTGGTCTGTTCCTGGATCTTGGCCCACTGGCGTTCGACGTCGTCCAGGCCGCCGACGTTGAAGAACGCCTGCTCTGCAACGTGGTCAAGTTCGCCGTCGCAGATCGCGGTGAAGCCTTCAACGGTGTCCTTGATGGACACGGTGGAGCCCTCGACGCCGGTGAACTGCTTGGCGGTGTAGGTGTTCTGCGAGAGGAACTGCTGGATGCGGCGTGCACGCGACACGACGATCTTGTCTTCTTCAGAGAGTTCGTCAACGCCGAGGATGGCGATGATGTCCTGAAGTTCCTTGTTCTTCTGCAGGATCTGCTTGACGCGGACGGCCGTGTTGTAGTGGGCCTGTCCGATGTACTGCGGATCCAGGATGCGGGAGGTCGACGTCAGCGGGTCAACGGCCGGGTACAGACCACGGGAAGCGATTTCACGGGAAAGTTCCGTGGTCGCGTCGAGGTGTGCGAAGGTCGTGGCCGGAGCCGGGTCGGTGTAGTCATCTGCGGGAACGTAGATGGCCTGCATCGAGGTGATGGAGTGGCCCTTGGTGGACGTGATGCGCTCCTGGAGGAGACCCATCTCGTCAGCCAGGTTGGGCTGGTAGCCCACGGCCGACGGCATGCGGCCGAGGAGGGTGGAAACCTCGGAGCCTGCCTGGGTGAAGCGGAAGATGTTGTCGATGAAGAGCAGCACGTCCTGGTTCTGCACATCGCGGAAGTACTCCGCCATGGTCAGGGCGGACAGTGCGACGCGCAGACGCGTTCCCGGCGGCTCATCCATCTGGCCGAATACAAGGGCGGTGTCCTTGAGGACGCCTGCCTCTTCCATTTCGACCCAGAGGTCGTTGCCCTCACGGGTACGCTCGCCGACACCGGCGAACACCGAGGTGCCACCGAAGTTGCGGGCAACACGGGTGATCATTTCCTGGATCAGCACGGTCTTGCCGACGCCGGCACCACCGAACAGACCGATCTTGCCACCCTTGATGTACGGGGTGAGGAGGTCGATCACCTTGATGCCGGTCTCCAGCATCTCGGTCGAGCCTTCCAGGGTCGCGAAGGCGGGAGCCTTGCGGTGGATCGGCCAGTGGTCGGAAGCCTGGATCTCGGACTCGTCGACGTCCAGCGGCTTGCCCAGCACGTTGAAGATGTGACCCTTGACGCCGTCGCCCACGGGCACGGTGATCGGGCCGCCGGTGTCTACAACGTTGGTACCGCGGACAAGTCCGTCGGTGGCCTGGAGGGAGATAGCGCGGATGAGGTTATCGCCCAGGTGCAGGGCAACCTCGAACGTGACGGTTCGGGTCTCACCGTTGAGTGTGATCTCGGTGGTGAGTGCGTTGTAAATCGAGGGGATTGCGTCAGCCGGGAATTCGACGTCGACAACCGGGCCAATAACACGTGCAATACGACCGGTAGCACCGGACGTTGCGGCTACGTGATCGGTAGCAGTGGCAGTCATCTCTCTCACTTCACTCAGTAGATGGCGTGGGGTTAAGTTTATTCTTTGGTGCAGGTACAGCTGGATCCGGGCTCGTGCTGGCTAGGACGCGGACAACGCGTCGGCACCGGCAACGATTTCGGAAAGCTCCTGCGTAATTTCAGCCTGGCGGGCAGTGTTGCGCAGACGCGTGTACTTCTTGATGAGGTCCGTCGCGTTGTCGCCGGCGGACTTCATCGCGCGCTGGCGGGCTGCGAGCTCGGAAGCTGCTGCCTGCAACATGGCGGCGAAGATACGTGATTCGATGTAGCGCGGCAGCAGGGCATCGAGAACCTGCTCCGTTTCCGGCTCGAATTCGTAGAGGGGAAGCAGGTCCGATTCGGACGCGGCTTTCTCTTCGACAACCTCGAGCGGCAGCAGACGGACGACCGTCGGCTCCTGGGTCACCATCGACTTGAAGCGGGTGTAGACGACGTGGATTTCGTCGACGCCGCCCTCTTCGTAGGCGGTAGCGAAATCAGCCAGCAGTGCTTCGCTGACTTCCCGCGCGGTCGCGAACTCCGGTGCATCCGTGTTGCCGGTCCATACGCGGGCGTATTCACGGTTCCGGAAGTCGAAGTACGCCTGCGCCTTGCGGCCGACCAGGAACGTCTTGACTTCCTTGCCTTCCGCGTGGAGCAGCTCGTTGAGGCCTTCGGCCTGCTTGAGGATGCTCGCCGAGTAAGACCCTGCGAGGCCACGGTCCGAGGTGATGACCAGGACGGCGGCCCGGCGAATCTGCGCCGGCTCGGTGACCAGCGGGTGGTCGATTTCGCTCTGGCTTGCGACAGCAGAAACGGCACGCGTGATCGCGTTCGCGTAAGGCAGTGAAGCTGCTACGCGTGCGCGGGCCTTGCCGATGCGCGAGGTAGCGATCAGTTCCATCGCCTTGAAGATCTTGCGCATCGACGTCGTCGAGCTGATCTTCTGGCGGTAGACCCGGATCTGGGCTCCCATACTTATCCTTTCCTAAGATCCCGGTGGCCGGGACTGCCGGAACCCGTGCGGGTCCCGGCAGTCCCTGCCAGCGAAACTAGCGCTTCTGCTTGACGATTTTTTCCTGGTCGACCTGGTCCTCGCCGATGGGGGCGTGCTCCTCGTGCCCCGCACCGACCAGGAGGTTGTCTCCCTCGCCGAAGAAGCCCTTCTTGAAGTCCACGATCGCGGTCTTCAGTGCTTCAGCGGTGTCATCGTCCATGACGTTGGTCTGGGCCAGCGTCGTCAGGATGGAGGACTTGTGCTTGAGGTGCTCCAGGAACTCGGTCTCGAAGCGGTTGATGTCTTCAACCGGAACCTCGTCGAGGTGGCCGTTGGTGCCGGCCCAGATGGAGACAACCTGGTTCTCGATCGGGAACGGCGAGTACTGGCCCTGCTTGAGCAGTTCCATCAGGCGTGCACCACGGGTCAGCTGCTGGCGCGATGCGGCGTCGAGGTCCGAGGCAAACATGGCGAAGGCCTGCATGTCGCGGTACTGGGCCAGTTCCAGCTTCAAGGTACCGGAGACCTTCTTCATGGACTTGACCTGGGCGGCGCCACCAACACGGGAGACGGACACACCGACGTCGACAGCGGGGCGCTGGTTGGCGTTGAAGAGGTCCGACTGCAGGAAGATCTGGCCATCGGTGATGGAGATCACGTTGGTCGGGATGTAGGCAGAAACGTCGTTCGCCTTGGTCTCGATCAGCGGCAGGCCGGTCATCGAGCCTGCACCGAGCTCGTCGGAGAGCTTGGCACAACGCTCCAGCAGACGGGAGTGCAAGTAGAAGACGTCGCCCGGGTAGGCTTCGCGTCCCGGCGGGCGGCGGAGCAGCAGCGACACTGCACGGTAGGCCTCGGCCTGCTTGGACAGGTCATCGAACACGATGAGGACGTGCTTGCCGCCGTACATCCAGTGCTGGCCGATGGCCGAGCCGGCGTACGGTGCCAGGTACTTGAAACCTGCGGGGTCGGACGCCGGGGAAGCCACGATCGTGGTGTATTCCAGGGCGCCGTTGTCCTCAAGGGTCTGGCGAACTGCAGCGATCGTGGATGCCTTCTGGCCGATGGCTACATAGATGCAGCGCACCTGCTTCGTCACGTCGCCGGAAGCCCAGTTGGCCTTCTGGTTGATGATCGTGTCGATGGCAATGGCGGACTTGCCGGTCTGGCGGTCACCGATGATCAGCTGGCGCTGGCCTCGGCCGATCGGGATCATGGCGTCGATGGCCTTGAGTCCGGTCTGCATCGGCTCGTGGACCGACTTACGCTGGGTCACGCCGGGTGCCTGGAGTTCCAGGGCACGGGTGGTCTCGGCCTTGATCTCGCCGAGGTCATCGATGGGCTGGCCCAGCGGGTCAACCACGCGGCCGAGGAAGGCATCGCCAACCGGCACGGACAGAACCTGCCCGGTGCGGTGGACTTCCTGGCCTTCTTCGATTCCGGTGAAGTCACCGAGGATGATGACGCCGATCTCGCGGACGTCGAGGTTCTGGGCCAGGCCCAGCGTGCCGTCTTCGAAGCGAAGCAGCTCGTTCGCCATGACCGAGGGAAGGCCCTCAACACGGGCGATGCCGTCACCTGCGGTTGTTACACGGCCGACCTCTACGCGCTCTGCGTTTCCGGGTTCGTAGGACGCCGCGAACTCGTTCAACGCATTACGGACGTCGTCGGCGTTGATGGTCAATTCGGCCATCTGCAGTCCCTGCTCTCCTGTTTTCGTGATCATCGTTGCTCACGATGACCGGGGTTTCTTGTCGTTAGGTTGTGCTTGTCCGGCTGGCTAGGCAATCTGACGCTGGAGCTGGCCCAGGCGGGCAGCGACCGAAGCGTCAACCACTTCGTCACCTACCTGGATCCGGATGCCACCGATCAGTGCCGGGTCAACGTTCAGGTTCATCTTGAGCTCGCGCCCATAAAGGGCGTTGAGCCCCGCCTGCAGGCGGCTGGTCTGGGTCGCCGTCAGCGGACGGGTGACGCTGACCGTTGCAATCCAGCGCTGCTGGCGCTTGGCGGCAAGCTCGGCGAAACGGCGAACCAGCCTGGTGACCTTGAGCCCGCGCGGAGCCGTGACGGCCTGTCCGATCAGGACCTTCGCTTCCTCGCTCGCACCAGGTACGAGCCTCTCGGCGAGGGTCACCTTTGCGGCCGGGCTGGCCTGCGGCTCGGACAGAGCACGCTGGACCTCGTGGCTGGACTCAACGGACTGGTTGAAGGAGAACAGATCGTTCTCCAGGGCTTCCAGTCCGGTGAGCCCGGAGGCAGAGACTGCCGACTTGTTCTCGGCAACAGCGATGACCACCGAAGCGGCAAGAGTCTCGAGTGCATCGCCGATATCCCGTGCGGATGCCCAGCGGGAGCTGGCCAGTCCGGCAGCGATCTGAACAGCGTCAGCGGAAACTTTCCCGCCGAAGAGCTGCTTGACCAGCGCCGACTTTTCGTCACCGCTGCGGGACGGGTCGGTCAGGGCGCGGCGCAAGCCGGCCGAGCTGTCGACCGTGCCCAGGATTCCGAAGAGTTCCTTGGCCAACTGCAGCGACGCGGAGGGAAGCTTGGCTTCCAGTGCCGCCAGCGCAGCGGCCAGCGATTCGCTCGATACACCTGCCATTACTTAGCTACACCCGCGTTCTGGTTCTCCAGATCTGCCAGGAAGCGGTCCACCACTCGGGCCGACCGTGCATCGTCGCTCAGTGCCTCGCCGACGATGCGGCTCGCCAGCGTCGTGGCCAGCGTGCCGACCTCCGCGCGCAGCGACACAACGGCCGCCTGGCGCTCGGACTCGATCTGCGCGTGGGCCTGTGCGGTGATGCGGGCAGACTCGGCGCCCGCCTTCTCCTTCAGCTCTGCAAGGATCTGGGCACCTTCGGCGCGTGCTTCCTCGCGGATGCGGTTGGCTTCGGTGCGGGCTTCCGTGAGCTGCGCCTTGTACTCTTCGAGTGCTGCGGAGGCCTCGGCCTGGGCCTTTTCGGCCTTGGCGATACCGCCCTCGATGGCTTCGGCCCGCTCTGCGAAGGTCTTCTCGAACATCGGGACAACGTACTTGACCACGATGAACAGGAGGAGAGCAAAGCCGGCGAAGACGACAAGCATTTCCCAAGGATTGGGAACGAGGGGGTTAGTACCGCCTTCGGTGGCGGCTGAGATGATCGCTTGATTCATATTTCACCCGTCCTTATCTACTCGGTTCTGGATGTTCGGTTGTTCTGTTTACTTGAGAACGAACGCGAAGACCAGGCCAAGGATGGCGAGGGCTTCAGTAAGCGCGAGGCCGAGGAATGCGATCGGCTGCAGGACGCGCTGGGCTTCCGGCTGACGTGCCACACCGTTGATGTAAGCGGCGAACACGAGACCCACACCGATACCACCGCCGATGGCGGAGAGGCCGTAGCCGACGAGGTTGATGGAGCCGTTGATGGAGCCTTCCATTTTTCTTCCTTTCAAGATGCCACCCATGTGGCAGGTTGTTTGGGTTGCTTCATCCCCGTGAGGGGAAGACTATGTTGTGCCGACTGGCGTGGTGCCTGAAGGCTTTGCGCCTAGTGGCTGTCGGCGTGCAGCGCGCCTTCGATGTAGATCGCGGTCAGCAGCGTGAAGACGTAGGCCTGCAGCACCATGATCAGCGCTTCGAGCATGTACATGGCGATCGCACCGCCAAGGACGAGTACGGACGCGCCCTTGAGGAGGACGTTTTCCTGCATAACCAGGAATTCGATGCCCGCACCGGAGATCATGATGATCAAGTGGCCGGCCAGCATGGTGGCGAACAGACGGAGGCTGTGCGTGACCGGGCGGACCAGGAAGTTGGAGATGATCTCGATCGGAACGACGATCGGAAGAATGTAGAACGGCACGCCAGAGGGAACCGTTGCCAGCTTGAAGTACTTCAGGCCGCTCTTCCTGACGCCGACGGCGATCCAGGTGATGTACACGATCGCGGCGAGCACGTAGGCCCCGCCGACGTGCGAGAAGGTCGGAAGCTGGATCAGCGGGATTGCACCGTAGATGTTGTTCACGAGGATGAAGAAGAAAAGCGTGAACAGCAGCGGGACATACTTCATGAAGTCCCGGCCGCCGATAATGTCCTTGGCGATGCTGTTGCGGACGAAGCTATAGGCGGCCTCGCCTGCGAACTGCAGCTTGCCGGGAACGAGCTGCTGCTTTCGCGCAGCGATCACAAAGAATGTACCGATAATGACAACCGACAGGATTACCAGCAGCATCTGCTTGGAAAATCCTTCGGCAGCACCCCAGGGGATGATAGCCGGCAGGTGAAGTTCTTCAATTCCAGGAGGCGTGAAGGTTCCTGAATCTTGGGCCGGGAGCGCAAGCGCGATCAACGCGTTTCCTCTCTGCAGTGTCCATCATTGGGCGTTGGGCGGGGACCGGCGACATAGGTGCCCGCCTCTCCCCCTGTGAAATTATTTGGCATTACTGTTCCTCGTCCTGGGACGGGCCACGTGCAGCATCGCCGTCATCAGCTGAAGTTCTGTTACTGGTGAGGCCGTGCATATGAGAAAGATAGAACCCTCCCGCAGCTCCAAGCAGAGCGCCTGCGAGCACAATCCAGCGGGTTCCCCACAGATTATCCAGTCCCCACCCTATCAAACTCCAGACGATGATTCCGCCAACAATGTAGCTGAAGACGGCGATTCCGGCGTTGTATCCGCCGTCGCTGCCATCCGTCGATACACCGGGGGCGCCGCCCGTAGTTTTAGGGGATTTGGCTGGCTTGTTATTTGGTCCGGCAAGGGGCCTGCGGCCAGTTTTGCGGCTAAACATCGGTGCCGCCTTTTCGGGTTTCGGGATCGTTGTAAATCTGGAGCCTGGCCTTGCTGAAGCCGTAAATTTCGGCTGCCTGCCAGGACACCACGGTGACGACGGCGCCGATCAGGAACCAGCGGCCGTGCAGCCAGGCCGGAGCGCCAATGACGAAGAGGACAACGGCGAAGCCGACAACCTTGACGAAGTACGTCGCGACGAACAGTCCGATCGCTCCGGAGGGGTTGTTGCGGCCGACGAAGTGGCCCACCGCGAGGCTGATGGCAAAGAACGCCATCACCAGCGCTCCCCCGAAGAGGGCGGACCAAAACCCCACGGCGCCGTTGAAGACGAAGGCTGCTATGCCGGTCAGCACGAGGGCTGCGGCGGAGGCGGCGGAGCTCATTGCCAGCAGCCTGAGCCACAGGGATTTGGTGGGGCCGGAGACGCCAACGGGTCCGTTGCCGGAAGCGGGTTCCGGTTCGGCGTTGGAGGTCATGAGATCCCAATCGTCGCTGGCGTATTGCTGGTCAAGGTGGGCGGCGAAGTACCGCCCCTGAATTCTACATTAGATAGAAATTATTCGGTAAAGCGCGTCAGGGCAGGCTATTCGGGGGTGCGGGCCATCTGTCGCGGCCCCCGCTGGCGCAGGTACGGCCAGGCTGTCACCACGGCCATGATTGCGGCAGCGGCCAGATCGACGGCGAGGACTATGTGCCAGGGGAAGATCGCGAATGCGAGGCCGCCGAAGGCCAGGATGCAGGTCCACAGGTACATCAGCACTACGGCGCCGCGGTGCGAGTACCCGATGTCCAGGAGTTTGTGGTGCAGGTGCCCGCGGTCCGCCGACCACGGCGATCGGCCCAGCGCGGTGCGCCGCACCACCGCCAGGCCCAGGTCCAGCAGCGGCAGGAACAGCACCGCGAACGGCAGCAGGATGGGGATGATGGTCGGAATGCCGTTGGCCCGGTCGTAGAGGCCGGAGCTGATCTGGCCGGTGGAGACGACGCCGGCCGAGGCCAGCAGCAGGCCGATCAGCATGGCACCGGAATCGCCCATGAAGATCTTGGACGGAAACCAGTTGTGCGGCAGGAATCCGACGCAGCTGCCGACCACGATGGCGGTCAGGAGGGTGGCGAGGTCGGAGCGGTCCAGCAGGACGGCAGTCCGGTGCACCCAGTACGCCGTGAGGAAGAACGCCGCCCCGCCAATGATCGCCACACCCGCGGCGAGGCCGTCCAGTCCGTCGATGAAATTGAACGCATTCATGGTGGTCACGATCAGCCCGGCCGTCAGCACGATGCTCACGGCCTCGTTCTGAATCACGATCGGCTCGGGGATGAACGGGATGACCGTCATCCGGACTCCCCAGGTGGCCACGACCAGTGCCGCGGCGCTTTGGCCGATCAGCTTGACCCACCACCGAAGATCCAGCAGGTCGTCCGCCACGCCGACCAGCACGATCACGGTGGCCCCGGCCAGGATTCCCCATGGCGCCGTGTTGTTCCGGAAGATGTCCTTGACGAAGAACGAATTGCTCGCCGTGACCAGGGCAACCAGCACGCCGGCGAAGATGCCCAGGCCGCCGAGCCGGGAGATCGGGGTGGAATGCATGTCGCGGCTGCGGATCGGGGAATACAGCTCCAGCTTGTTGCCCGCCAGCCGGGCCCCCCAAGTCGCCGCGTAGGTCACGATCGCTGCCGTCAGCATCATGAGCAGGTACATGATCACGGGAAGACCACCAACCAGGTACCGTCAGCGCAGGCAACACACGCCGGCACGTCCCGCAGCACCGGACGCGCCGGTGAGCTGCGGAAATGGGGTGGATTCAATTGCCGTGGAACTGTCTTTCGAAAAATGAAACTTCTCCGTCGCCGTGCGCAGGGCAGGCAGTGCGTAGTGCCTGACAGGGCTGTATTACAGTGGACTCTAGTCAAGATACTAATGCCAACGGCCACCTGTCTTCGCGTCACACGGCCCTCTGCCGGCGGGAAAACCACTGACGGTCGTGCTGAAAGGACCCCGCGATGACCCCCTCGGTTGCAGTCGCTGCCGTGACGTTTGACCGTCCCAGGGAGCTGGCGGTCCTGATGGACGCCATCAACAACCAGACCGCTTCAGTGCAGTCCATTTGCCTCGTCGACAGTGGCACCGTGCCTTCGAAGGATGTTGCCGGCCGGCACGCCAACGTGGACTATGTCCGGTCCGAGGCAAACCTTGGCGGCGCCGGCGGATTCTCGTTGGCCATCCTCAAGGCCGTGGCCAGCGGGGCTGACTGGATCTGGATGATGGACGACGACGCCGAGCCGGCAGATCCCAACTGCCTTGCGACGCTGCTCCGGGAGGCGCAGGAACGTGACCTGGACGCCGTCGTGCCCCTCGTGGTGGCCCCCGGCCACCCGGACCAGCTGTCCTTTTTCTTCCGGCTGGGCGGCAAGGTCACGCATGAGCGCGCGGAGGTGGAAAAGGTCGGCTTCCTGCCGGATGACGGGCACTTCTTCAATGGCGCCCTGATCCGTTCCGATGTCTTCTTCAAAGTCGGCCTGCCGGACATGCGCCTTTTCATCCGCGGCGACGAAGTGGATTTCACGCTCAGGCTCAGGAAGGCCGGGATCCGCTTCGGCACGGTGACCACCGCCGCCATCACGCACCCGCACGCCTTCTCTGAAACCAAGCACGTCTTCGGTGCGCGGTGGCACGTGATCGTTCCGGATTCCGCCTTCAAGCGCTATTTCTATTACCGGAACCGCGGGTACATGATCCGCCGCCATTTCCGGGTCAAGTCCTTCATCGCGGATGTGGGCGGCTACCTCGGCTACTTCCTGCGCAGCGGCGACTTCCGCGGGCTCGCTGACTGGTTCCGGGCCTTTTCCGCCGGGCTCCGCGGCAAGGGCTTCGGCCCGCTGGAGGACCAGAAGTTCTAACCGTGCTCCCCCGCCGGCAGCCTAGGGCTGTCGGCGCAGGCGCCGGCGGAGCAGCAGGCCCAGCAGCACCCAGGGCTCGCCGAACACCCGGTAGGCCACCCGCTGCGGGTGGAGCATGAGCCGCCAGGCCCACTCGAGCCCGAGCCGGCCGATCCAGCGCGGCGCCAGTTTCTGCACACCGGCAATCTGTTCGATGGCGCCGCCGACGGCGCAGTAGACCGCCTCCGGGAGCGCGGCAAGCCGGCGGGCCAGGACCTGTTCCTGCAGAGGCATCCCGAGGCCCAGCAGCACAAGCTGCGGGCGCAGCCGGTTCAGCCATTCGACCGCGGTGTCCTCAACGTCGTTGTTCCAGCCTTCGCCGGGCATGCCGTCGACCCGCGCCCCGGGGACGATCTCACGCAGCTTGGCCACGGCGCCGGCGTTGGCCACGGCGCCTGCGCCGATGACCGCAATGCGCTCCAGGCCCGCGACGTTGCCGAGCGCAGGAATCCAGTCCGTCGACCCCAGCCGGTAGTCCATCACCGGTTCCCGGCCGTCGTCCTCTTCGCCCGTCTTCGCCCAGAGCCAGAGCACCGGTGCGCCGTCGATCAGGACCACGTCGCTGTGCTCGTAAAAAGAGCGGAAGGCAGGATCGGAGTGCAGCAGTGTGACGCTGTGCAGGTTGTGCCCCACCACGATCCGGGTCCGGCCCTCGGCCATGAAGGTGCTGAGGACCGCGGTCAGCTCGGACACCGTCACAGGGGTCGCTTCGACGTCGAGGAAAGGGACGCGCTGGCGCTCCAGCGTCATGCGGAACCGGGCTCCGGCGCAGCGTCGCTCGCCGCGTCGGTCTCGGTCACAGCGGTCTCGGTCACAGCGGTCTCGGTCACAGCGGTCTCGGTCATAGCGTCGCCTTCAGAGGCGGCGGGCTCAACAGCGTCCACAGCTTCGGGGGCGTTGCCGTCGACGTCCAGGAGGCCGGGAACCACGCCGCGCAGGCGTTCGAGGCTGATCGCTCCCTGCCGGACGACGCGCAACGGCAGCGCCGTCGCGTCGACAATGGTTGAGGCGAGGGCCTCGGCGCCCTCGGCGGGCCGGGGTCCGCCCTCAAGGTAGACCTCCACGGATTCCGCCAGCTGGGCCTCGGCGTCCGCGGCGGTCTGCGCCGCTGCGTGCCCGGTGCGGTTCGCGGAGGACACTGCGAGGGGCCCGGTGAGCGTCAGCAGGTCCTGGGCGATCTCATCGGCCGGGATCCGCAGGGCGACAGTGCCCTTGGTCTCGCCGAGATCCCAGTCCAGGGACGGCTGGGCATGCAGGATCAGGGTCAGGCCGCCGGGCCAGAACGCCTCGGCCAGCCGCCGCGCCTCGGCCGGAACGTCCGTGGCCAGGCCATCGAGGGCGTTCAGCCTGGGGATCAGCACGGGCGGCGGCATCTTCCGGCTGCGGCCCTTGGACGCGAGCAACAGGGTCACGGCGAGGGGTGAAAAGGCGTCGGCGGCAATGCCGTAGACCGTATCCGTGGGGAAGACCACGCACTTGTTCTCCCGGATGGCCCGTTGGGCGTGTTCAAGTCCCGCGGCGCGCTGCTCAGCTGCCGTGCAATCGTAGCTAGTCGTCACTGGCCTATTCTTTCATCACTTGTCACACGGTTTTTTCGCCGGTGTCAGGACAGCGCTGGTGGCACGGTCCTTGCCGTTGAGGTCGCGGTGCGTTGTTACCTCGGCGAACACGCCGGCGCGGTTCAGCATTGCGGCGATCCATTCCGACTGGACCTCGGCGTGCTCCATCACGAAGTAGCCGCCGGGGACAAGCAGGCGGGCAGCTGAGGCAGCCGCCGCCGTCGGAAGTTCCATCCCGTCCGCTCCCCCGCCGTAGAGCGCCTCGGGCGGGTCGTGCAGCGCCACTTCGGGTTCGTTCGGGATCGCTTCGGCGGGAATGTAGGGCGGGTTGGAGACGACGACGTCGAACGTGCCGTTGTGTTCGCCCAGCGCGTCTCGCAGGTCGCCGCGGATGAGGTGGACGCCTAGGGGAGCCAAGTTTTTCGCCGCCCACGCGTGCGCGAATTCGCTGTACTCCACTGCGTGGACTTCCGCGCCGGGAACCTCGTGTGCGATCGATCCCGCGATCGCACCGGATCCGGTGCCCAGGTCCACCACTTTGGGGTGCGCCAGGCCGTCCTTGCCCTTGAGCCAGTCCAGCACCAGCTGCACCACGGATTCGGTTTCCGGCCGGGGGATGAACACTCCGGGACCGACGGCGAGCTCGAGGTAGCGGAAGTGCGCCACGCCCGTGATGTGCTGCAGCGGAATCCGCTGCGCCCGCTCGGCGACGAGGTCTGCGTAACCCTCCGGCGCCGGCGAGTCGCCGAGCATCAGCGCGCGCAGCCGGCCGAGCCCGACGCCGAGCAGGTGCTCGGCCAGGAGCTCGGCGTCCACGCGCGGGCTGGGCACGCCGGCGGCCGCGAGAACCGCCGTCGCCTCGCTGACGGCCTCCGCGAGGCTCGGACCATCACCTGCTGTCATCACGAGTAACCGGCGCCTATTCGCCGATGGCGTCGAGCCGGGACTGCTCGTCCAATTCGATGGCCGATTGGATTACCGGTTCCAGGTCGCCGTTCATGACCTGGTCCAGGTTGTAGGCCTTGTAACCGGTGCGGTGGTCCGCGATCCGGTTTTCCGGGTAGTTATAGGTGCGGATGCGCTCGGAGCGGTCCATGGTGCGGATCTGCGACTTGCGCTGCGCCGAGTTTTCGGCGTCGATCAGCTCCTGCTGGTGTGCCAGGATGCGGGCCCGCAGCACGCGCATGCCGGCCTCACGGTTCTGCAGCTGCGACTTCTCGTTCTGCATGGCGACGACGATTCCCGTAGGAAGGTGGGTGATGCGCACAGCGGAGTCGGTGGTGTTGACGGACTGCCCGCCGGGACCCGAGGAGCGGTAGACGTCGATCTTGAGATCGTTCTGGTTGATCTCGAGTTCCTCGGGCTCGTCCACCTCGGGCAGCACCAGCACGCCGGCGGCCGAGGTGTGGATGCGGCCCTGGGATTCGGTGACGGGGACACGCTGCACGCGGTGCACGCCGCCCTCGAACTTGAGCCGGGCGTACACGCCTTCGGCCGGGTCGTTCGAGCTGCCCTTGACGGCCATCTGGACGTCCTTGTACCCGCCGAGGTCCGATTCCGTGGCGGAGATGATCTCGGTCTTCCAGCCGCGGGATTCCGCGTAACGGCTGTACATCCGCAGCAAATCCGCGGCGAACAGGGCAGCTTCGTCGCCGCCTTCGCCGCCCTTGACCTCGAGGATCACGTTGCGCGAGTCGTCCGGGTCGCGCGGGATCAGCAGCCGGCGCAGCTTGGCCGCCGCCGTCTCCAGCGCGGCCTCCAGCTCGGGCACCTCAGCCGCGAACTCGGGGTCCTCGTCCGCCATTTCCTTGGCAGCCGCCAGGTCGTCGCGGATGCTTTCCCAGCGGTGGTAGGCCTCCACAATGCCGTTCAGCTGGGCAGAACGCCGCCCCAGCTTCCGGGCCAGCCGCTGGTCAGCGTAGACAGCAGGATCCCCCAGCTGGGCCTGGATAGAGTCATGCTCATCCAACAGGCCCTGTACGGACTCAAACATTTTCAAACCTCTTTCGACTTGAAACCAAGTCTAGTTACAACGGGCGGGTCCTTTTAAACCAACAACCGCTCGAGAAATTGGCGGCCAGGGAGTGGCTTCGGGCCTGCCGTAGCCGGGTGGCTCTCGATCGCAGATCGTGAGCCACCCGGCGAAGGGGCGGGGCCGCCAATTTTCGAGCGGTTACGCGACGCTACTTGTCGTTATCGGACTTCGCACCAAGCGTCGTCTTCTGCACCTGCATGAGGAACTCGACGTTGCTCTGGGTCTCCCGGATCTTGTTGGTCAGCAGCTCAAGGCTCTGCTGCGTTTCGAGTCCGGACAGGACGCGGCGCAGCTTCCACATGATCTTGACTTCCTCGGGGGAAAGCAGGTTTTCCTCACGGCGCGTACCGGACGCGTTGACGTCCACGGCCGGGAAGATGCGCTTGTCCGCCAGCTGGCGGGACAGGCGCAGTTCCATGTTGCCCGTGCCCTTGAACTCTTCGAAGATGACCTCGTCCATCTTGGAACCGGTCTCGACGAGCGCGGTGGCCAGGATGGTCAGCGAGCCGCCGTTTTCGATGTTGCGGGCTGCACCGAAGAAGCGCTTCGGCGGGTACAGCGCGGCGGAGTCGACACCACCGGACAGGATGCGGCCGGAAGCCGGTGCTGCCAGGTTGTAGGCACGGCCCAGGCGGGTCATGGAGTCCAGGAGCACCACAACGTCCATGCCCATTTCCACGAGGCGCTTGGCGCGTTCGATGGAGAGTTCGGCCACGGTGGTGTGGTCGTCGGCGGGACGGTCGAAGGTGGAGGCAATGACCTCGCCCTTGACGGTGCGCTGCATGTCCGTGACTTCTTCAGGGCGTTCGTCAACAAGCACCATCATGAGGTGGACCTCAGGATTGTTGGTGGTGATGGCGTTGGCGATGGACTGCAGGATGAGCGTCTTGCCGGCCTTCGGCGGCGAAACGATCAGACCGCGCTGGCCCTTGCCGATCGGGGCCACGAGGTCGATGACGCGGGGGCCGATCTTCTTCGGGTCCGTCTCGAGGCGCAGGCGCTCGGAGGGGTACAGCGGGACGAGCTTCGCGAATTCGACGCGGTCCTTGAGTTCTTCCGGCGTCTTGCCGTTCACCGAGGTGACGCGGACCAGGGCGTTGAACTTCTGGCGGGCGGACTGCTGGCTGCGGTCCTCGCCTTCGCGCGGTGCACGGATGGCGCCGACGCAGGCGTCGCCCTTGCGCAGATTGTACTTCTTGACCTGGGCGAGCGAGACGTAGACGTCGTTCGGGCCCGGCAGGTAACCGGACGTGCGGATGAACGCATAGTTCTCCAGCACGTCGAGGATACCGGCGACCGGCAGCAGGACATCGTCCTCGGTGACCTCGACGTCGTCGACGTCGGGTCCCTGCTGACGCCCGCGGCGGCGGTCGTTGCGGTCGCGGAAGCGGTCGTTGCGCGAGTTGTCGCGGCTGTCCTGCTGGCCGCCCTGGCGGTCACCGCGGTCGTTGCGGTCACGGCGGTTGCGGCGGTTCCGGCGGCTTCCGCCGTCTGAATCGTCACTGTCGCGAGTGTTATCGCGGGCACTGTCGCGAGTGTTATCGCGGGCAGTGTCGCGGGTGTTCTCGCGGCTGCCGGCGGATTCGTCGCGGCCGCCACGGGTGCGGGTGTCGCGGCGCTGGCCGTCTTCGCTGCCCGACTCGCGCTGTTCACGCTGCTCAGTGCGCTGTTCACGCTGCTCGCGCTGTTCAGTGCGCTGCTCGGCGGCGGGCTGTTCAGCCTGGGCCTCGACGGCGTTCTGGCCGGCGGACTCGGTGGCCTGGGCTGCGGCTTCGCCGCGGCGGCGGTTGCGGGTGCGCGGCTGCCTCGTGCGGTCGCCGGATTCCGTTGCGGAAACGGCAGAACCGGCTTCCGCAGTGGCGGATTCCCGGGCGCCGGAGTCGGTGGAAACCGCGGGGGCTTCAACCGGGGCGGCTGCCGGTGCCTCAGCGGCGGGCGCCGTCACGACGCCGTCGCTGCCTGCACGGCGGCTGCGGCCACGGCGGGCGCGGGGGTTCTCCTGGGCCGGGGCCTCCTCGGCGGCGGGCGCCGTTGCAGGCGCAGCTGCCGGGGCCGCTGCGTGGGAAACAGTGCCGTTGTCGCTCGCCTTCTCGGCAGCGCGGGCCGGAGCCTTGCTTACCGGGGTGCCTGCGCGGTGGGCGGAAATGGCCGTGACCAGATCACCCTTGCGCATGCGGGAACCGCCGGAAATGCCCAGCTGGCTGGCGAGGGCCTGGAGCTGGGCGAGCTTGAGGCCTGCAAGGCCGCTGCTCTTGGCGGGTGCTGCCGTTGATTCGGCAGCAGAAGATGTATCCACAGCCGGAGACAGCTCAGTGGTTTCGGTCACGAAGGATCCTTCCCCCTCGACGGCGTCCAGGCTAAGAGCTGGACGCGGTGATTTGATCTGGGCTGCAGTTCAGATCTGCAGCCGGGATTTCGGCCTTGCCGGATGGAATATCGGCCAGCAGGGCCGGATACTGCTTCACCATGCACGATCCGAGAAATGAGGAACGGCGGGCTGAGTTTCAGGGGGCAGAGCAATTCTGCTGATTCCTGCGTCAGACCGAAAGCAGGTGGCACCGGAAAATATTGCGCAGTGAAAGATGAGAGAGGCTACGTGGCCAACATCGCGGTCTTACAACGGTTACTAATTTACCGCCTGCGTATTTACCGCCGGTGCACTTCCACTTTAGCACCTTCGACGTCCACGGCCAGCTTCATCACGCGCCAGCCCACTTCCGGCGTGTTGCCCGCGGTGTGGGCGCCGATGAAGTCAACAATCTCACGGGCTTCCGCTTCGCCGTTGGCCAGGACCAGCACGGTGGGTCCGGCGCCGGATACGACGGCGGCGTGCCCTGCCCGGCGCRGCGCGCCGATCAGCTCCGCGCTGGGCCGCATGGCCTGGGCGCGGTAGCTCTGGTGCAGGTAGTCCTCGGTGCCGGGCAGCAGGAATTCCGGGTTGGCGGTCAGGGCATGGATCAGCAGCGCGGCGCGGCCGGAGTTCATGGCCGCGGCATGGTGGCCCACCGACGCCGGCAAAAGCGCCCGCGCGGCCTCAGTCGAGAGCTCGTAGTCCGGCACGGCGACAACCGGGATCACCGAGGCGGCCACGGACGCGCACGTGCTGCTGTACTGGTCACTGTCCTGCCATGACAGCGCCAGTCCGCCGAAAATGGCGGGTGCCACGTTGTCCGGGTGGCCTTCCATTTCGCTCGTGAGCTGCAGGATCCAGTCCCGGCCGCGCCGGGAGGCCTCCGGGACCAAGGCATTCGCGGCGCTGACGGCCGCCACCACGGCCGAGGCCGAGGAACCCAGGCCCCGTCCATGCGGGTTGACGTTGTCCGCCGTGATCCGCAGGCCGTCATGCCGGAACCCGAGGCGGTGCAGGGCCTCGGTGAGGGCTTTGACCACGAGGTGCGTCGCATCGCGGGGCAGGGACTCGGCACCCTCGCCACTGAGCTCGAATTCAAGTTCACCGCTGGCCAGGGTTTCCACGGTCAGCGTGTCATGCAGCGAGAGGGCCAGGCCGAGGCTGTCATACCCGGGGCCAAGGTTGGCGCTCGTGGCGGGAACCCGCACGGTGACCAGTTGGCCCGCCGGAACGGCCGGCGAGCCGGCTGCTGATTCGGCCGGGACGGTGAGGGTTGTTTCCAACGTTACTTTTCTTCCAGTCCCAGTGCTGCGGCGACGGTGACGACGTCGTTGGAGACCTTGACCGGCTGCACATCGCTGCCGTCCTCGGTGCGCAGGGCCCACTGCGGGTCCTTGAGGCCGTGACCGGTCACCGTGATCACGATCGTCTTGCCGGCCGGAACTTCCCCGGCCGCGTGCTTCTTGATCAGTCCGGCGACGCCGGCAGCGGAGCCGGGCTCCACGAAGACGCCTTCCCGGGCGGAGAGCCAGCGGTGCGCCGACAGGATTTCCTCGTCCGTGACGGCCTCGATCACGCCACCGGATTCATCCCGGGCCGCCACAGCGGTATCCCAGGAGGCCGGGTTGCCGATCCGGATGGCGGTGGCAATGGTGTCGGGCTCGGTGATGGGGTGGCCGGCCACGAAGGGCGCCGCCCCTGCGGCCTGGAAGCCCCACATGACGGGCGTCTTGGTGGACACGGCGGGCAGTGACCCGGCGGTGGGCGACTCGAACGCCGCGGCGTATTCCTTGTAGCCCTTCCAGTACGCGCTGATGTTGCCGGCGTTGCCCACCGGGAGCACATGGAAGTCCGGAGCATCGCCGAGCGAGTCCACCACTTCAAAGGCGCCCGTCTTCTGGCCTTCGATCCGGGCCGGGTTGACGGAGTTGACCAGGAACACCGGGTAGGACTCGCCGAGCTTGCGGGCGATGTCGAGGCAGTCGTCGAAGTTGCCGTCCACCTGCAGCAGCGTGGCTCCGTGCGCGACTGCCTGGCTGAGCTTGCCCATGGAGATCTTGCCCTCGGGGACCAGCACCGCGCACTGCAGCCCGGCCGCCGTCGCGTACGCCGCGGCGGAGGCAGAGGTGTTGCCGGTGGAGGCGCAGACCACGGCCTTGGCGCCGGCGGCCACCGCCGCCGTCATGGCCATGGTCATGCCGCGGTCCTTGAAGGAACCGGTCGGGTTCATCCCTTCGACCTTGAGGTAGACGGTGCTGCCGGTCAGTTCGGAGAGGTGGCGGGCGTGCACCAGCGGGGTGCCGCCCTCGCCCAGGCTGATGACCTTGGTGGCTTCCGTGACAGGAAGACGGTCAGCGTATTCGCGGATGACACCGCGCCATTGGTGAGCCACTTAGACTCCTTCTACCCGGAGTACGGATGTGACGGAATTGATGACGTCCAGGCGCCTGACGGCCTCGACGGTTGCTGCAAGTGCGGCCTCGCGTGCACGGTGTGTCACGATCCGCAGCTCGGCCGACTCCACGTTGGAGTCGGCGTCGCGGTGGATGGTCTGCCGCATGATTTCGATGGACACGCCGTGCTCCGCGAAGAGCTGCGCGATCCGGGCCAGGACGCCGGGCTCGTCCGCGACGTCGAGTCCGATGTAGTAGCTGGTGACGGCTGCGTCGATGGGCAGCGATGGCACGTGCCCCGTGGTGGTTTCGGTCCGGCCGGGCCCGCCCAGGACAATGCGGCGGGCCGCGGAGACGAGGTCGCCCAGCACGGCGGACGCCGTCGGGGTGCCGCCGGCGCCCTGGCCGTAGAACATGAGCTCGCCGGCGTTCTCGGCTTCGATGAAGACGGCGTTGAACGCACCGCGGACGGCGGCGAGCGGGTGCTCGCGGGGCAGCAGCGTGGGGTGGACACGGACCGAGACACCGATTTTGCCGTCCTCGTCAGCCAGTTTCTCGGCAATGGCCAGCAGCTTAATGACAAAGCCGGCTTCCTTGGCGGCGGCAATGTCCGCCGCGGTGACCGATGTGATGCCCTCGCACGAGACGTCTTCCAGCGCGAACCGCGTGTGGAAGGACAGGGAGGCGAGGATCGCGGCCTTGGCGGCGGCGTCGTGGCCTTCGATGTCGGCGGTGGGGTCCGCTTCCGCGTAGCCCAGGCGCTGGGCCTCGGCCAGCGCGTCGGCGAACTGCGCGCCGGTGGAGTCCATCTGGTCGAGGATGAAGTTGGTGGTGCCGTTGACAATCCCGAGCACCCGGGTGATCCGGTCGCCGGACAGGCTGTCACGGATGGGTCGCAGGATGGGGATGGCGCCGGCCACGGCGGCCTCGTAGGACAGCTGCACCCCGGCCTTGCCCGCTTCCTCGTACAGCGCGGGGCCGTCCTGGGCCAGGAGCGCCTTGTTGCCGCTGACAACACAGGCACCGTGCCGCATGGCAGTGAGGATCAGGGTACGGGCCGGCTCAATCCCGCCCATGAGCTCGATGACGATGTCGGCGTCCTTGACGAGGACTTCGGCGTCGGTGGTGAACAGTTCCTGCGGCAGCTCGACGTCGCGCTTGGCATCGAGGTTGCGCACCGCGATGCCCTGCAGTTCCAGGCGGGCGCCCGTGCGCGCCGCGAGGGCGTCGGCGTCGTCAATGAGAATCCGCGCAACCTGGGCCCCAACGTTGCCACAGCCCAGCAGGGCCACTTTCAGGGTTCGCAATTCGGTCATTCAGACTCCCATGTCGCGGTTGAGCATATCTTCTTCGGTCTCGCCGCGGACAATGAGCCGGGCAGATCCGTCGCTGATAGCGATAACGCCCGGCCGGGCCAGATAGTTGTAGTTGCTTGACAGGGCCCAGCAGTAGGCGCCGGTCCCCGGTACAGCAAGCAGATCACCGGCTGCCACGTCCTCGGGCAGATATACATCTCTAACAACTATGTCGCCGCTCTCGCAATGTTTGCCCACTACTCGGGACAGCTGCGGCGCCGCGTCGGAGCTCCGCGAGGCGAGAATCGCCGAATAATCCGCGTCGTACAGCACCGGCCGGGGGTTGTCGCTCATCCCGCCGTCCACCGACACATACCGGCGGGGGTACGTAACGTCCCCGGCGGCGTCGTGGCCGGCCGCGGCACCAACAGTGGCCCCGGAGCCCGGGGAATCCACGCGGACGGTCTTGAGCGTGCCGACCTCATACAGCGTGAAGGTGGTGCTTCCGACGATCGCGCGGCCCGGTTCGATCGAGATCCGGGGGGCGGTAATGCCCAGCTCAGCGCATTTGGAACGGACGACGGCGGCCATCGCCTGCGCGATCTCGGCGGCCGGCCGCGGGGTGTCCACCGGCGTGTAGGCGATGCCGTAGCCGCCGCCGAGGTCGAGTTCGGGCAGCACGATAGAGTACTTCGCCTGCATCGCTGCCAGGAAGTCCAGCAGCCTCTCCGCGGCCAGGGCGAAGCCGTCCGGTTCGAAGATTTGGGAGCCAATGTGGCAGTGCAGGCCCAGCAGTTCGATGCTGGCGTGCCCGGTGGCCGCGGCCACGGCTTCCTCCGCGGCGGACAGTCCCGCCTGGTCCGTGGAATCCCCGGCCATGGACAGGCCGAATTTCTGGTCCTCGTGGGCGGTGGCGATGAATTCGTGGGTGTGGGCGTGCACTCCGGGGGTCAGCCGCAGCATCACCTTGGCGGTCTCACCCCGGTTGGCGGCGATCGCCGCGACGCGTTCGAGCTCGTCGAGGCTGTCCACCACGATCCGGCCCAGCTGCATGTCCAGGGCACGGTGGATTTCGGCGTCGGACTTGTTGTTCCCGTGCAGGGCGACGTCGGCGCCGGGGATGCCGGCGCGGAAGGCGACGGCGAGTTCGCCGCCGGACGCCGTGTCCAGGCGCAGCCCCTCTTCCTCGACCCACCGGACAACGGAGGTGCACAGGAAGGACTTGCCGGCATAGTAGACGTCCACTCCCCCGCAAATATCGGCGAACGCGTCGTTGAACGCGTCGCTGAACGCCCGGGCCCGGGCCCGGAAGTCGGTCTCGCTCAGCACGAACAGGGGCGTGCCGTACTGGCGCTGCAGCTCGCTGACCGTCAGTCCCTCGATGGTGAGCTCGCCGTCGTCGTTCCGCGTGACCCCGCCCGCCCACAGCGGTTCGTGGAGGGCGTTGAGGTCGGCGGGGACCTCGAGCCAGCCCGGCGCGAGCGGCGAGCCTGCATGGCCGGTGTTGCGCGCGTCGGCCGGCTGTCCTGGGTTTGCGGGCTGTCCTGATTTTGACGTCATGGCGGTTACATCCGTTCCGGCGCCGAGACGCCCAGCAGTTCCAGGCCGTTGGCCAACACCTGGCTGGTGGCGTCGTTGAGCCACAGCCGGGTGCGATTGGTGTCCGTGATGGGCTCCTCGCCCTGGGGCGCCACGCGGCAGGCGTCGTACCAGCGGTGGTAGGCGCCGGCGATGACTTCGAGGTGGCGGGCCACGCGGTGCGGCTCGCGCAGCTCGGCGGCCTTGGCCACGATCGAGGGATAGCTGCCCAAGTGCGAGAGCAGCTCGTTTTCGGTGGGATGGTCCAGCAAGGCGGCGTTGAAGCTGTCTTTGCCGTCCACACGGCGCTCCACGCCTGCGGCCACGGCATTGCGCGCGGCACCGCGGGAGCGGGCGTGCGCGTACTGCACGTAGAACACCGGGTTTTCGTTGCTGTGCTTCTTCAGCAGCTCCGGGTCCAGCGTCAGCGGCGAATCGGCGGGGAACCGGGCGAGCGAGTACCGGACGGCGTCCTTGCCGAGCCAGGAGATGAGGTCCTTGAGCTCGATGATGTTGCCGGCGCGCTTGGACAGCTTGGCGCCGTTGACGGAGACCAGCTGGCCGATCAGGACCTCGATGTTGACCTCGGGGTCATCGCCCGCGGCGGCCGCAATGGCCTTGAGCCGGTTGATGTAGCCGTGGTGGTCGGCGCCGAGGAGGTAGATCTTCTCGGTGTAGCCGCGGTCTTTCTTGGACAGGTAGTAGGCGGCGTCGGCGGCGAAGTACGTGGGCTCACCGTTTGCGCGGACCATCACGCGGTCCTTGTCATCGCCGAAGTCGGTGGTGCGCAGCCAGACGGCGCCGCCGTCGTCGAACACGTGGCCCTGTTCGCGCAGGCGGGCGACGGCGTCTTCGATCGCGCCGGCGTCGTGGAGTTCCTGCTCGGAGAAGTAGACGTCAAAGTCGACGCCAAACTCGGCCAGCGTCTGTTTGATGTCATGCATCTGCGCCTTGTATGCGGCGCCCCGGATCACCGGCAGGGCCGCCACTTCGGTGAGTTCGCGGATGTCCGGGTGCTCGGTGAGCACCTGGTGGCCGAGGTCCGCGATGTACTGGCCCGGGTAGCCACCCTGGGGCACGTCCCTGCCGTGCAGCCGGGCGAACACGGAGTTCGCGAACACGTTCATCTGGGAGCCGGCGTCATTGATGTAGTACTCGGCGGTGACGTCGGCACCGGACGCCCGGAGGACGCGGGCGATCGCGTCGCCGAGGGCGGCCCAGCGGGTGTGGCCGATGTGCAGCGGGCCGGTGGGGTTGGCCGAGACGAACTCCATGTTGACTACGTGCCCGGCGAGCGCGGTGTTGGTGCCGTAGGCCGCACCGGCCTCGACGATCGCCTTGGCGAGGGTACCGGCGGCGGCTGCGTCCACGGTGATGTTCAGGAAGCCGGGGCCGGCGATGTCCACCGCTGACACGCCGTCGATCGTTTTGAGCCGGGCGCTCAGGACGGACGCGAACTCCCGCGGGTTGGTGCCCGCCGTCTTGGCCAGCTGGAGGGCGACGTTGGTGGCCCAGTCCCCGTGGTCCCTGTTCTTGGGGCGCTCCACGCGCACCTCATCCGGGATGTCGGCTGCGGAAAGGGCTATGTCACCGGCGGCGACAGCGTCCTTCAGGCAGGCGGATATGGCGAGGGAGAGTTCTTCTGGGGTCACACTTCTAGCCTACCGGTGGGCCCGGAGTGTGGCGGAATCTGGCGCCCGGCATGACGGCTGGGGCCGGTTCCGGGAAAACCCAAGGTCGTCAATGCCTCGCACCAAGGGTGAACCGTTACCCTGAGTTCAACGTCTGCAACCCTGTCATGCCTCCACTTTGTTCGCCGTCCGATCCCCGCACAATGTTCGCTGTCCGATCCCCGCAAAGAATCGAGTCCCGCATGAATACCTCCTTCCGCAAAAGCGTCCTCGTCGGCATTGCCGGCCTCTCCGTGGCCGGAACTGCGGCTGGCTGCGCCCCTTCTGCGCAGGCCCCGGCCGCGCAGGGCGCGCCCCCGGCATCCGAGTCCGCTGCCGGCACCGGCTCCTACAAGGACGGCACGTACAGTGCCGACGGGAACTACACCTCCCCCAACGGCACCGAGACCGTCGGCGTGGAACTGACGCTGGCCGACGGTGCCGTGTCCGACGTGAAGATCACACAGCACCCCTCGAATCCGAACACCCGCAAATTCCAGGGCGAGTTCGCCGGCGGCATCCAGTCCCAGGTTGTTGGCAAGAAGCTCGACGAGATCAAGGTTTCCAAAGTGGCCGGATCCTCCCTGACCAGCGGCGGCTTCAACCAGGCCGTGGCGAAGATCAAGTCACAGGCCCAATAGCGCAACAAGGGACGGAGGAATCGTGGCGCATCCGGGCTGGGCGCACTTCAGCTTTGACGGGATCGGGACCCGCTGGGAGATTTCCACGCCGTCCCGGCTCTCCGGCAAGCTCCGCCGTGGCCTGCTCGCCACGGTGGAGGAGTACGACGCCGCGTGGTCCCGGTTCCGTCCCGATTCGCTCATTGCCGACGCAGCCCGGACGCCTGGCCGCATTGAGCTGCCAGCCGAAGGGGCCGCCCTGGGCGAGCTGTACGGCACGCTGTATCGGCTCACCGAGGGTGCAATGACCCCGCTCATCGGCGGGAGCCTCGAGCGCCTGGGCTACGACGCCAACTACACCCTGCGTCCCGGCGGCGCGCCGCTTCCCGCCCCGCGGTGGGAGGATGTGCTGGACTGGCAGGGCACCGCGCTGACAACCATGGCTCCCGTGGTGATCGACGTCGGCGCGGCCGGAAAGGGGCAGCTGGCCGATCTGCTCTCCGCCGAGCTCCGGGACAACGGCTGCGCCGAGCACTTCATCGATGCCAGCGGGGACCTGCTGAATCCGGGACCGGATCCGGTGGTGGTTGCCCTCGAGCACCCCTACGATCCCACCCGGGCAATCGGCACCGTCCAGCTGGGGGCCGGCGCCCTGTGCGCCTCCGCCGCCAACCGGCGAGTGTGGGGCGACGGGTTCCATCACGTCCTGGACGGCACCACGGGGGCGCCGGTGCGCACCGTCGTCGCCAGCTGGGCCATGGCCGGGACCGCGATGGTGGCCGACGCGCTCGCCACTGCATTGTTCTTTGTCGACGGTCCGCGGCTGGAGCAGGAGTTCGATTTCGCCTGGCTCACGGCCTATGCGGACGGGCACGCGGAATATTCAGCCGATTTTGAAGGGGCCCTGTTCTCATGACTGCCATCACCACCACTGCACTCGGCTCGAGGCTGGACACCGCATTGGGCCGGCTCACGATGTACCGGCTGGTGCTGTGGGTCCTGGCCGTCCTGGCCGGCTACAGCCTGCTGCTCAATGTGCTGGGCTGGCTGACGTTCGGGCTGCCGGAAATGCTGGCCCACCTTGCCCTGTGCCTTGGCCTGACGTACGCCTCCAGCCAGGCGCTGGCCGCCCTGTTCCATGTGCGGCCGCACACGGAATCCTCGCTCATCACCGGCCTGCTGCTGTACTTCCTTTTCTGGCCCAGCCAGCTGACGCAGGGCGTTCAGCTGGCGGAGCTCGCCGGCGTCGCCCTGGCCTGCGTCCTGGCCTCGGCCTCGAAGTATGCGCTGGCCTGGCGCGGCCGGCACATCTTCAATCCGGCCGCGGCCGGCGCGTTCCTCGCCGGGCTGACCGGGCTCAACATTGCCACCTGGTGGGCCGCGACGCCGGCGATGCTCTTGCTCGTGCTGCCGGGGGTGCTGCTGGTGCTCTACCGGATCGGGAAGTTCCCGATGGCGGCCGTCTTCACAGTGGTTGCCGTGTCCATTGTCGCCGCGGATCTGCTCCGGACCGGGATGGAGCTTCCCGAGGCTCTGTGGCAGACGCTCGCGCAGCGCCCGGTGCTGTTCTTCGTCGGGTTCATGCTCACCGAGCCGCTCACGTTGCCCCCGCGGCGCTGGCAGCAACTGGCGCTGGCCGGCGTCGTCGGGGTGCTGTTCGCCGTTCCCTACAACCTGGGCTTTGTCGCCAACTCCCCCGAGCTGGCGCTGCTGGTGGGCAACGTGCTCGCCTTCGCCGTTGGACAGCGCGGCGGGGTCCGGCTGCGCTTCGTCGCCAGCCGTCCGTTGACGCCCACGACGACGGAATTCAGCTTCCGCCCGGAGCGCCCGGTGCGCTTCGCTCCCGGACAGGCCCTGGAGCTGCACCTGCCGCCGGACACGACCGGCGGCAAGGGTAACGGGAAGTCGCCCGGCAAAGGTGACGGGAAGGGAATCCGGCGCGTGTTCAGCCTGACCAGCGCGCCCGACGCCTCCCTGCTGACGATCGGGGTGGGGACGGCGGAACCGGTGTCCTCAGCCAAGCGCTCGCTGCTGGCCCTTGCCCCGGGCGACGGGCTCACCGCCACCACGGTGAACGGCGACTTCCTCCTGCCGCGGAACCCGGCCACCCCCGTGCTGCTCATCGCGGCCGGAATCGGCATCACCCCCTACATGGCCCAACTGGCCGCGGCGTCAGCCGGGACCCCGTCCGGGGACCGCGACGTTGTCCTCCTGTATCTGGCAAAGAATGCCGCCGAGCTGGCCTACGCCGGCGAGCTGCAGCGCTCCGGGGCGCGCATCCTGGCCCGGCTTGCCGACGGTTCGGCGCCGCCGGCCAACATGGAGGACGCAGGCTCCAGAAGGATCGATGCGGCGGCCCTCAAGGAGCTGGTCCCCGACATCAGCGGCCGGGTGGTCTTCGTCTCCGGCTCGCCCGCCAGTGTGCGTTCGCTGCGGGCCGCGGCACGTGGTGCGGGCGCCCGCCGGGTCCATGTGGATACGTTCACCGGCTACTGAGCCGGCTACGGAGCGGCCGGCCAATTCGCGGGACTTGCCACGCACTTAAGACACGTTTGACCGCACCAGTGAGTGCCGATTTTCCGTTGGAGGCCAACTTCCTGCTAAGCTCTAGGACGTCCCGCCGGTAACGGCAGGATCCCTGGATGCCCTCGTAGCTCAGGGGATAGAGCGTCTGCCTCCGGAGCAGAAGGTCGTTGGTTCGATTCCAATCGAGGGCACAGACAAAACCCCGCCGTTTGAAACGGCGGGGTTATTTGTGCCCTGAATCCCGCCGAAAGACCGCGGAAATCCAGCGGCTTGCCCCTGCCCATTGTCGGCGCCCCCTCGTAGGCTGTGTTCATCGGTGGCGGGCTACCCTGCCCGCTCCGAAGCTTGAGGGGGTCTCACATGTTCGTTCCAACACCGTACTGCTCCATCGTTCCGCCGTATTTGCTCCGCAGGCTGGCCGCACAGCAAAAGCCGGAGCTCTCCAGGGCCGCCCACGGGGCAAAGCAGGCCCTGCAACACGTCCCGAGCTTCCAGGCCTCCCGCACAGTGCCCGGGCCCGGCAGTCGTCCGGGCCTGCGGGAGCTCAAGCCGTCCCCGCCGGAACGGACGGTCTACGACGCCAAGTCCGCCGAGAAGCTGCCCGGCAGCGTGGTCCGCAAAGAAGGCGAACCGCCCACCGGCGATCCCGCCGCCGACGAGGCCTACGACGGGCTGGGGCACACCCACCGCCTCTACGCCGAAGCTTTCGGACGCAATTCGATCGACGGCAAAGGCCTGCACCTTGATGCCACGGTCCACTACGGACGCCTCTACGACAACGCGTTCTGGGACGGCGAGCAAATGGTCTTCGGCGACGGTGACGGCCAGGTCTTCGAGCGGTTCACGAAATCCTTAAGCGTCATCGGGCACGAGCTCACCCACGGCGTGACCCAGTACTCCGCCGGGCTGGTCTACCGCAACCAGGCCGGCGCCCTGAACGAATCGATGTCCGACGTCTTCGGGGCCCTCGTTGAGCAGTATGTCCGGAAGCAGTCGACGGCGGAGGCCAGCTGGCTGATCGGCGAAGGCCTCTTCACCGACCAAGTACAGGGGGCCGCCTTGCGTTCCATGAAGGCCCCCGGAACGGCATACGACGACGACGTGCTCGGCAAGGACCCGCAGCCGGACTCGATGGACGGCTACGTGCGCACCAGCGCGGACAACGGCGGCGTGCACATCAACTCCGGAATCCCCAACCGCGCGTTCTGCCTGGTGGCCACGGCCCTCGGCGGCAATGCCTGGGATGCGCCGGCACAGATCTGGTACCAGACGCTGACGGGCGGCACGCTGTCCCCCACCGCCACGTTCGGTGCCTTCGCGAAGGCCACTGTCGCCTCTGCCAAGGAGCTTTTCGGCGATGATTCCAAGGAGCATGACGCCGTTCGCTCCGCGTGGGAAACTGTGAAAGTAAAGCTCCCGGGAGCCCGACGATAAGCCGAGCCCCTGCAGATCGAGTCTGATTGAGATCCGAGTCCGATGAAGATAACTGTCCAGCGCAGTGGCGGCGTGGCCGGAATGAAAAGGACGTGGACCGTCCGGCCCGAGCCGCCGGAGGACACCGACCGGTGGCAGCCGCTGATCGAGGCCTGCCCCTGGGACGACGTTGCTGGGATCAGCGGGACATCCGGCCAGCCGGACCGGTTCATGTACAGCATCCGGGCCGATCAACGCCGGGCGGTCCTGCCGGAGCGTGAGGTGACGGGTCCTTGGCGCGACCTCGTCGAATGCGCCCGGGCCGCGGCCGAGGAGGCGGCACCGCCGGGCTTTGGCTAGCCGTAACCGCTTATGCCGTGGCCAGGTGCCCCCGGAACGTGCGCCGGTAGGACTGCGGGCTGGTGTCCAGCGCCTTGGCAAAGTGGTGCCGCAACAGGACCGAATGCCCGAAGCCGGCCTCCCTCGCGATCTCGTCGATATTGAGCTCCGTACTCTCCAGCAACTCCTGGGCGCGCAGCACCCGCTGGGAATTGAGCCAGGCCGCCGGGGTGGCCCCCGTTTCCGCGCGGAAGCGCCGCGCAAACGTCCGCGGCGACATATGGACCCGTGCCGCCAGTTCATTGACCGCGTGTTCCGCGTCCAGGTGCCGGACCATCCACTGCAGCAGCTGCTCCATAGGCTCCGAGCCGCACTGCGGAATGGGCCGGTCGATGTATTGGGCCTGGCCGCCGTCCCGGTGCGGCGGGACCACCATGTCCCGGGCGATGGCGGCGGCCACCTTGGCGCCGAACTCAACGCGGATCAGGTGCAGGCAGGCATCGATCCCTGCGGCCGTGCCGGCACTGGTGATGATCCGGCCGTCCTCGACATAGAGGACATTTTCATCCACCAGGACGGCCGGATATCTGGTGGCCAATTCCTGGGAGTAATGCCAGTGCGTGGTGCAGCGCCGGCCATCGAGCAGGCCCGCCCGGGCCAGGGCGAAGGCCCCGGAACAAATGGACATCACCCATGCACCGCGGGCGTGGGCCGCCCGCAGCGCCTCCAGGACGGATTCGGGAACGTCCTCGTCCCGGCCGTACGGGGCCATTACCACGAGGTCTGCGTCCGCGGCCGCTTCCAGCCCGAGCCCGACGTGCATGGACAGACCGGACTTGAGCGGGACGTCGCCCGGCTCCGGGGCGCAGACGCGGAAATCGAAGGCGGGCACGCCGTTTCCGCGGTCCGAGCGGTCTATGCCAAAGACCTCGAAGGCCGTCGCGAACTCGAAGATCGAGAAGTTGGGAACCACGATCATTGCCACTGATTTGATCATGTTTCCATTGTGGCAGAAATTATAGCTTTTTGGTCATTTCTGCCACTTCTTTTAGTGTGCGGCCAGGAGAACCATAGAGGTATGGAACTCCTCGGAATCGCCGTCATCATCCTGATCATCGCCGGCCTCGCAGCCACCATCTCCGCCCTGCGGAAGGACGGCCTCGGCCACACCCCGCCCGTCCGCTCGGAAGAGTACTGGATGGCCCGGGACCTGCCGAGCGTCAACTACACCCTGCGGAATTTCTGAGTCCGCGCACGTTTTGTCCCCACGCCCCTCGGGCCCGGCTTATCCAGCCGGGCCCTCAACATGCGCAGGGAGTGAACACCGCGGCTGGACAGCTCGACTGAAGCAGCCGGACCGGACAGCCGCCGTCGCCACCCCAGTGGACAGTCCACCCCAGTAGACTGTCTCCAGCCATGACATTGCATATTTCCTACCCCGCCGAGCTGCCGGTCTCCGAGCGCCGCGAAGATCTGATGGCCGCCATCGCGGCCAATCAGGTGACCATCATCGCCGGCGAGACCGGCTCGGGAAAGACCACCCAGATTCCCAAGATGTGCCTCGAGCTCGGCCTGGGCGAGAAAGGGCTGATCGGCCACACCCAGCCCCGCCGGCTCGCGGCCCGCACGGTAGCCGAGCGCATCGCGGAGGAACTCGGCGTCGAGATCGGCCAGGAAGTCGGTTTCCAGGTCCGCTTCACCGGCGAGGTCAGCCGGTCCACCAAGGTCAAGCTCATGACCGACGGCATCCTGCTGGCGGAAATCCAGCGCGACAGGCTGCTGCGCAAGTACAACGCCATCATCATCGATGAGGCGCACGAGCGCAGCCTCAACATCGACTTCATCCTCGGCTACCTCAAGCGGATCCTGCCGCAGCGCCCGGACCTGAAGATCATCATCACCTCGGCCACCATCGATCCGGAGCGCTTCGCCAAGCACTTCGGCAGCGAGGAAGAGCCCTCCCCCATCATCGAGGTGTCGGGCCGGACCTTCCCGGTGGAAATCCGCTACCGCCCGCTCTCCCAGCCCGCCGGCGGCGCTGCCGAAGACGGTGACGGGGAAGGCGCAGCAGCGGACGACGAACTGGAGGAGGACCGCGACCCGCTCGATGCGGTGTGCGACGCCGTCGACGAACTCGCGCTGGAAGCCCCCGGCGACGTCCTGATTTTCTTCTCCGGCGAGCGCGAAATCCGCGACGCGGCGGAGGCCCTCAACGCCCGCATCCAGTCCAACCGGCGCCTGGCCGGCACCGAGGTCCTTCCCCTCTTCGCCCGGCTGAGCCTGCAGGAGCAGCACAAGGTCTTCCACCCCGGCAGCAAACGCCGGATCGTGCTCGCCACCAACGTCGCCGAAACTTCGCTGACGGTCCCCGGCATCAAGTACGTCATCGACACCGGCACGGCGCGGATCTCGCGCTACTCGCACCGGACCAAGGTCCAGCGGCTGCCGATCGAGCGCGTCTCCCAGGCCTCGGCAAACCAGCGCTCGGGCCGCTGCGGCCGTGTCTCCGACGGCATCGCGATCCGGCTGTACTCCGCGGAGGACTTCGAGTCGCGGCCGCTGTTCACGGACCCGGAGATCCTGCGCACCAACCTCGCGGCCGTCATCCTGCAGATGACCGCCATGGGCGTGGCCCGGGGACCGAAGGATGTTGAGAACTTCCCCTTCGTCGAGCCGCCGGATTCGCGCGCCATCAACGACGGCGTCAGTCTCCTGCGCGAGCTTGGCGCCCTCAGCGCCGCCCGGGCCCAGGAACCAGCGGACGACGGCGACGGCCGCCCCGGCCGCCGGCCGGCGGGCGCTGCTGCCAGCCGAAACGGCAGCGACAGGAACGGAGGCGGACTCACCGCCGTCGGGCAGCAACTGGCCCAGCTGCCGGTGGACCCCAGGCTCGGCCGGATGATCGTGGAGTCCGGCAAGCGCGGCTGCGTCCGGGAAGTCATGATCCTGGCGGCCGCGCTCACTATCCAGGACCCGCGCGAGCGCCCAACGGACAAGCAGCAGCTCGCCGCGGAGAAGCACGCCCGTTTCCGGGACGAGAACTCGGACTTCACCGGCTACCTGAACCTGTGGAACTACCTGCAGGAGAAACAGCAGGAACTGTCCTCCACGGCATTCCGCAGGCTCTGCCGCAACGAGTTCATCAACTACCTGCGGGTCAGGGAGTGGCAGGACCTGTTCGCCCAGCTTCGCCAGTTGGCCCGCCCGCTGGGCATCAGCCTGGACAACAAGCGCCTTGCCGATCCGGTGGGCCACAATGACGGCATCCACATCAGCCTGCTCTCGGGGCTGCTGAGCCACGTCGGCATCCTCGACGAGCGAAAGCGCGAGTACGCCGGCGCCCGCGGCAGCCGCTTCGCGATCTTCCCGGGTTCGGCACTGTTCAAGAAGTCACCCACCTTCGTCATGGCCGCCGAACTCGTGGAGACGAGCCGGCTCTGGGCCCGAGTCGCGGCGAAGTTCGATCCACTCTGGGCCGAGCAGGTGGCCCCTGACCTGGTCAAGCGCAGCTACAGCGAACCGCACTGGTCCAAGAAGATGGGCGCGGTGATGGCCCACGAAAAGGTCACCCTGTACGGGGTGCCCATCATCCCGAGCCGGCGGATCAACTACGGCAAGGTGGATCCGGAGCTCTGCCGCGAGCTCTTCATCCGGCACGCCCTGGTTGAAGGCGACTGGCAGACCCACCACAAGTTCTTCCACCGCAACCGCGCACTGCTGCACGAAGTCGAGGAGCTCGAGGCCCGGATGCGGCGCCGGGACATCCTGGTGGACGACGAGACGCTGTTCGAGTTCTACGACGCCCGGATCGGCGCGGAGGTCGTCTCGGAGCGGCATTTCGACAAGTGGTGGAAGGACGCGCGGCAGCAGGATCCCACGCTGCTCGACTTCGACCAGTCCCTGCTGATCAGCGAGGACGCCGCGGCCCTGGATGACTCGGCCTACCCCAAGACCCTGCTGCACAAGGGCTTCGAACTGCCGCTGAGCTACGAGTTCCACCCCGTGGCGCCGGGTTCGCCGCCGAATCCGTCCGACGGCGTCACCGCCGAGGTCCCCGTGCTGTTCCTGAACCAGCTCGACGACGCTGCGCTCCGCTGGCTGATCCCAGGGCAGCGGGTGGAGCTCGTGACGGCGCTCATCAAGTCGCTGCCGAAGCAGATCCGCAAGAACTTCGTTCCTGCCCCGGACGTGGCCCGCCAGGCCGTCGCGGCCCTGGAAGCGGACTTCGATCCCGCCACAGACGAGCTCGAACCCTCGCTGGAGCTCGTGCTGCGCCGGATCCGCGGACAGGTCATTCCGCCGGGGTCCTGGAACTGGGACGCCGTGCCGTCGCATTTGCGGGTCAGCTTCCGGGTGGTGGATTCCCGCGGCAAGTTGCTGGATGAGGGTAAGGACCTGAACGCTCTGCAGGAGCGGCTGGCCCCGGCCACCCGGCGGGCCATCGCGGAATCCCTCGGCGCCACACCGGGCACCACGGCACCGGCGAAAGGGACGGCGGCGGCGAGGGGGAAGGCCGGCGCGAACGGGAAAGACACCCGGACGTCACGGGCAGGCACGTCGCCGTCGGCCGCACTGGCGGCTGCCACAGCCGCGGCCCCGGGTGGGTTCACGGAATTGTCCGGGCTCAAGGACTGGACCTTCGGAACCGTCCAGCGCCAGGTCCAGGGCAGCGTTGGCGGGCACACCGTCACCGGCTACCCGGCCCTGGTGGACGAGGGAACTTCCGTGGCGCTGCGGCTGTTTCAGACGCCGTCGGAACAGCAGGAAGCCATGCGCGGCGGTGTCATCCGGCTCCTGGCCCTGAAAGTGCCGCCGCCGGACCGCTACGTCCTGGAGCACCTGAACAACACCGAGAAACTGACGTTCAGCCAGAACCCGCACGGTTCCGTGACGGCGCTGATCGCTGACTGCGCCCTGGCCGCCATCGACAAGCTCACGCCGGCCGGGCTGCCGTGGGACGAGTCATCGTTCAAGGCGCTCTACGAGACCGTACGGGCGGAGCTGATCGACACCGTCTTCACGGTCACCGCCGTCGTCGAACGGATCCTGGCCAGCACCCGCCGGATCGAAAAGCAGCTCAAGGGCACCACGAGCCTGGCCCTTATCAGCGCGCTTAACGACGTCAAGAGCCAGCTCGAACAGCTGGTGTATCCGGGTTTTGTGGCACGCACGGGCTATGCCCAGCTCAGCCAGCTGCCCCGTTACCTCACGGCGATCGAAAAGCGCCTCGAGAAGCTGCCGGGCAACGTCCAGCGGGACGCCCAGCACATGTCCGCTGTCCAGGCCCTCGAGGACGACTACGACGACGCCGTCTCCGCGCTGCTGCCCGGGCGGCGGGCCGGTGCGGAGTTAACCCACGTGCGCTGGATGATCGAAGAACTGCGGGTGAGCCTCTTCGCCGTCGAACTCGGAACCGCCTATTCGGTGTCCGAAAAGCGCATCCGGGCGGCGCTGAACAAGGTACTGGCACCGGCGTAGTCCCCCTGGGGAGTGCTGCGCCGGCGCCAGTGGATTGTTTACGCGGAGGCGGCCGGGAGTGGCTTGCGTGGTTTGGTTCTAGGCGGCCGGAACGTGCTCCGCATGGCCGGCCGTGCGGAGGCCTTCGCGGAGCTTCTCGGCATTGGCGTCCAGCCTGGCCGGATCGGGGTGATGGTCCGCCGAGCCGAAATCAAAGTCCGCCATCGAGTTGGAGGGCCACACGTGGACGTGCATGTGGTTGATTTCGTAGCCGGCCACGATCAGCCCTGCCCGGGCGGCGTCGAACACCTCCACCTGAACGGCCCCGATCTTGCGGGCAACTTCCATGACCCGGCTAAGGACTTCAGGCGAGGCGTCCGTCCAGCGGTCCACTTCCTCGGTGGGCACCACGAGGGTGTGGCCGTCGGCCAGCGGGCCCATGGTCAGGAACGCCACGACGTCGTCCTCGCGCCAGACGAAGCGGCCCGGGATGTCGCCATTGATGATTTTGGTGAAGAGAGTGCTCATGCGTCCGCCTTTTCTGCCGGGGACCCCAGGGTACTGACGTCCAGGACAAAACGGTACTTCACGTCGCCGGCCACCATGCGGTCGTAGGCTTCGTTGAGCTGGTCTGCCCCGACCACCTCGACGTCGGACACCACGCCATGCTCGGCACAGAAGTCCAGCATTTCCTGGGTCTCGGCGATGCCGCCGATCAGCGAACCCGCATAGGCGATCCGGCGCCGGATCAAAGCCCCGGGGTTGACGGGCGGCATCGCTTCGGCGGGCAGGCCCAGCTGGAACAGCGCGCCGTCAAGGCGCAGCGTGCGGAAGTAGGGGTTGAGGTCGTGCGAGGCGGCAACTGTGTCGATGATGACGTCGATGCTGCGGTCGGCGGCGGCCATCGCGGCCGGGTCCGTGGAAAGGATGACCTCGTCGGCGCCCAGCTCGCGCGCTGCGGCGAACTTGTTCTCCGACGTCGTAAAGACCTTGACCTCGGCGCCCATGGCCTTGGCGATCTTGACGGCCATGTGGCCGAGGCCGCCCAGTCCGACGACGCCGACCACGTCGCCTTCCTCGACCTCGAAGTGGTTCAAGGGCGAATACGTGGTGATGCCTGCGCACAGTAGGGGCGCCGCGGCGGCGGGGTCCAGGGCTTCCGGCACCCGCAGGACATAGTTGCGGTCCACCACGATCGACGTGGCGTACCCGCCCTGGGTGATCCCGCCGTCGTTGCGGGCGTCCTTCGCCCCGTAGGTTCCCACCGCGGCGTTTTCGCAGTACTGTTCGAGACCGTCCAGGCAGCTGTCGCACTCGCGGCAGGAATCCACAATGCAGCCCACGCCCACGCGTTCACCCACCGTGAAGTCGTCGACGGCGGAACCGAGCCGGGTGACCCGGCCGACAATCTCGTGGCCCGGGATCAACGGGTACGTGTCGCCGCCCCATTCGCCCCGGGTGGCGTGCACGTCCGAGTGGCACAGTCCGCAGAATTCGATGGCGATCTCGACGTCGTCTTTTTTGGGGGCGCGACGGGCTACGGTCAAGGGAACAAGTCCGCTGTCCGGTGCGGTGGCACCGTATGCGGCGGCCAGGGTAGGGGCCATGGTCTGCGCGCCGCTGCCCGTGGTGGTGTTCGCGGTGGTGTCGGAATCCGGCAGCGGCTTGGCAAGGGGCGGGGGTACGGGACGTCCAGGTGTCATACGTTGACGCTACCCCCGGTCCCGGCATGTATTCCACTTTGGAATGCGGGGTGTTCGGTGCGGACCGAGAGCCCCCGTGGCCATATGCACCGGAGGCCTTCGACAGCCGCCCTGCGCGCTCATGCCGTCGCAACTGGCGACCGGTATATTTTGTCAGACCCCCAAAGGACACTGGATTCATGGACGGCAATCAGGGGCCCGACGTGACTCCATCAGTGGCAGGGCGCGGCGACGGCGGCCTCCAGGATTTGCTCGCATTCTGCGCCCGCGTGCTCCGGGACGTGCGTCAGGCCGAGGATCCCGCCGGGATAATCGAACAGTACCGGCAGCTTGGCGAGTTTGGCTCTGCGTTCCACGCGTTGCGGACGCGTCTTGAGCTCGAAGTTTTCCTGGGCAGCGTTCCGGGAGTGACTTTGGGACCTGGAGGGTCGCCGATGGCTTCCGAAGCGGTGGAACGGCTCCGGAAGGCCAAAAATGTCATAGCCCGCAGGGACACTTGACTCATGGACGGCAATCAGGGGCCCGAAGTGGTTCCGGCAGGACACGGCGACGCTGGCCTCAGTCGCGCCGGGCGCGGTGCGGCCTCCGGACCGGTCACCGTGGTTCCGGCAGACCCGGCACCAGCAACTGCCGTGACGGTCGCTGAACTGGCCCGGATCCTGGCCTTCCTCCCGGCCCCGGACAGCGCCGCGGCACTGATCGACGAGATCCGGGACCTGGAGGACCTGAAGTCCGCCCTGGCAGCCCGGCAGGCCCGGCACGCCGTCGCACTGGATCTGTCCCAACGCCGCGACCAGGCCGCCGCCGGGGTCCCCGCGGACCGGCTTGGCGCCGGGATCGGCGCGCAGATCGCCCTGGCCCGGCGCGAATCCCCGGCCAGGGGCGGCCGGCTCCTGGGCCTGGCCAAGGCCCTCGTGACCGAGATGCCGCACACCCTCGCCGCCCTGCAGACCGGGCAGCTCAACGAATGGCGCGCCACCCTGCTGGTGCGGGAAACCGCGTGCCTGACCGCCGCCGACCGGGCCGCCGTCGACGCGGAACTCGCCGCCGATACCGGAACCCTGTCCGGGGTGGGTGACCGGCGCCTGGTCGCCGCGGCACGGACCGCAGCGTACCGGCGTGACCCGCGCACCGTGACCGACCGTGCCGCGCACGCCGCCACCGAGCGGCACGTCAGCCTCCGCCCGGCC
>NZ_JBFUAF010000020.1:0-154038 GCF_056406415.1 Arthrobacter sp. P1_C12_2 | reverse complement strand
CCGTGGGAGTCGCAGCAAACTCATCATGATCCCGAGCGTAAGCCCAAATCCCGACCGCATGCCCCGAAATCCCATACTCACGCAACACCGCACCCTTTTGACCACGCGGGGCAGCCTCGTACTTCTCCAGGATCGAAAGCTTCTCCTCAAGAGTCCGGAACGGCACCTTCCCAGTCGACTTCGTCATGCCCAACCCGCCCGCCTGTCGCGAAGACAATCTGTCTCACGACAGGCTGACAGAGAGGGTATTCGGGTGTCGCAGGGTCATTTGCGTGTCGGCAGGACGATTGGGTGTCGGTGCCTACTGAAGGACGATGTCCCGGGTGCGGTGATCGTACTGGATGACCAGGAGGCCGCCGCCGTGGTGGACCTCGTGGTTGGGTCCGTCGAAGACGCCAAACGCACCGTAGTTTTCGTCCCAGGAGCGGTTCAGGGCGATCTTGAAGGTGTAGAAGCCGGCAGGAATCTCCGCGGCGATCTTCCAGAGCTGATCCACCTGGTCCAGTTCCATCTGGGCTTCGTCATACTGCGGCGCCCAGTTGGCGGGCGCGCCGAGCAGGATGTTGAAGTCGCCGGCAACCGCGACGGCTTCGGGCTGGTCGATGGTTTCGACGCTGACGGCCGGTGCTGCCGCCGTCGGAGCCGCTGCCGGGGCTTCGTCCTTCGCAGCGGGCTTGCGCTTCCGCACCGCCTTGGCAACGGGGGCCACAACTTCCTCGACGAGCTTGGCGGCCTTGCCGGCAACCTTGGAAGTTTTCGACGGCGCTTCCTCGGCCGTGGCGGCCGGCGTTGCTTCTGTCTTTGCTGCCTTCGCCGGCTTCGCCACGGGAGCTATCGGCAGCGGCGTGCCCGCCGGAACCGGTGTGCCGGCGTCGAGCGCTGTAGCGAAGACGGCAGGCTCGGCGAAAGCCACCGTGGCGCGCTGGCCGTCGTCGGTGATCGACCAGCCGGAGCGGCCCTTGACCAGCCAGCCCGCCTTGACCAGCTTGCCCGTCGCGGTGGTCAGCGTCTTGTGGCCGCGGGGAATGCCGCCGCTGAGGAGTTCGCGTTCGTGGTCGTTGAGGGGTACCCGTGCGATTGCCTCGCCGAGTACGGCTCCGGCGTTCAGCTTTTCGCCCGTCCATACCTCCTCTGTCAGGACATCCAGCACGGCCTTAAGCCGAAGGTTGGTGTTTTCCGCGGTGTTCGCGCCCATGGGTCTCCTTTAGAAGCAATTGATCCACCTGCATTTTGCCAAGGAAACGATGGTTTTTGCGAGCGGATCCTGTTAACTCTGTGTGTCGTGACCCACTATGACAGGGCTGAGCCGGGCGCGCGACGGACCAACTCACCGCTACCCGCGAGTAGAAAAGCAACGCGGGGACACTTACGGCCCATCGAAGCGCCGCGAACCGGCCGTAAGTGACCCGCGTTGTTCACATAATGCCAGGTGCCTTGGAGCTGCGGTCCGCGGAAGGTGCCCGTTTCGGCGTTACTGGATTCGGGGGCACCCGCGGGCGGACAATGAGCCGTATCCGTCCCTGTCCCCCAGGAGCCGTCATGCCGCGTTTCAAGGTCTGGCTGCAGCGTCACCGCCTCTCGGCGTTCTTTGTCCTGGCCTTCGCGATTTCCTGGTGCTCCTTGCCGCTCTACGCGGCCGGGCTGATGACGCAGTTCGAATTCCTGCCGATCGGTCCGCTCGCTGCGGCCCTGATCGTCATTGGGCTCGCCGAGGGCAGGGCCGGCTTCCGGGCGTGGGGCCGGCGGCTCATCCGGTGGCGGGTGGGCTGGGTCTGGTACGCCGTGGCCCTCCTCCTCCCGCCGATGATGGCGCTGGTCACCGGATTCGCGAACATGGCCCTCGGCGCCCCGGCACCGGGGCTGACCCAGGTGACGTGGTCCGGGCTCCTGGCCGTTTTTGCCGTGCGCCTGGTCAATCCGCTGGACGGACCCCTGGGAGAGGAGCCCGGTTTCCGCGGCTATGCCCTGCCGCTGCTCCAGGCGAGGTGGGCGCCGCTGCGGTCCGCGGTGCTCCTGGGCGCTATGGTGGCCCTCTGGCACCTTCCGCTGGTCGTGTTCGGGCAGCTCAGCCTGATCGGGCTGCCCACCACGTTCGCCATCACTTTCCTCTACGTGTGGCTGTTCAACCGCACCGGCGGAAGCGTGCTGCTCACATACCTCTTCCACGACGCCCAGGGCACGTTCACGGTGGGTTCCTTCGGTTTCTCCGGTGCCGAGGCCGGCCGGGCAGAACTGATCTACTTCGCAGTCGTGGTCCTGGCAGTCCTGACCACAGTTGTCCTGGACCGGGGTGCATGGCGCGCGGCACCCGCCTCCGCCATCGACTCCGTGCTGCTCACTTCCGGATCAGATCGGATCCACCGCTAATCCACCGCTAGGGAGGAACCGCGTCCTCTCCCCTGCCGTCACTCCTCGGCGCTCCACTGGGCCCCGGTCTGGGCCATGTAGGCGGCTACAGCTGCTTCGGTGGTGGGATAGAAGTGCTCCGGCTCGATCTCGCGGGTCAATCCGTACTTTTCGATCTTCTCCCGGGTCCTGTGCTTGACCTCGGCGAACACCAGGGAGATGCCCTGCGCGTTCAGCTCGACATCCAGATCGAGCAATACGTCCGCGGCGGTTGTGTCCACGTCCGTGATCGGTTCGGCCGCGATAATGATCCACCGAGGCTTGGGTTCAGTTAGGGCCAGGTGCCGGATGTTGTCGCGGAACGGCCGGACGTTGGCGAAGAACAACGGGGCGTCCCACCGGTAGATCACCAGGCCGGGCAGGTGCTTCGCGTCCGGGTGGACGCTGATGTCGTGGAACCCCTCATATCCGGGCACCCGCCCGATCACTGTCTCGTACGGCCACCAGGCCCGGCGGAAGATGTTCAGGATGGACAGCCCCACCGCAATGCCGATGCCGGGCAGAACGCCCAGGAGCGCCACTCCAAGAAAGGCGGCCATGCACAGGTAGAACTCGGTTCGCCTCTGGTGCCAGAGACGAACCGTTCCCGGAATGTCGGCGAGGGAGATCGACGCCGTCATCACCACTGCCGCCAGGGCCGGCTGTGGCAGGTTCCGGAACAGCCCCGGCAACAGCACGAGCATGAGGAGGATCAGCACGGCGCCCGTCACGCCCGTGAGCTGGGTCTTCGAGCCGGAACGTTCCGCGACGGCGGTCCGGGATCCGCTGGTGCTGACCGGGAAGCCCTGGAAGAGGCCCGCGGCCAGGTTCGCGGCGCCGATCCCGATCATCTCCTGGTTGCCGCGGATTTCCTGGCCGGAGCGTGCGGCGAACGCCGTCGACGTCGAGATCGTGTCCGTCAGCGACACCAGCGCAATTCCCAGGGCCCCGGCGAACATCAGTCCAAGGTCCGCGAAGTCCACCTGGGGGATGGTGAACGGCGGGAAGCCTTGTGGCAGTTCCCCGACCAGTGAGACGCCCTTGGCTGCCAGGTCGAAGACCGACGTCGCCGCGATCGCGAGGACCACCATGACGAGCACCGCAGGGACCTTGGGCAGCCACCGTTGCAGGGCAAGTATCAGCACAATCCCTGCTATGCCGACCGCCGCCGCGGCGACCACCGTCTCGCCGTTGGCCACGCCCTGGACGAATCCGACCAGGTCACCAATGAAGTTATCGCTGTCCACCTTGAACCCGAAGAGCTTCGGGAGCTGACCCACCAGGATGGTGATCGCGAGACCGTTCATGTAGCCGATCATCGTCGGCTTGGAGATCAGGTCGGCGATGAAGCCGAGCTTGGCCACGGACGCGAGGACCATGATGGCGCCGACCATGAGGGCAAGCATCGAGGCGAGCGCGACCGCCTTCTGCGGGTCGCCGTCGGACGCAACAAGGGGCAGGACCGTCGCGGCGATCATCGGCCCCAGCGCAGAGTCCGGCCCCAGGACGAGAATGCGGGACGGGCCGAAGACCGCATAGGCGAGCAGGCAGAGGATGCTGGTGTACAGCCCGGTAATCGGGGGCAGCCCTGCCAGCTCGGCATAGGCCATACCTTGGGGAACAAGCAAGGTCGTCAGGACGACCCCGGAGATGATGTCCTTGCCGAACCAGTCCTTCTGGTAGGTCGCGGCGACATCGACTCCAGGCATCACCTGGCGCAGCCAGCCCTTGCGCCGCTCGCGAGTCTTCGTCATATCTGCACTTTGCCGCGCGCCCCCGCCCGGCGCATCCCCCGGCAAGGGTGAACCGCCTCCGCCTGTGCAGTGGAGTCTGGCGTGCAGTGGACTCTGGCGGAAACGGCAACGCGCTCCCGTTGTGTCCCCTGCGCTCCGTTGTGTCCCCTGCGAGATGGGCCTAGAGTTGCGGTCTGCCCACTGCGCGCCGTCCCGCCGCCTGAACATGCGCCGGGTCAGGTGCCGGATCGGGTGCCCACCATTTGTCTTTGAGGAGATCATCCATGGAAACCCGTACACTCGGTTCGCTCACCGTCTCGGCCCTGGGTTTGGGCTGCATGGGCATGAGCGAGTTCTACGGCCACGGCGAGGAAAACGAGTCCATCGCCACCATCCAGGCTTTTCTCGACGCCGGCGGAAGCCTGCTCGACACCGCCGATATGTACGGCCCGTTCACGAACGAAGAGCTTGTGGGCCGGGCCATCGCCGGCCGACGCGACGACGTCGTCCTGGCCACCAAATTCGGCAACGAACGGCGGCCCGACGGATCCTGGGTCGGCATCAACGGCTCCCCCGAGTACGTGCGCGCCGCATGTGATGCGAGCCTGCAGCGGCTGGGCGTGGACCACATCGACCTGTACTACCAGCACCGGGTGGACAAGACCGTCCCGATCGAGGACACCGTCGGAGCCATGGCTGAACTGGTGCAGGCCGGCAAAGTCCGGCACCTTGGCCTGTCCGAGGCCAGCGCCGACACCATTCGCCGTGCCCACGCCGTGCACCCCATCACCGCCCTGCAGACCGAATACTCGCTGTGGGAGCGCGAGCCGGAAACCAAGGTCTTCCCGGTCCTCGCCGAGCTCGGTATTGGCTTTGTCCCCTACAGCCCGCTGGGCCGCGGCTTCCTGACCGGCCAGTTCCGCAGCCCCGACGACTTTGCCGCGGACGATTTCCGCCGGCACTCCCCGCGTTTCCAGGGCGAGAACTTTGACCGAAACCTGCAACTCGTGGATCGGGTCAAGGAGTTGGCGGGCGCGTTGGGCTGCACCCCGGGGCAACTGGCACTGGCCTGGCTGCTGGCCCAGGGCGAGCACATCGTTCCCATCCCGGGCACCAAGAAGCGCGACCGCCTGCAAGAGAACGTGGGCGCCACCGACGTCGAACTCTCCGCCGAGGACCTGACCCGCCTGGACGAACTGGCTCCGGCCGGGGCGGCCGCCGGAGCGCGGTACCCGCACATGGACTCGATCGACGTCTAAGCCGGCAACCGGGGGTCACCCAGACCCCCACGCTGCACTGTTGCCCTATCAGTTATGGTTCCCAACCGCCCGTTTTGGCGACCATAAGTGATAGGGCAACTGTGATTTTAGTGCCCAGACGCGGCGAGCTCGGCCAGGAGCTCGGACTTGCGTTCCTCGCTCGCAAAGGAGGACCGGATCGAGTTCGCGGCCATCCGGACGCAGTCGAACTCGGACAGGCCGATCACCGATTTCAGCTGCGCGAAGTTGTCGTCCACGTACCCGCCGAAATACGCCGGGTCATCCGAGTTCACGGAGACGTTCAGCCCCGCCGCGAGCATCGCCGGCAGCGGGTGCTCGGCCAGCGTGTCCACCGCCCGGAGTCGGACGTTGGACAGCGGGCACACGGTCAGCGGCATGAACTCGTCCACCAGCCGTTCCACAAGCTCCGGATCTTCCATGCAGCGGATCCCGTGATCGATCCGCTCGACTTCGAGGATGTCCAGCGCGTCAATGATGTACGACGGCGGGCCCTCCTCGCCGGCGTGCGCGATCCGGTGCAGCCCAGCTTCCTTGGCCCGGGCGAAGAGCCGCTCGAACTTGGCCGGCGGGTTGCCTACCTCGGCGGAATCGAGCCCGATGCCGGCGATCGGTGCTTCCATGGCAATCAACTGCTCCAGCACCTCAAGGGCGGATTCCTCGGTGAGGTCGCGCAGGAAGGCCGCGATCAGGAGGGTGGAGATGCCGAACTCCTCGCGGGATCCGGCCAGCACCGAGGCCACGCCGTTGACACACGTCTGAAGCGATATCCCGCGGGACAGGTGCGCCTGCGGGTCCAGCATGATCTCGGCGTGCCTGACCCCGGCGAGCGCCGCCCGGGCCAGGTAGGCCCGGGTCATGTCGGCGAAGTCCTGCTCCGTCTGCAGCACGGCCATGTTGGCGTAGTACAGGTCCAGGAAGGACTGCAGGTCCGTGAACTTGTAGCGCGAGCGCAACTCGTCCAGGTCCGCGTAGGGCAGTTCGATCCCGTTGCGCTCCGCGAGCGCGAAGATCAGCTCCGGTTCCAGCGTTCCCTCAATATGAAGGTGCAGTTCGGCGACCGGGAGCGGGAGGGGTTCACCGGCCTCCGGTTCTTCAGGCTCTTTCTCTGCAAACGGTGCCCCGTCGTCGTTCGTATCCATCCGGTAAGGATATGCCCGGCGCTCCCCGGAGCCGATAGAGTCGAACCAATGCAAAATAAACAGCATGCTTCCAATTCGCCGCGCCAGGCCGACCGGGATCTAATTCAGGATCTGGCTCCCGGCAATCCGACGGACGGTTTTGTCCGGGTGCGCGGTGCGCGTGAGAACAACCTGCGCAACGTGGACGTGGACGTGCCCCGCGACGCGATCGTCGCCTTCACCGGAGTCTCCGGCTCGGGCAAGTCCTCCCTCGCCTTCGGCACCATCTACGCCGAGGCGCAGCGCCGCTACTTCGAATCCGTGGCCCCCTACGCGCGCCGGCTCATCCAGCAGGGGCACAACCCCAAGGTGGAAATGATCACCGGGCTGCCGCCCGCCGTCGCGCTCCAGCAGCGCCGCGGGACGCCGAGTTCGCGGTCCACGGTGGGCACCCTCACCACCCTGTCCAACTCGCTGCGCATGCTCTTCTCCCGCGCCGGCAGCTATCCGGACGGCGCCGGCCCGCTGGACTCGGACGCGTTTTCCCCGAACACGGCCGCCGGCGCCTGCCCGGAGTGCCACGGCCTGGGGATCGCGCACACCGTCACCGAGTCCTCCCTGGTCCCGGACACCTCGCTCAGCATCCGCGACGGCGCCATCGCCGCCTGGCCCGGGGCCTGGCAGGGCAAAAACCTGCGCGACATCCTGACCCACCTTGGCCACGACGTCGACACACCGTGGCGGAAGCTGCCCAAAAAGGACCGCGACTGGATCCTGTTCACCGAGGAGCAGCCCGTGGTGGAAGTGACGCCCCAGCGCGACCGCGTCGCCAAGCCGTACAAGGGCCGGTTCTGGAGCGCCAAGAGCTACGTGCTGCATACGCTCGCCGATTCCAAGAGCACCACCATGCGCGAGAAGGTGCTGCGATTCATGGAAACCGGCCCGTGCCCGGTCTGCGGCGGCAGCGGCCTGACCCCGGCCGCCGTCGCCGTCACCTTCGCCGGGCGCACCATCGCCGAACTCAACGCCGTCCCCATGACGGAACTGGCGGACATCATCCGCCCCACCACCGAGCTCAAAGAGGCTGGGACCGCGTCCCGCAAGCAGTCCTCCGGCGAGGGCAACGAGGTGGCCGTAGCCATCACCCGCGACCTCCTGCAGCGCGTCACCGTGCTGCTGGACCTCGGCCTGGGCTACCTGGCGCTGGGCCGGTCCACGCCCACGCTCTCCCCCGGCGAAATGCAACGGCTCCGGATCGCCACCCAGCTCCGCTCCGGACTGTTCGGTGTGATCTACGTGCTGGACGAGCCCTCCGCCGGCCTGCACCCCGCCGATGCCGAGCCCCTCCTCGCGGTCCTGGACCAGCTCAAGTCCTCTGGCAACTCGGTGTTCGTGGTGGAGCACAACATGGACATCGTCCGCCGCGCCGACTGGCTGGTGGATGTGGGTCCCCGCGCCGGCGAAGGCGGCGGCGAAGTGCTTTACAGCGGACCCGTAGCCGGCCTCGCCGAGGTGGACGCGTCGGTGACCCGGCCGTTCCTGTTCCCGGACGGCCCAGCTGGTTCGGCTGACGGCGGGCCCGACGGCGGTACTCGCCGCAGCGCGGACGACGGCGGGCCTGGTCRCAGCGCGGACGACGGCGGCGGTTCCGCCGCCAGCGGCGCCCTCCGGGAAGCTGCCGGCTGGCTGGAACTGCGCGACATCAGCCGCCACAACCTGCGCGAACTCGACGCCGACTTCCCGCTCGGCGTGCTGACCGCGGTCACCGGCGTCTCCGGCTCGGGCAAGTCGACCCTGGTCAGCCAGGTCCTGGCCGAAGTGGTCGGCGCCCGGCTGCACCCGGAGCCAGACGCTGCGGCGAAGGCTCCTGAGGATCTTGAGGCCGAAGCTGGCGAGTCCGCCGAGCCGCTCAGTGTTGGGCCGGTCTCAGGCCTGGACCAGCTGGACCGGCTCGTCAAGGTGGACCAAAAACCGATCGGCCGCACGCCGCGCTCCAACCTCGCCACCTACACCGGCCTCTTCGACGCCGTCCGCAAGGAATTCGCGGCCACGGACGAGGCCAAGGCGCGTGGCTTCGGCGCCGGCCGATTCTCCTTCAACGTTGCCGGCGGCCGCTGCGAAACCTGCCAGGGTGAAGGCTTCGTCGCCGTCGAACTGCTGTTCCTGCCCGGCAGCTACGGCCCCTGCCCCGAGTGCGATGGCTCGCGCTACAACCCGGAAACCCTTGAGGTGACGTACAAGGGCAAGAACGTGGCGGAGGTGCTGGGCCTGACGGTGAATGCCGCCGCGGAGTTCCTCGAAGGGGTGCCGGCCGCCGCGCGCAGCCTGCGAACGCTGCGCGAGGTGGGCCTGGGCTATCTACGCCTCGGGCAGCCGGCCACTGAGCTCTCCGGCGGCGAGGCCCAGCGCATCAAACTCGCCACGGAACTGCAGCGCGCCCAGCGCGGCCACTCCCTCTACCTGCTGGACGAGCCCACCACCGGCCTGCATCCGGCCGACGTTCAGCTCCTCATGGCCCAACTGCACCGGCTCGTGGACGCCGGCAACACCGTCATTGTGGTGGAACACGACATGGATGTGGTGGCCGCAGCGGACTGGGTGATCGACCTCGGCCCGGCTGGTGGCGACGCAGGCGGCGAGATCGTGGCGATCGGGACCCCCGCCGCCGTCGCGCGTTCCACGCAGAGCCGGACGGCGCCGTACCTGGCCGCACTGCTCGGAGGCTGATTGACGCGGAAGTGTCCGCGGGCATCCGCGGCGGGGCGAACTGCGACGAGATGATAACGGCAAAAGCACCCAAAGTAACGCCTTGATAACGTCCCGGGGCTGACTTAACCTAGTATCCATGCCCGGCAACCGGGCATGGCATGCCCGGTGCTACCACCACCAAATACTGCCCGACCGGTAGACACCGCTATGACCTCTATTGTCAGGGGCGGGCAGTAGTGCGACAACGTCCGGGGACGGACCGAGCACCGGTGGCTCTCAGGAGCATCTGAAATCATGAAGAAATCAACCTACAGCACTGTCGCGCGCCGCGGCGTCACCCTAGCGGCCGTCTCTATCGCAGGCGTCGCGTTGTCCGCTTCGGCCGCTAACGCGGCCGTCCCGACCACAGCCCCCGCCTCCACCTGGGACTCACTGGCCCAATGCGAAAGTGGCGGCAATTGGGCAACCAACACAGGAAACGGCTACTCGGGCGGCCTGCAATTCAGTGCCAGCACGTGGGCAGCCCATGGCGGCACGGGGTCCGCGGCGAACGCCAGCCGTGAACAGCAGATCGCCGTCGCCCAGAGAGTGCAGGCCAGTCAGGGTTGGAGCGCGTGGCCGGCCTGCGCCGCGAAGCTGGGCCTACGCGGCGGCGCGGCGGCTCCGCAGAGCGCAACCACATCACGACAGCCAGCCGCGGTTTACACCCCGGCCAAGGTGCCTGCCCGGCAAGCCGCCCCCAAGGCAGCCGTCCAGACACCCCGCCACGTTGCACCGGTATCAGTGAGTGGCCAGACCTACACCATCCGGAGCGGCGAAACCCTGAGCACGATCGCCGAGAAGCTCAACATCGCCGGAGGCTGGCACTCGCTGGCCGACGCGAACACGGCGACCGTCGGCAACCCCCACCTGGTCTTCCCTGGTCAGGTGCTGCAGCTGCCCGGATAGGGCTACCCGTTAAAGCACGACGCCGGAGCGTTCCCTTGAGGGGTCGCTCCGGCGTCGTGCTGTAAGCGGTGAGCCGTGCGGGCTCAAACGTGCGGCTCAGGCGGCCAGCGGTATTTCGCGGACGATCTGGAGTTTCCACGCAGCGTCGTCGCTCGTGTCCAGCAGGGCCACGGTGCCCATGGCCAAGTGCAGCGCCACCCGCTTCGCAGCGAGAAGCTCCAGGTAGAGGTTTTCATTAACCCGGGCAGGGGCGTCAATGACGTACTTTACGGCGTCGCGGACCTTGCGGTAATTGTCGCTCCGCTCACGGTGCAGATGCAGTTCCAGCATCCGGCGCTGCCGGATCAGCGGCTCGTGACGGTTCAGCAAGGACACCGCGGTGTGGACTGCAACCACCAGGGTCAGCGAGACCGCGTAAATCCACCAGCCCGTGTTGAGCAGAAAAAGGGGCAGGTTGGCAATCGCCACAACGGCGATGCAGAGGCGCAACGCCAGTATCCGCCGCATGGTCAGCGCGAACGATGCCATTGCGGCGCGGAACCCGTGCTGTTCCTTAAGGGCTGCCACTGGGTCAAGAATGACCTCCTCGAGCACCAAAATGCCGTTCGCTTCCGGGCCGAGCAGTTGTCCGTATTTGGGCACAAACGGCAAAACAGGGTCTGGGTTCATGGCGTGTCCTCCGGACGGCATTGTTGGGGTCCTGCTATATTACGCCCCTCCGCGATGGGGTGTCTGCTTCATTCCAAAATGTGAACATGCGCACGCGCGGTCCTGTGCAATTGGTGGTTTCGTCGTGTGGCCTCAAACTGGAGAGATGCAGACTTTCCTCCCCTTCCCCGATTTCCAGCAGAGCGCCGCGGTTTTGGACCGCGAGCGGCTCGGCAAGCAGCGCGTCGAGGCGCTGCAGATCCTGCGTGCGCTGGTGATCCCGGAGTACGGCTGGCAGTCGCACCCGGCGATCCGGATGTGGATGGGGTACGTTCCCGCGCTGACAATGTACGGCCTGGCCATGGTGGATGAATGGACGGCCCGCGGCGGCGAGGACACCACGCGCGAGAAGATCATGGAGTTCGCCCCGCAGGCGGCCCACCCCGACTACGCCGCCAAGATCCCGATGCCGCCATGGCTGGGCAATGAGGATTTCCACCTCAGCCACCGGTCCCGGCTGATCGCCAAGGATCCGCGGTTCTACACAGACGTATTCCCGGGCACGGACCCGGATCTTGAGTACATCTGGCCCGAACCGAAGCACGAGCTTGTGCCCGAGGATCCAGCCGGGGACCGCATGTGGGTCCTGCGCCTGCCTCTGGGCGACACCGAGCCCGCGCAACTGAAGACCGTCAGCCTGCCGCCGGTTGGCCGTAGCAAGGCCCCCGCGGACGACGACTACCAGTTCGTCTACGCCGAATCCGGCTCCCGCCGTCCGGGCAAGGTGCGCAAGCTGCCCCCGAAGCAGCTCGTCAAGAAGCCCACCCGCAAGCGCCAGCAGCAGGAAGAGGCGTTCAACACTCTTCCCGGAAACTCTGTGGTTGCGATCCCGTTCAACGGCGGCACCGCCTTCGCCGTCGGCAAGGTCCTGGGCCGGCCGATCACGGTTGAGGGCCACTTCGCCCGCAACTTCCAGGTCGACGAGATCGTGGACCGAAGCGCCTTCGACTACCCCGCCCTGATGCAGGACCCGCGGGCGTTCTTCCCGATTCCGGCGAGGTAGCCGAACAACCGCACCGAACGACGTCGGGCGGTGTTCCGGCGTCGTTCGGGCGATCGCTACGCCGGAGTCCGACGTCGGAGTCCCGGCGTCGGCACGCGGTTCGTCGGCCCGCGGTTCAGCAGGTGACGGTCTGCTGCAGATTCGGCCCGGTCCATGAGCCTACGAGGGCGGACAAAGTGAAGGTGTAGATCCCCCTGCCGTTGCCCCGGCTGAGAGTCATGACGTCATGCGTGGTGTCATCCGCCGCAATCACCCTCACTTCTTCAGGTCCGGTGGGAGACGTCAACGTCGCCGTGTACCCCGTTGCCCGGTCCACGGCGGCAAAGCCCGTGAAACTGATGGCTGCCCCCTTTTTCCCCTGGACGGTGGCGCATACCAGTGTGCCGTTGATGGATGCCGGCGCGGGGACCTTATAAGTCCCCACGTTTAGGGCGGCTGTGGTTCGGGCCGTGAACGTCGCGTAGGCCAGCCCGGGAGCCCCGAGCAACAGGGCCACCGCCACAGGGACGGCCAGCAGCCCAGACCGATGAGCCAGCCACGCGGGCGAGACCCGCGGGGCTGCCGCAGAGCGCTTGGCGAGGTTCACTGATGGCACTTTCTCTCCGGGCAGTTGATCGTTGCCTCAACTCTGACAGGCGAGCTTCAACACCGAGCCGGGTTCAACTTCAACGTTTGCTCAAGAAAACCTGTTAGCCTGAATTCCACTGTTACGCCTGTGGCTTGTGTCACATTCCGTGACGCGTGGGGTGGTTGCTGCACGCGGGTCTCTTGGTCTTAGAAGCTGGGGTTATTTTTGGATTCATCGGGTCAGCTCCGCGCGGTGGTTGTAGATGGTGACTGCGACGTGCGACTTCTCATCTGCCGGACACTTCAGTTGCAGGGCTTCGCCGTTTTTGAGGCTGGTTCCGGAGCCGAAGCCCTCCTGAAGATCCAGGAACATCGCCCGGACCTTGTCACGCTGGATCTGGACCTTCCTGATTTGGACGGTGTGGAGGTGTGCCGCCGGCTGCGCAAATTCTCCGACGCCTACGTCGTCATGATCACGGCCCGGGCGGACGAGATCGACGAGTTGATGGGACTGGAGATCGGTGCGGATGACTTCATTCGCAAGCCGTTCAGCCCGCGTTCCGTCCAGGCCCGTGTGACGGCAGTGATGCGGCGCCACCGGCCAACCCCGCAACGTCCCGCGCCGCGGCGCCGTGCAACGGATTTCATGCCGGCCGCTTTCACGCCGGCCGCGTCCGAATCTGGGACGCACGGATCATCTGCCCAGACGCCGGTACCTCCTCGACGCCGGGCCAGCGACGTCCCACCGATAAGTTCCGGCTCCCGCTCCCCGACGCACGCAACCCCGCGGCGCCGGGCGGGCGACGTCGCGTCCTTCGCCCCCGAATCCGCCGGCATCCCTGGAACCACCGCGGGCACCCCATCGCCTGAGGCCGGCATCCCGTCGCCTGAGGCCGCCGCAGCAACAGGTGCCGACACCCGGCGCCCCGACACCCACGGCGTCGTCCGCCACGGGCCGCTGGTTGTTGAGGTCGAAGCCCGGGCGGCGTCCCTGGACGGCGTCGAGCTGGCGTTGACGCGGACGGAATTTGATCTTTTGGAGGCCCTGGCCGGCGCGCCGCGCCGGGTATGGACGCGAAGGGCCCTCCTGACGCAGGTGTGGGGCACCGAATGGCCCATGGACGAGCACCTCGTGGAGGTACATATCGGCAACCTGCGCAAGAAACTCGGCGACAAAGGCCGCGAACCGCGGTTCATCCGCACGGTACGCGGTGTTGGGTACCGGATGGCGCCGGTTGAAAGGTTGAGCAAGCCGGTCAATGTGGCCAGCGTCCAGGATCACGCCGCCGCCCTGGGTTAACTCCTTCCGCCGGCCGGACCGGAGGCCCGTTCAGCAGGCTTCTTCCAGATCGCCGTCAGCACCACGACAACGAACAGGGCAGACGCGCCGTAGAGGAGGACGGACTGCACAACCGGCTGGCGCAAGGCCCTTATGACGTCGCCAAGATACGGCACGACGCCCGCCTGCGTGTGGACGTAGTCCTCGGACAGCACGGCAGTCCAGGGATCTGCCCCGGCGTTGGCGTCACCCTTGGTGGTCACGGACGTCGCGCCGGCGTCGTCGCGTTTGATGCTGGCAACGCGGTGGGTTTCAATCCGGTGATCGTCGATCGGAGTGCTGTACGTGATGACGTCGCCAACCTTCAGCTCGGAGACCGGCGTCCTCACGCTGACAACGACGTCGCCCGGGTTGATGCCCGGCGACATGCTCCCCGTGAGCATGGTGGACGTCTGGTAGTTCAGGAAGCGCGGCCCGACGGCGAGAAAGAGAAACACCAGAGCGGCGACGATCAGGAGGATCGTGAAGGCGGCTCGTCCGGCCATTCCGGCAGCCGTGGACACCAGGCGCCCGCGGGTATGCGGCGGCCGTTCGGCTCGACGTCGTGCGCGGCCGTGGTGTTTGGGGTCCGCGCCGGTGGCGACGGTGGTTTCGGGGCCGACAGAGACGGTGGATTCCGGACCAGTAGCGACGGTGGTTTCCGGGGCGACATCACCGGCGGGAGCGAGGTCGCTGGCATTCCGACGGGTCAGCTTGATGACGGTGCTCACGGGATCGTTCCTCCTGCCGGTGTGGATCGTAAGGGTAAAGCCGGGGGCTCAGTCGGGCCGAGACCTGACCGGACTGAGCCCCCGAGCGCTGTTACTTGTTGCCGGCCGAACGCTGGATGGCGTCGAAGGCGAAGCTGATAGTGCTGTTCTTGCCCTGGAACGCGTTGTCCGCCGTGTCGGGAACCGTCAGCGAGACCCGTAGGTTGTCGGTCTGGCCCGGGAGAAGCGACTTCAGCGTCGTGAGAGTGTTGGCGCCGATCACAGCGCGTTTCTGCACGACCGTCGTAGTCGTGCCGGAGCAGCTGTAGGTGAAGGACGGAGCGGTCCCGACCTCCGTCCACGGAACGGTGCATGCGTCGATTTGCAGCTTCAAGCCGTTCACGGCGTCGGTATCAAGGATGGACGACGTCGTAGCGATCGTCGTGAAAGTGATTGATGGGAATGCCTGGTCACCGGCGTTGGTCAACGTCACAGCACGCTGCATGGTGTCGCCCGGGACCGTGCCGGCGGCCGCAACGCTGAGCCGGTTAGTTGAACCGTCAGCACCGACCGAGAGCTTGACGGTTGCGGAATTGACGGCTGTCGAAGCCGACGTGCTGGCGGTGAAGCCACCGTAGGTGCCCATCCCGGCCACGCCGGCAGCTGCGGCGAGGAGTGCTGCGGAGGCCAGGACCTTGCTGGATGTGGACTTGAGGTTGAGACCCATCAGATATCCGTTTCGTGGAGCCGGCCGTCGCGGACCGGGCGAAGTAGTTGTGTCCGCCAGCCCCCAGGCTGACCCTTACAACGATGCCCGGCCTCCTTCAAGGCAATGGTTCAGTGCACGACAAGATCACTTCAAGATTTGCTCAAGCCTGTCCGTGCGGCTTCCCGAAGGCTGGCAGACTGGCCTCATGACTGTTCTGTTGGCCGGTTGCGGCGATCTGGGCACCGAGGCCGGGCTGCGTTTCGCGGCTGCTGGCCATCGTGTGGTGGGGTGGCGCCGGTCGCCGGAGAAACTTCCGGCTGCCATCGAGGGGGTTGCCGCTGACCTGAGCTCCGGTGAGCTCCCGCCAGTTCCCGCGGACACCACCGCCGTCGTCGTCGCGATTGCCGCGGATTCCCCGACGGAGGAGGCCTACCGGACCGCCTACGTGGAGGGTCTGTCGAACGTGCTGGACGCGGTCCTGGCGTCCGGGGCAAGCGTCCGCCGGATCCTGTTTATTTCTTCGACGGCCGTATATGGCGACGCTGGCGGCGGCTGGATTGATGAACGCACGACGCCGGAACCCGGCGGGTTCTCGGGCCGCATCATTCGCGAGGCAGAGGAACTCCTCTACAGCCGCCTGCGCGGCACCGGCATCACCCCGGTGGTGCTGCGGCTCGGCGGGATCTACGGTCCCGGCCGGACGCGACTGATCGACCAGGTGCGCGGCGGAACCGCAGTTATTCCCGACGCGTCGCGCTTCACGAACCGTATCCACCGCGACGACGCCGCCGCGGCAATCGTCCGTCTGTGCACCATGGACACGGTTCCCGCGCCCGTCTATCTGGGCGTGGATAACGAACCGGCCGAATTGGGCGAGGTGCTGGGCTTCCTGGCGGCCGAGCTGGGACTCCCCCGGCCGGCGTCGGAGTCCACTGATGCTGCGGCCGGGGTCTCGGCGTCGGGCGGCACTTCGGCGGGCGGCGAACCGTCGCGGGGCGGCAATAAGCGAGTGAGCAACGGACTGCTCCGCAGTACCGGTTTCAAGTTTGAGTACCCAAGTTTCCGAGAAGGCTACCGGGCCGTTCTCTCCGGCATCGGCGTCCGGCACCCGTAAGGTTTGAATCTCACTGCCCACTTTCTCCGAGGGGAACCATGGATCTTCAGCACATTATCGAGACGGCCGGCCGCTTCATGGACTTCGCCGGCGTGGCCGTCATGGTAATCGGCGCCCTCGTGTCCATCCCCCTGGCGCTGCGGGGATTCCAGCCGGAACGCCTGCCGGCAGGCTCCGAGCCGCTCTCCGTCTACCGCTCCTACCGGCAACTACTCGGCCGCTCCATCCTCCTCGGGCTGGAGCTGCTGGTCGCGGCCGACATCATCCGTTCGGTCGCCGTCACACCGACCTTCGAGGGCGTCGGCGTGCTGGCCATTATTGTGCTCATCCGGACCTTCCTGAGCTTCTCACTCGAGCTGGAAATCACCGGACGCTGGCCCTGGCAGACGCAGCGCAAGGGTTCCCCTGACTCTTCCGCGGCCGGCTGAACCCCTTCCGGCTGTAACGGTGCCCGGCTAGGCTCGCGGCATGACAGACTACGCGCGTTCCCGTGCCTCCAAAGCCACCGAGCTGCTCCGTCTCCACCAAGCCCCGGAGATCCTCCAGGTCATCAATGTCTGGGACGCAATCACCGCGAAAGTAGTCGGCGATGTTCCGGGCACCAAAGCGTTGGCCACGGCCAGCCACTCCATCGCGGCGTCCCGCGGTTACGAAGACGGCGAGAACATCCCGGTGGACGAAATGATCGCCGCCGTCGGGCTGATTGTCGCCGCTACATCGCTGCCCGTCAGCGCTGACCTTGAAGCGGGCTACGGGAACCCCGGGGAAACGGTGCGCAAGGCGATCGGGGCCGGCGCTGTCGGAGCCAACATCGAAGACCAGATGCGCCCGCTCGCCGATGCCGTTGCGCAGATGCGTGCTGCTGTCAGCGCAGCCAAGGCTGAGGGCATCGACTTCGTTTTCAATGCCCGCACCGACGCCTTTTTGAAGGGCAAGGACCGACACCCTTCTGCGGTGCTGGCCGATGCCATTGAGCGCGGCCGGGCCTTCCTCGACGTCGGCGCGACCACGGTGTTTGTCCCGGGCCTATTGAACGAAGCGACCGTCAGCGCGCTGGTAGAGGGAATCGGCTGGAACAAGGTGTCCGTCATCAATGTGCCCGGTTCCCTGGCCCCGGCCCAATTGCAGGAACTTGGCGTGGCCCGCATTTCCTATGGCCCGTGGACCCAGCGCGTGGCACTGACGGCGTTGGCCGACGCGACGGCGGAGCTGCTGGCCGGCGGGACGCTTCCGGAAGGTACCCGGGCACTGAACTGACCTGCCTCCCTTTCTGCAGGTGCCAAGGACTCAGCCTGCCTGCTCTTATGATGCCGACCTTCTCACCATGCCGAGCGAAGATCATGCCGAGCGAAGGGAGCTGATCCGATTGGGCATTGATCCTTGGCCGGACGCGCCCGAGCTTCCGGCACCGATCATCATGGACCAGCGTTGGATGGACGCCGTCTTCCTGCACTGGCGCATCAGTGAGGCAGTGGCGGCGCAGTTCATGCCACCGGGCGTCGCGCCCGACGTCTTCGACGGATCCGCCTGGGTGGGGCTGATCGGATTCCGCATGCAGGATGCCGGACTTGGCCGCGGTCCTGGCATCCCCTATTTCGGAAGCTTCAACGAGATCAACGTGCGCCTCTACTCCCGGGAGCCGGACGGCACCCGGGGTGTGGTCTTCCGCAGCCTGGATGCTTCGCGTTTGGCGGTGGTGCTGGCCGCGCGGGCGGCCGGGATTCCGTATGTGTGGTCGCGGGCGAGCTACGTTGGCGCCGATTCGGTGGACTCCAAGGTGGATTCCGAGGGGCGCACCGCCGTCGTTGGGGGCGGAGGGACTGCTGGTGTAGCAGAGTCGGCGTCGGCCGGAGCTGCGGCTGGGACGGCTGCGCCGGCCGGGTATTCCGTGCGCCGTTTTCGGGGCGGCGCCCGGAGCCATTTCACCGTCGTACCGGATCCCGACGTCGAACCGACCGACCCGCTGTCGATCCACCTCACGGCCCGTTTCGGTCTGCATACCCGGTTCAAGGGCAGGACCTTTTATGTACCCAACACGCATAGTGCGTGGCCGCTGTACAGGGCGCGGCTAGTCGGCCTGGAAGACCAACTCGTGCGCGCTGCGGGAATTGAAGTGGCCGGGACACCTGAATCTGTACTTTTCTCACCCGGAGTCCACACGCAGTTTGGGCGGCCCCGGGTCCTGAACAACACGCTGTGAAAGCTGCCTGAACGCTCGCCTACCCGGCAACTGCCGCCGCGGCGTCAGCGAGTGGGCACGCGCGGTGCTCGCTAAATTGTCGTACCCCTTCAGTAGATTCAAGTCATGGAAGCCGTCAGGGATTTCATTCCTTTCGAGGATGACCAGGGTATGGACCGGGGCACGGATCCGGCCCCGCACTCCGGTGCGGACGACGCCCTGGCCGCCCGGTCGGGCCTGGACGTCGCCCTGGCGGTCCTGCGGGACGTGAGTGCGACGGCGGTGGAGGATGCGGGATCGTGGGGATTCCGGGCCGCGTCGGACTTCGCCGGCCAGGTGGAGGAGTTCTCGCGCGCGGCCGAGTTTCTGCAGCTGGTCGCGGCCGCTGCCGTGGACCGGACCCGGAAGCAGTCCGCCGCCGCGGCAACGGGGAGTGCGGGGGACGCGGGGAGTGCGGTGGGGGCGGTCACCGCGTGGACTACGGGCTGGCGCGAGAGTCCCGGCGGATGGCAGACCGGCGGGGCCGGAACAGCGGAGCCTGCCGCCCCCTCCGCGGGCGCGGAGCCTGCCCGCGCCTCCGCAGTTTTGGAGGCCCCCGCGGGCGCGGAGCCTGCCGGCGGGCCCAGTTCCGTGGCGGCGGTTCCCGCGGCCGCTCCGGCGGCCGGGCCAGGGTCGGTGCTGGATGACGGGTACCGGAACACCACAGAGTTCCTCCGGGCGCGGCTGCGGATCGGCGCCGCGGAGGCCAAGCGCCGGCTCTGCCTCGCCGAAACCCTGCTGCCCCGGCAGGGACTCGGCGGCCGGGCCGTACCTGCCGTGTACCGGGAGCTTGGGGCCGCCGTCGCTGCCGGCGAGGTCGCGTCCCGGGCCGCCACGGTCATCACCGCCGCCCTGGACCGGGTCCGGCCGCTGTGCGGGGCCGAAGCGGCGGCCGCCATGGAGCACGCCCTGACCCGCACCGCCGCCGAGAACGACGCCGACTTCCTGGCCCGGGTCACCCGCAGCTGGGCCGACGCGATGGACCAGGACGGCGCCGAGCCCGCCGAGGAACTGCTCCGCCAGCTCCAGGGCGCCTTCCTCCGCAAACCCCGGCACGGCCTGCAGCACCTCGAGATCTTCGCCACCGCCGACCAGTTCGAATACCTCCTCACGGTGATGAACACCGCCACCAACCCCCGCACGGGCAACGCGGCACAGGCCGGAACGGGACACGGGTCCGCGGCAGCGGACGGTGAAGACGCCGGGCACAGCCCTGCCGCCACAGAATCCGCCGGCGGCTCGAGTGTTGCCGGCGTTGGAACAGCCGGGACTGTCCGGGCCGGCACCGGTTCGTCGGAGGACCCCGCGCTGCCGGAGGACTCCGCGCTGCCGGTCCTGGACCTCCGCTCCCGGCCGCAGAAGCTCCTCGACGGCCTGGTCGGCGCGTGCAAGGCGGCGCTGGCAACCGGAGGGCTGCCCGCCGCCGGCGGACTCCGGCCGCAGGTCATGGCCACCATCGACTACCGAGACCTGCTCACCCGGCTTCACGAGACCACCGGCGCCACAGCAACCACCGGAGAGCCCGGGACGGGAATCAGGGCCGGCACCGGGACGCTGCTGTTCACCGGGCCCGTCACCGCCGACACCGTCCGCAAGATCGCCTGCGACGCCGACATCATCCCCGTGGTGCTGGGCGGAGAGGGGCAGGTTCTGGATATCGGACGGGCCTCACGTGTCTTTCCGCCCCATGTCCGCAAGGCCCTCACCGCCCGGGACCGGGGCTGCGCCTTCCCGCAATGCACCATTCCGGCGCCGTGGTGCGAGGCGCACCACATCACCTACTGGTCCCGGGGCGGGACCACCGGCACGGAGAACGGAACCCTGTTGTGCTCGCATCACCACCACCTGATCCACAAGGAACAGTGGACCATCCAAATGCGGGCCGGCATCCCGTGGTTCATCCCGCCACCCCACCTCGATCCCGGCAGGCAGCCCCGCCGCAACCACTACTTCAGACCCGCCAACCTTCCGCCCGCCGCATAACCAAAGCCCGCGCGACTCCGCCGGTCCGTGCAGTTCGCACGTCCAGGCCAAAGTGATGGCCGTGCGGGGGACAACCCTACGACGGCAGCAGCTGGCAGGACGCATGCCGGGCGACCATGCGCTACATCGAGGCCTTCTACAGCCGACGCCGGCCCCACACCTCGGAATGAAGGGGGCGCACGTCTGGAGTCAAGTGGCTGTGGCGGTAGAGGTACGGATATCTCTATCATGGAGATATCATCGAGCTGTGAAGGAAGCCCAACCGGTTGGTCCTGAGAACCCCACGGAAGCCTCGCGGGCTGGTGCCCCCGCCCCCACAGGCCCCGGCCCCACATTCTGGAAGTCCTCGATCCTGAACTGGAGCGGTGCCCTCGCGGCGGCCGCCCTGATAGTGGTCCCGCTCTGGATGCTGCTCAGCAACCCGGCCGTCCCCGGCGGCCACCCCGCCCTACCTACTCTCCTGGCGGCCGCCGTAGGGTTGGGGATCTTTTGGACGCTGATCCTGGTCCGACGCTGGTTGTTCGGCCGCAAACAGCAGCGCAGTGGCGATATTTCCATCTGGCAGATGGTCCGCGGGATCGCAGGCATGCTCACGGTCCTCGGTTTCGTGGCGGCGTTGATGTGGCTCAGCCCGTTCCCCCGCCAACCCGACCGCGAAAAGACGGTCCCGGCCAATGGACCCACCGCGACAGCGCCAGCCGGGTCAAGGGCCGTAGAAGACACCACCTCGATCACCCTTGCCCCGGCGGGCACAGCCACCACGGGCCTGGTCTTCTATCCCGGCGCCAGGGTCGACGCGCACGCCTATCAGGACCTGCTGCGGCCACTCGCGGCCGCGGGTCATCTAGTCGTCATCCTGAAAGCACCCCTTGGCGTCTCTCTGCTGGACCCCAACCAGGCCCGCGCAACCATGGACCGGCATCCCGAGATCGTCACCTGGGCCGTCGGCGGTCATTCGCTGGGCGGAGTGAGCGCGTCGGCCTTCGCCGCATCGAACCCTGACGTCGCCGCGCTGCTGCTGTTTGCCTCGTACCCGGCAGCGAACATGGCAGACGCCCATGGCCTTTCGGTGCTCTCCATCTCCGGCTCAAACGATGGCCTGAGCACCCCGGACAAGATCGCGGCGTCGAGGTCCCTGCTCCCGCCGAAGACCACCTACGCAACGGTCGTGGGCGGCGTGCACGCGTTCTTCGGGGACTACGGCGAGCAGCCGGGAGACGGCGAGCCGGGCATCAGCCGCAAGGGGGCGCAGCAGCAGATCGTCGCTGAGTCGCTCCGCTTCATGGACCGGCTACGGACTTCCGGCTAGGAGGCGAGAATTCTTCATCCACCGCTGTGCGCCGCAACCGCTACCGCCCAGCCGCGTACCCCTGCGCACCGCGCGGATTCGCGGCAGCCTGCAGGACCCCGGTCTCAGGATCCCGCACGACGGCGGACAGCCGCCCCAGCGTCCAGTCACCGGCCCGGGTGACAACATGCCCGCGCCGCTCAAGGCCTTCGATGACGTCCTCACCGAGCCGGTCCTCGACGACTGCGCCGCCGGGCTCCCAGGTGCGCGGCCAGAATGATCCTGGCATCGACGTCGTATGGAACGTGGGCGCGTCGATGGCCTGCTGCGGCGAGTAACCGCCCACGATGGTCCGCAGCAGGTACGGCAGCTGCCATTGGTCCTGCTGGTCACCGCCGGGCGAACCCAGCGCGGCCACGGCGTGGCCCTCCCGCAGCACGAGCGTCGGCGTCAATGTGGTGCGCGGGCGTTTGCCGGGCGTCAGCGTGGACGGCGTCCCGGGCTCCAGCCAGGTCATCTGCAGCCGGGTGCCCAGGCAGAAGCCCAGCTCCGGGATCGCCGGGGACGACTGCAGCCAGCCGCCGGACGGAGTGGCCGACACCATGTTGCCCCAGCGGTCCACGACGTCGATATGGCACGTATCGCCGCGGGTCTCCCCCGCGGGTGTCACGGTGGGCTCGCCGACGCCCAGTCCGGCCGCGGAGGCACTGCCCGCGAGCGCCGGCGGCGCGTAATCGATGCGCAGCGGCGGCCAATAGGGTTCCCACCCGGGTACTGTGCCGGGCCGGAAGTCGTGGGACGCCCGTTCCGTAATCAAGGCCCGGCGGCCGGCGCAGTATTCCTCCGACAACAGGTAGGCCAGCGGCACGTCCGTGTCGCCGTAGTACGCTTCCCGGTCCGCGAGCGCGAGCTTCTGCGCCTCCAGGATGGTGTGCGCCCCCAGCTCGGTGGACGGATCAAGGAATCGGTCTTCGAACCCGGACAGGATGGCCAGGGTCTGCAGCAGCGCCGGGCCTTGACCCCAAGGTCCGGTCTTGGCGATCGTGTGACCCCGGAACTCCACGGTGGCGGCCGCCTCATACCCGGCCTCGAACCCCGCCAGATCCGCCAGAGCGAGCACCCCGCGGTGATCCGTGCCCGAGGAATGCCGGTGCGGGGACTGAACCGAATCCACCATGGCGCGGGCCACGAACCCCTCGCGCCACTCGCGCCGCGCCGCTTCAATTCCTGCCTCGCGGGTAGATGCCTTAACTCCGGCCTGCACGAGCCGTTCCAGTGTGCGGGCATAGGCCGGGTTCCACACCAACTCACCTTCGGCAGGGATCCTTCCGCCCGGCATCCATAGCTCAGCAGACGTGGGCCAATGCGTCTGGAACAGGGCGGACACGGCCGCGATGGTGGTACCAACCCGGCCGAGCATCGGGTGGCCGTCCCGGGCGTAGCCGATCGCGAAGTCCAGCACCGCGTCCAGCTCCCACGTTCCGTGGTCGCGCAGCAGCAGGAGCCAGGCGTCGACGGCGGCAGGCACCGCGGCGGCCAGGGCACCTGAGCCCGGAACGAGGTCCAGGCCTTCGGCGAGGTAGTGCTCCACGGTGGCCCCGGCCGGCGCCGGCCCCTGCCCCATCAGGACTATGGGCTGCTCCGGCCGGTCCGCGGTGACGAAGATCCCGGTCATGTCTCCGCCGGGCCCGTTCAGGTGCGGCTCCACCACATGGAGCACGAACGCTCCCGCTACCGCGGCGTCAAAGGCGTTGCCGCCGCGCTCAAGCACCGCCTGGGCAGCCGCCGTCGAAAGCCAGTGCGTAGACGCGCTCATTCCGAAGGTGCCTTGCAGCGTGGGGCGGGTGGTGAACGCCTCGGGCCGTGTGAACGGCATGCGCGCCGCACGCGGCCGGTCACCGAAGAGTTCTGTAACCACGGCGTCAGCCAAACAGGGCCGCCACACGGGTGAGGGTTTCATAGACACCGTAGGCAAGCGGCACGCCCACGAGCGCCCAGGCGATAACCAGTTTCCCGGTGGACGGTGTCACCGGACTCTGCTCAGTACTCATTTCAGCCCTCCAAGGCAGGTTCTTCGGCCCGGACGCGGCCGGGACGCGGTTCGTGGAAGTGCGTCGCCACCGGCGAAACCAGCAGGTTCGCCACGAAGCCGATCACCAGCAGCCCCACCATGGTCAACAAGGCGGGCTGGTAGGACGCGGCATTGAGCGCGCCGGGCTTGCCCTGCGCGTCGAGGAAAGCATTGACGATCAGCGGCCCGGCGACGCCGGCCGCGGACCAGGCCGTCAGGAGGCGGCCGTGGATGGCGCCGACCTGGAAGGTGCCGAAGAGGTCGCGAAGGTAGGCGGGGGCCGTCGCGAACCCGCCGCCGTAGAAGGAGATAATGACGAACGCGAGGGCCACGTAGAGGACGGTGGACGTCGAGCCGGCCAGCGCCAGCACGGTGTAAAGCACGGCGCCGACGCCGAGGAACACCATGTAGATGCGCTTGCGGCCAGTGACATCGGAGGTCGCGGACCAGGCAAAGCGGCCCGACATGTTGCCGATCGAGAGCAGCCCCACGAAGCCGGCGGCCACAGCGGCGCTGGCCAGGGAGGTGCCGTCGGGCTGGCGGAAGAAGTCCTGGATCATCGGAGCGGCCTGTTCAAGGATGCCGATCCCTGCCGTGACATTGCAGAACAAGGCGATCCACACGAGCCAGAACTGTTTGGTCTTGACCGCGTTCCTGGCAGAGACGTTCTCCGTGGTGACCAGCGAGGCGGCCTTTACCTTGGTCGGGTCGAAGCCTGCCGGCTTCCACCCTTCGGCCGGGACTTTGATGGTGAAGGCGCCGAACATCATGTAGGCCAGATAGACGACGGCGAGGGTCAGGAAGAGCTTGCCCACCGACTCACCACTGGCCACCCAGCCCTTGGCCCCGGAGTTGGGATCGTACATTTTGAGCAGGGCAGTGGAGACCGGGCTGGCGATCAGGGCGCCGCCGCCGAACCCCATGATCGCCATGCCCGTGGCCAGCCCGGGCCGGTCCGGGAACCATTTGATCAGGGTGGAGACCGGGGAGATGTAGCCGATCCCCAGGCCGATGCCGCCGACGACGCCGTAGCCGAGGTAGACGAGCCAGAGCTGGTGGCTGAAGATGCCCAGCGAACCGATCAGGAAGCCGCTGGCCCAGAACACGGCGGAGGTGAACATCGCCTTGCGGGGCCCGTTCTTGTCCACCCAGGTGCCCATGATGGCGGCCGAGAGGCCCAGCATCACGATCGCGATGGAGAAGATCACGCCGACCTCGGTCAGGCTCGCGCCGAAGTGCTTCACCAGCGCCGTCTTGTAGACGCTTGTCGCGTACGCCTGCCCGATGCACAGATGCACCGCAAGGGCCGCCGGGGGTACGAGCCACCGGTTAAATCCCGGCGGGGCGATGGTTCGTTCGCGGTCCAGCCAGCCCATAGGTACTCCCCCTGCTCGTCAACGACATCGGTGTCCAGCACATTGCGGCGACGGCCCCCTGCCAGGGCCTCTGACCGAGCGTCCGGCAGAGCTTCCGACAGAGGGCCGTTGCCTCCGGCAATCATGGTCCAAATCGTCAGCAAACGTACTAGTTGTGCGCCAAGCGGTAGGGAATCCGCGACGAACGGTAGGCGCGCGACGTCCACGAGAGGCGCTGCGGTGCGCTACTTGCCCAGGCCGGCCTTCCGGAGCGCCTCGGCCATCGCCGTGTTGACCGGCGACGGCGTGGGCGTCGCCTTCTGCGGTTGCCTGGCCGGCGTCCGCCGGTCGGGCGCGGGTTTCCCGGACGGCTGCTTCCCGGAAGGCTGCTTCGATGGCGCCTGCGACTCCGGCTGCCGCGCTGTCTGCCGCTGTCGTTCCGCCCGCGAGTCCCCACGATCGCCAGCCGCACGGCCGCCCGCCGCGCGACCGCCGGCCGCACGATCAGCGGAAGCTGCCGGTTCGTCGTCGAGCCTCAATGTCAGGGAGATGCGCTTCCGCTCCGGATCCGCTTCCAGCACCTTGACCCGGACCACCTGCCCGGACTTCACCACCTCGCGGGGATCGGAGACGAAACGGTTGGCCAGGGCCGACACGTGCACCAGCCCGTCCTGGTGCACGCCGACGTCGACGAACGCGCCGAACGCCGCCACGTTGGTCACCGTTCCCTCCAACACCATGCCGGGCCTCAGGTCCGAAATCTTCTCGATGCCTTCAGAGAACGCGGCCGCCGCGAAGGCCGGGCGCGGGTCACGGCCGGGCTTTTCGAGTTCGGCGATGATGTCCTGCACGGTGGGCAGGCCGAAGGAGCCGTCCACGAAGTCCTGCGGATTCAGCGCCGCGTAGCTTCCCGCGGCCGGCGCCTTCCCGGCGGCCGCCTTGATTTTCCGGGCCACCGGGTACGCCTCCGGGTGCACGCTGGAGGCATCGAGCGGCTCCGATCCCCCGGTGATCCGCAGGAAGCCGGCGCACTGCTCAAACGCCTTGGCGCCCAGCCGCGGGACCTTCTTCAGTTCACTGCGCTTGTTGAAGGGGCCGTGCTCGTTCCGGTACGCCACGATGTTCTCGCTCAGCAGCGGCCCGACGCCGGCCACCCGGCTCAGCAGGGCGGGCGACGCGGTGTTGACGTCCACGCCCACCGCGTTCACGCAGTCCTCGACCACGGCGTCCAGGCTGCGGTCCAGCTTCGCGGCCGTGACGTCGTGCTGGTACTGCCCGACGCCGATCGACTTCGGCTCGATCTTCACCAGCTCCGCGAGCGGGTCCTGCAGCCGCCGGGCGATCGAGACGGCGCCGCGCAAGGACACATCCATGCCGGGCAGTTCGGCCGCGGCGAGCGCCGAGGCCGAATACACCGACGCTCCGGCCTCGGACACCACGATTTTCTGCGGTTTGTCTTCCGACCCGGACGCGAGCTGTTTCAGCAGTTCGGCGGCGAGTTTGTCCGTCTCCCGTGACGCGGTGCCGTTGCCGATCGCGACGAGTTCCACGCCGTGCTTCTTCGCCAGGCCCACGAGAGTCCGCAACGCCTCGTCCCATTTCCGGGCCGGGGCGTGCGGGTAGATGGTGTCAGTCGCAACCACCTTGCCGGTGCCGTCGACCACGGCGACCTTGACGCCGGTGCGCAGTCCCGGGTCCAGGCCCAGGGTGGCGCGGTTTCCGGCCGGTGCGGCCAGCAGTACATCGCGCAGGTTCGCGGCGAACACGCGCACGGCCTCGTCCTCGGCGGCGGCGAACATGCGGCTCCGCAGATCTGCCGTCAGCCGGGCCAGCACGCGTGAGCGCCACGCCAGCTGAGCGGTCTGCAGCAGCCAGGCGTCGGCGGGCCGGCCGCGGTCGGCGACGCCGAGGAACCTGGCCACAGCGGCTTCGTACCGGCCGCGTGCGGCGGTGAGGGCGGCGTCGTCGTTCGGGTCAGCCTCGGCGAGGTCCAGCTCCAGCGCCCCGTCCTTTTCGCCGCGCAACAGCGCCAGGACGCGGTGCGAGGGCATTCCGGCCGGCTGCTGGGCGAACTCGAAGTAGTCCTTGAACTTCTGGCCTTCGGCCTCCTTGCCCTTCTTCACGCGGGACACCATCCGGCCCTGGGTCCACAGCCGCTCCCGGAGCGTGGCGGCCAGGTCGGCGTCCTGCGCGACGCGTTCCACCAGGATGGAGCGGGCACCGGCGAGCGCCGTAGCGGCGTCCCCGATCGCGTGTTCGGCGTTGAGGTACTTGGCCCCTTCGCGTTCCGGGTCCAGTTCGGGGCGCTTGAGCAGAGTGTCGGCGAGCGGCTCGAGCCCGGCTTCGCGGGCGATCTGTGCCTTGGTGCGCCGCTTGGTTTTGAACGGGAGGTAGATGTCCTCCAGCCGCGATTTCGTGTCGGCGCCGACGACGGCGGCCTGCAGTTCGGGGGTCAGCGCACCCTGGGCGGCGATCGCTTCGAGGATGCTCCGGCGGCGGTCCTCGAGCTCGCGCAGGTAGCGCAGCCGCTCTTCCAGCTCGCGGAGCTGGGTATCGTCCAGCGTTCCGGTCGCTTCCTTGCGGTAGCGGGCGATGAACGGCACGGTGGACCCGGCGTCGAGCAGGTCCACGGCGGCCTTGACCTGCCAGGCCTGGACGCCGAGCTCGCCGGCGATCTGGGCGGCGATGCCGGACTCCTGGGTGTGTGGAGTGCCGGTCTTTGGGGAGGGGCCGGAGGCTGACGGGGAAGGGCGCTGCGGGAGTTGGGTCACCCAAACCATTTTGCCTTACGCCGCGAACGAGGGGGCGGTCCGAAAATGTCGGGCTGGATTGTCGGTGGCCTTTGGTAGCTTGGCACTAGGACCATCAACGGCAGCGGATCTCGTTTTTGAGCGGATCTAGTCACGCGGAGCCAACCAACGGGGGCACAGTGTTTTTTCTTGAACCGGCAGTAGCCGGTACGGCGCAGGACCTGGTCTTCTCCGCGAGCGACCTCGTCACGGCCGCCAGTTGCGAGTACCAGCTGCTCCGGAAGCTCGACGAAAAGCTGGGCCGCTCCCCCAAAGCTTCCTTCGAAGACGATGAGATGCTCAAGCACGCAGCAGTGTTGGGTGACCTCCACGAGCACCGGGTGCTGGACTCCTTCGTCGACGAGTTTGGCGTGTGGGATCCGGCCACGGGCCGCGGCGTCTATGACGTCGTCCCGGCTGAGGCCATGGACCGCGCCACCCTTGCGGCGAAGCATCGGGAATCCATCGGCGCCCTGCGCTCCGGCGCCGATGTTGTCTTCCAGGCGGCTTTCTTCGACGGCCAGTTCCATGGCCGCTCCGATTTCCTGGTCCGGCAGGCCGACGGCAGCTACGCCGTGTTCGACACCAAGCTCGCCCGCCACGCGAAGGTCACAGCCCTGCTCCAGCTCGCCGCCTACGGCGACCAGTTGCTGAAGGCCGGGATTGCGCCGGACCCGGCTGTGACCCTGGTCCTTGGGGCCACTGTCCCCTTGCCCGGTGGAGGCTTCGACTACGTCCGCAGCCACCACAAACTGTCGGAGATCCTGCCGGTCTTCCGCGAGCGGCGGGACCGCTTCCTGGCTTTGACCTCCTCGCATCTGGCACAGCCCGGCGCAGTGCAGTGGGGTGCTGCCGGAATCACCGCGTGCGGCCGCTGCGACTACTGCCAGGAAATGGTCACGGCCACCGACGACCTCCTCCTGGTGGCGCGGATGAATTCGGCACAGCGCAAGAAGCTCCGTGCTGACGGCATTCGCACGGTCACGGAGCTCGCGGAAGCCACTTTGGTCAGCCCCTCCGCCTCGCTGCTGCGCCTGCAGGCCCAGGCCAGGATGCAGAGCGGGATCGGCGGAGACGACGGCGGCGTCCGGTACGTCAAGGACGGCCAAGAGCACAGCATCCGCTTTGGGGTCATTCCGGAAAACACACTGGCCGAACTTCCCCCGCCCAGCGACGGCGACATTTTCTTCGATTTCGAGGGCGATCCATTGTGGCAGGAAAAGGCCACCGGAGTCTGGGGACTGGAGTACTTGTTCGGCGTCATCGAAGCACCGACGGGACCCGGCGTCCCCGGGGTCTTCCGTCCTTTCTGGGCGCATAGCCGGGAGGCGGAAAAACAGGCCTTCCTCGATTTCCTCGACTACGTGGAGAAACGGCGGCGGGACTACCCGGACATGCACGTCTACCACTACGCCGCCTATGAGAAGACGGCGCTGCGGAAACTCTCCGTCATGCACGTGGCCGGCGAAGACACCGTGGACGGCTGGCTGCGCGACGGGCTCTTGGTGGATTTGTACCAGACCGTCCGGAACAGCATTCGGATCTCGGAGAATTCCTACAGCATCAAGAAACTTGAGCCGCTCTATATGGGCACGAATCTGCGCTCCGGGGATGTGAAGGACGCCGGCGCCTCGGTGGTTGCCTACGCCCACTACTGCGACGCCCGTGACAATGAGCGGCCCGATGAAGCGGCCACAATCCTCGCCGGGATTTCCGACTACAACGAATACGATTGCCTCTCCACGCTGGAGCTCCGGAACTGGCTCCTGGGCCTGGCGCAGGTGCGCGGGATCATGCCGGGAGGCGGCGGCGCGTCCCCGGCCGCGTTCGAGGCCGTAGACGTCAGCGCGGGCTCCGGGCCGGCTTCCGCTGCACTGGAACCGCTCGAACTGGACCCGCTGGAAGTGGCGCTGGCCGAACTGGCGGGTCCCGGCGTCGGACTGTCCGAGGACGACCGGAAGGCGGTCTCGATGCTGGCGGCGGCGGTCAGCTATCACCGGCGGGAGCGCAAGGCGTTCTGGTGGGCGCATTTTGACCGTTGCGAGAATGGCCCCGACACCCATCACCAGCAGGACCGCAACGTCTTTCTCGTCGAGGACGCCGAGGTTCTTGAGGACTGGTGGAAAGATGGCGCCAAGCTGCCCGAACGCCGGGTGAAACTGATCGGCACCGTAAGCCCCGGCTCGGACCTGCGTGAGGGCAGCACGTGGTTCCGCATGTATGAGCCGCCGCTTCCGGCAGGGCTCGAGGGCACAGGTATCAACGGGACCGGGCGCAACGGCTGGTTCGGCACCGAGGTTCTGGAGCTGGGCCACGAGGACGGCAAGGACACCGTCATCATCCGGGACAAGCTCCGCAAAACCATTGACCCCTACAACCAGGTCCCCGTCGCGCTGACCGAAGACCAGCCCATCCAGACCAAGAGCCTCGAGGAGGCGCTGGCGGCCCTGGCCGCCCACGTCACCTCGGCATTGCAGGCCAGGCCGTCCGCGTTCCCGCATCATCCGGCCCTGGATCTGGTCCGGCGGGTTCCGCCGCGGCTAGCCTCCGGCGCACCGCTGCCCGCGCCCGGCGACGGACCGGACCGCTACATCGACGCCATCACCGAGGCCGTCGCGGCTCTGGATCACTCCTATGTGGCGGTCCAGGGTCCTCCCGGGACCGGCAAAACGCATGTGGGCTCACACGTGATCGCCCGGCTCGTGGCCCGCGGCTGGAAAATCGGGGTCGTCGGCCAATCCCATGCGGTGGTGGAGAACCTGCTGAAGACGGCAGTAACCAAGGCCGGCGTCGATCCCTCCGTGGTCGCCAAAGACGTGAAACACGCGGAGCCCCTCCCCTGGGAGCAGCGTTCGGCGCAGGATGTGGCGCGCCTGCTGAGCTCGCCCGGCGGGGCGCTGGTCGGCGGTACGGCGTGGACCATGACGGGAGCAAATGTCCCGGCCGGGTCGCTGGATCTGCTGGTGATCGACGAGGCTGGACAGTTCTCCTTGGCTAACACCCTGGCCGTGGCCCAGGCCAGCAGCCGGCTGCTCTTGCTCGGTGATCCCCAGCAACTTCCCCAGGTGAGCCAGGGCGCACACCCCGAACCCGTGGACGAGTCAGCGCTGGGCTGGATTTCCGCAGGCCACGCCACGCTGCCGGCGGAATTTGGCTACTTCCTGGCCGACTCGTGGCGGATGACCTCGGAGCTTTGCCTGGCCGTCTCCGACCTCTCCTATGAGGGCAAGCTGCGCTCCGCTCCGGCTGCTGACCTCCGGCGGCTCGATGGAGTTCCTGCCGGAATCGAAACCGTCATGGTGGAGCACGGCGGCAACATCACATCCTCGGCGGAGGAGGCCGCAGAAGTGGCCCGCCAGGTGAAACGGCATCTGGGGCTCAGCTGGCATTCGGAGGAGGGCACCCGCCCGCTCGACGTCGCCGACGTCCTGGTGGTGGCGGCCTACAACGCCCAAGTCAACGTGATCCGCGACGCCCTGGACGCCGCAGATCTCTCCGGCGTACGCGTAGGGACTGTGGACAAGTTCCAGGGCCAGGAAGCGGCCGTGGTGATTGTGTCCATGGCGTGTTCGGCGGTGGCCGAGGCTCCGCGGGGCATGGAGTTCCTGCTCTCGCGGAACCGGATCAATGTGGCGGTATCCCGCGGGCAGTGGCGGGCCGTGATCGTCCGCGCGCCCGAACTGACTAACTACCTGCCCACACATCCGGAGGGCATGGAACAGCTGGGCGGCTTCATCGGCCTGTGCCAGCGGTCTGTGGCTTCCTGAGCTTCGCCCGCCCACCCGCGGGACATGTCCATTCTTAGACCCCCGCACGGGCACAATGGCATCCTGCCCACTCTTCACGGACAAGGCTGGACATGTCCCACGGTGCCTCCTGAGCTTCGGCCGCCGGCCCGCGGGACATGCCCATTCTTAGACCCCCTCAGCGGGCACCATGGCATCCTGCCCACTCTTCACGGCCAAGGCTGGACATGCCCCATGGAGCTTCCTGAGCCTCGTCTGCCCGCCCGCGGGACATGCCCATTCTTAGACGCCCGCAGCGGGCACATGGGTGTCCTGCGCAATGTTGATGTCCAAGGCTGGACATGTCCCACGGTGCCTCCTGAGCTTCGGCCGCCGGCCCGCGGGACATGCCCATTCTTAGACCCCCGCACCGGGCACAATGGCATCCTGCCCACTCTTCATGACCAAGGCTGGACATGTCCCACGGTGCCTCCTGAGCTTCGTCTGCCCAGCCCGCGGGACATGCCCATTCTTAGACTCCCGCACCGGGCACAATGGCATCCTGCGCAATGTTCATAACCAAGGCTGGACATGTCCCACGGTGGCGGAGTCCGGCGCGGGCAATCCTTCGGCCAGCAGGAGTGCCTCATCCAGCACCGCGCCGAAGTTCGCGGGGTCGTGCGCGAACCGGCCCAGGAACAGGCCGGAGACGCCCTCAATGGTTGGCAGCAGTCCGGGCTTGGCCGACCCCCCGTAGATGACTGGCAAACCTGGCACGCCAGCGGCGGTGAGCTGCGCCCGGAGCCGCTGGACGACGTCGGACACGTACGCGGCGGCGGCGGGCTCTGCCGCGCCGATGGCCCAGACCGGTTCATAAGCGATCAACAAACGGCCGGCTAGGTCCCAGTCGCCGTCGACGGCCGACTCGATTTGGCGGTACACAAATTCCGCCGCGGCCGCCGGCTCCCCGCGCCCAGTCTCCCCCACACACAGCAGCGGCGTGAGCCCGGCGTCGTCCGCGGCCCGGACCTTGAGGGCCACCATGGCATCGTCTTCGTTGAAGTGCTTCCGGCGTTCGGCATGGCCGATCTCCACGAGCCGGACGCCGAGTTCCGCGAGCATGGACGGGGCCACTTCCCCGGTCCAGGGCCCGTCAGCCCAGCCGCAGTTCTGCGCGCCGAGCAGCAGTGGCGAACCCGCCAGCAGCCGGGCCGCCGCGGGCAGGACGGGGAATGATGGAATGACGAACGGGACAACCCGCCCGGCCGCGAGGGCCGGACGGGTGTCCACTTCGTGCCGCAGCCGCTCCAGCCAGTCCAGGCTGTCCCGGTAGCCGAGGTACATCTTGGTGCTGACCCCCACCAGGATGTGGTTGCTGGGGGTCTGGCTGCCGGTGCTTTGCTGCATTTCTTGGTGCTTTCTGCTGGATCCAGTTGATGGGCGCTGGAAGGCGAGGGCTGGGAGGCCTTACTGCTCCAGCAGCTCGTCGGCCTTGTTCTTGAAGCGGCGGGTCGCGAACATCATGGCCGCTGCCAGGAACGGGAGCACACCCAAGGCGTAGACGCCCATGGTCCCGGTGTCCGAGGCGGTGATCTGGTTGACCGAGGTCCGCAGGATCGGGGCGACGAAGCCGCCGAGGTTTCCGAGCGAGTTGATCAGGCCGATCCCCGCGGCCGCGGCCGTTCCGGTGAGGAACGCCGTCGGGTAGGACCACGCGATGGGGCCGATGGAGAGGAAGGAGCACACGGCGAGGGTGATGAAGATGATGCCGAGTGCCGGAATGTGGTTGGCGCCGGCCCACGCGGAGCCGAAGATGCAGAGTCCGGTGGAGATGAACAGCCCGGTGCCCCAGACCCGGCGGCGGATCACGGTGTTCGCGGCCTTGCCGATGAAGTAGCAGGCGAAGATGCCGAAGAACCACGGGATGGCTGCCATCAGGCCGACGGCGATGCCCACCTTCTGGCCGGTCAGCTGCGCCACCTGCTGCGGGAGGTAGAAGGTGACGCCATAGACGGCGACCTGCAGGCAGAAGTAGATGACGGTGAAGTACCAGACCCTACCGTTCTTCATGGCGGCCAGGACGCCGTGCGGCCCGGACTCTTCCTTGACGGTGTCCTCCAGCGCCATGACGTCCAGGAGCGCGCGCTTCTCGTCCTTGTCAAGGAACTTCGCGTCCTGCGGGCTGTTGATAAGGAAGAAGTACGCGGCGATACCGGCGATGACCGCCAGCATGCCTTCGACGAAGAACATGACCTGCCAGCCCTGGACTCCGGGCACCTGGTCGCCGATGTTGATCAGCCAGCCGGACAGCGGGGCGCCCAGCATCTGGGAGAACGGCTGGGCCAGGTAGAAGATGGCGAACATCTTGACGCGGACCTTGTTGGGGAACCACGCGGCCAGGAACATGATGACGCCCGGGAACAGCCCGGCCTCGGTGACACCCAGCAGGAACCGCAGGATGATGAAGGACGTCTCGCCCTGGACGAACGCGAAGCAGGCGGACACGATGCCCCACGTAATGGCGATGCGGGCCAGCCACACCTTCGCCCCGAACTTGGTCAGGAGCAGGTTGCTCGGGATTTCGAACAGCGCGTAGCCGATGAAGAAGATGCCGGCGCCCAGGGCGTAAGCCCCGGCGGTGATGCCCTTGTCCACGCCCAGGGCGGCTTCGGCAAAGCCCACGTTGGTGCGGTCCAGGAAGGCGACCACATACAGGATGACCAGCATGGGCATGAGCCGGCGGGAGGCCTTGGAGATGGCCGATTTAAGGACCGGTGTCTCCAGTAGGTCCCGGGTGGACGTAGTTATTACGGACATCAATAAACTCCTCGTCGAGCAATTAGTGGTGTACCTCAGTGGTGTGAATCAGTGCAGTGAATCAGTTGCGTGGAGAGCAGCCGGATCAAGCCCGACCGGATCAGGTAGGCCTGATCCGGTCGGGCTTGATCCGATCGGGATAAACTTTCTAGCGCGAAAAAACCATCATCAGAACGCCGGCCAGGCAGGCCAGGATCCCGACGGCGAGGTAGATCTTCCGTCCCTTGCTCCAGGCTGCGAATCCGGAAGCGGGGGTTTGGCTGTGTTGTGCCACGGTGCTTCCTCCTTAGTGCATGTAGAGTCCGCCATCCACATTCAGCGTCTGGCCGGAGATGTAGCCGGCGTCCTCGCTGATGAGGAAGGCGATCGCTGCTGCGATGTCCCGGGTGGAGCCAACGCGGTTGACCACGAGGTCTTTGGTGAGTTCGTCCTTGCGTTCATCGCTAAGGGTGCCGCCCATGATGTCAGTGTCGATGGGGCCCGGGGAGATGGCGTTGACCGTGATGTCGTATTCGCCCAGTTCGCGAGCCGTGGCCCGGGTCAGGCCGATCACGCCGGCCTTCGCCACCGAGTACGGCGTCTTGGAGAACGTGCCGCCGCCACGCTGCGCGGAGACGGAGGAGATGTTCACGATGCGCCCGATCCTGTTCTTCACCATGGATTCTGCGACGCGGCGGGTGGCGTAGTGGACGCCGTTGAGGTTGATGTTCAGCACCCGGTCCCATTCGGCGGCGTCGAGTTCCAGGTAGGGAACCGGTGAGCTGACGCCTGCCACGTTGGCGAGAGCGACGATCTGCGGCAGCTCCGCCTCAATGGCATCGATCGCCGCGCGAACCGAGCCTTCGTCGGAAACGTTGGCGCCGGCGCCGAAGGCCTGGACGCCGTGCTCGGCGGCCAGTTCCTTGGCCGCCGCCTTGCAGAGTGCGTCATCAAGGTCGATGATGCCGATGCTCCAGCCCTGGGCCGCCAGGTAGCTGGCGGTGGCGCGGCCAATGCCGCGCTCGGACACTGCGCCCGTGATGATGGCGGTGCGTTCGGCGGGGAAAATACTCATGCGTGATGCTCCTGAAGTGAAGGTGGGAGGTGCGGGCTCAGTTGATGGGGGCGGGGCCGAGCTCGTCGATGAGCTTCTGCATGGCCACGTACGCCTTGTTCCGGTACGCGATCAGTTCCGGCGTGCGCTCCGCCGGGACGTTGAGGAAACCCGCGCCGGTCTTGGTGCCCAGCTTTCCGGCCTCGACGAGTTCGGTGAGGATCTTCGGGGTGGCGAACCGTTCCGGGAACTCGGTCTGCAGTGACTTGTAGCAGAAGTTGTAGACGTCCAGTCCGGCCATGTCGGCAATTGCGAAGGGCCCGAAGAACGGCAGCCGGAAGCCGAAGGTGGTGCGGACCAGGGTGTCGACGTCCTCCGCGGTCGCGATCTCCTGCTCCACCAGCTGGGCGGCCTCGTGGAAGAGCGCGTACTGCAGCCGGTTGAGCACGAAGCCGGTGACGTCCTTGACGACGGCGGTCTGCTTGTTGGCCGCGTGCACGAGGTCGCGGACGGCGCCGACCGTGGCCGCCGAAGTGCCGGCGTGAGGGATGATTTCCACGCCCGGGATGAAGGGCGACGGGTTGGAGAAGTGCACGCCCAGGAAGCGTCCCGGGTTGGTCACCGGCTCGGACAGGTCAGCGATGGAGATCGTGGACGTGTTGGAGCCGATGATGGCGTCCGGGCGGGCGGCCGCGCTGATGCGGGCGAGGGTCTGGTGCTTGATCTCGATGACCTCGGGGACGGCTTCTTCGATGAAGTCCGCGTCCGCCACGGCTTCCTCGATGTCCCTGGCGGCCCAGAGGTTTTCCTTCAGGATGGCGGTGGAGCCTGCCGGGAAGAGCCCCGCTGCAACGAATTCGTCGGATTCGGCCAAGAGCCGCTCGTAGTTCTTCTGGGCCACTTCGGCGGACACGTCCGCGAGTGCAACCCGGGCGCCGCCGAGCGCCAGGACCTGGGCGATGCCGCCGCCCATGTAGCCGGAGCCGACGACGGCGATCTTGCGGGCGGCGTTGATGGCCGCTGCGGTTGCTGTTGATTCGGTCATGTTCAGACTGCCTTCGTGTATGCGGGCTCGTACGAGCAGATGGCTTCCACCTTCGCGGCGGAGGAGGAGTTTTCATCGAAGCGGTGGCCCAGCCATTCGCCCACGAGCTTCTTGGCGAGTTCCAGCCCGATGACGCGCTGCCCCATAGTGAGCACCTGGGCGTTGTTGCTCAGGACCGAGCGTTCCACCGAGTAGCTGTCATGGGCCGTGACGGCACGGATGCCGGGGACCTTGTTGGCCGCGATCGCCACGCCCAGGCCCGTACCGCAGATCAACAGCGCCCGGTCGGCTTCGCCCTCGGCGATCTTGCGGGCCGCATCGACGGCCACGTGCGGATAGGCGGTGGAGTCATCGGGTCCGACGCCAATATCCAGCACAGAAGCGACGCGCGGGTCGGCTTCGAGCAGGGCCTTCAGGGCGTTCTTGTATTCGACGCCGGCTTCATCGTTGCCGACGACGATCCGCCAGCCTGGTGTTGTGCTCATGCTTGTGCTCCTTGTTCCGTCGGCTCGGAGGTAGCGAGCCGGGTTCCTGTGCTGGAAGTGTCGGTGTGTGCAGAAATCCGGGTGGCGATCAGTGCGAAGGACACCGCACCGGGGTCGGGGTGGCCGAGGCTCTTCTCGGCGAGCGGGCGGGCCCGGCCTTTGAGCGGACGCAACCCGGAGGTCCCGTCCGCGGCGGCAGTGGCGGCTTCCGCCGCTGCCGCGAGCGCGGCAGCCACTGGGGTGCCGGCGTCGAACGCGGCGAGGAAGGCGTCGCGGAAAGGCACGAGGGCGTCCACCATGGTCTTGTCGCCCAACTCGGCCTTGCCGAGCTCGGTGATCGCGTCAACGAAAGCCGTGACCGCGGCGGCCGCGTCCTCGCCGCTGTAGCTGTCCTGGTTTCCCAGGGCCTGTCCGGCCGCAATGATCGCCGAGCCCCAGAGCGCGCCCGAGGTGCCGCCGGCGCGTTCGCTCCAGGCCTCCCCCGCTGCGGTCAGGACCTGCGACGGCGATGCGCCGCCGTCGTTCGCCGCAGCCAGCTCGGCCGCGGCGACGGCCGCGTCCACGCCGCGGCGCATGCCGATCCCGTGGTCGCCGTCGCCGGCGATGGCATCCAGCCGGCCGAGTTCTTCCTCATGCTCAACGATCACGTTCTGCGTCTGGCCGAGCAGGTCGGCCGCCAATTGGCCGAGGGACGCAGCCGCTGCGGTGGGCCGTTCGACGTCGGCGGTCTCGGTGGCTTCCGGGCCTGCGAGTTCGCGGCGGGCGCGGGGCGCCAGGTTTCCCTTGCGGAACGCGGGCGTGTCGGCCGGGGCGGCCCAGAACTGCTCGAGTTCCTCGTCCAGCCACAGCAGGGTCAGGGAAAGCCCGGACATGTCCAAGCTGGTGACGAGTTCACCGCATTCTGGTTCCACCACGGTGAGTCCGGCGGCGGTGAGGAGCTTCTCGATCTTGCCGAACAGCAGGAAGAGTTCGTCGTACTTGACCGTGCCGAGGCCGTTGACGATTGCGACCACGCGGGTTCCGGCGTCGTCCGGTTTGTCGGCCAGGAGCCGGCTGACCAGGAGTTCGGCCAGCTCAGAGGCGGTGGGCATGGGGTGATCGGAGATGCCCGGTTCGCCGTGGATGCCCAGGCCGAGGGACATGTGCCCCGCCGGGACCGTGAACAGCGGCGCCTCCGCGCCCGGCAGGGTACAGCCGTCGAAGGCCACGCCGAGGGACCGGGTGCGGTAATTGGTCCGGATGGCCAGCCGTTCGACGTCGTCCAAGCTCAGTCCCGCCTCTGCGGCGGCGCCGGCGATCTTGAAGACTGTCAGGTCCCCGGCGATGCCGCGGCGCTTCTCGATCTGGTCCAACGGGGCGCTGGCGATGTCGTCGGTGACCAGGACGGTGCGGGTTTCGATGCCTTCGGCGTTGAGGCGCAACTGGGCCTGGCCGAAGTGCAGGACGTCGCCGGCGTAGTTGCCGTAGCTCAGCAGCACGCCTCCGCCGGCGTTGGCCGCCTTGGCCACGCGGTAGACCTGGCCGGCCGCGGGCGAGGCGAACATGTTGCCGCAGGCCGAGGCGGTGGCGAGTCCCGGCCCGACGAGGCCGGCGAAAGCCGGGTAGTGGCCGGAGCCGCCGCCGACCACCAGGGCCACCTGCCCGGCCGGGACTTCGGTGGAGCGGACGACGCCGCCGTCGACACGGGCCACGTAGCCGCGGTTGGCCGCCACGAAGCCGTCCAGTGCCTCATCCGCGAAATCAGCGGGATTATCGAAGATCTGGGTCATGGTTCCTCATTGAATCCGTGTTGGAGAACTAATGCTGTGGGTAGAGAGCTGAGTTGGAGGTGGGGTGGTGCGGCCGCCCCCAAATAGCTTGGCGGCCGCACCAGGCGCCGGGTCCGACTCGTGTCAGACGCTGGTGAGTGACGTGGTTGCGGGCTGCTGCCGGCCTTGGGCCACCTGGCTCTGGCCGAGGGTGTAGCCGTCGGTCTTCGGCAGGACCTGGCGGCGGAGGTAGTCCTGGTTGCTGGCCGTAACGCTGAGGCCGTCGCCGCCGTAGTGCTCGGTGCAGAGGATGCCCTGGAAGCCAACGGAGAGCGCCACCTTGAATGCCTCGCGGTAGTTGATGAGGCCGCTTTCCATCGGGGCCGGCATCGCGACGTAGGTGTCACGGGCCACGTCCTCGTCGCGGATGTAGTTCTTCATGTGCCAGTAGTTGGAGTACGGCAGGGTCTTGGCGACCATCTCGCGCCAGTCCTCGATCGGGCGGTGCAGCCTGATGAGGTTGCCGATGTCAGGGTTGATGCCGACATTGGCCAGGCCGATGTCCTGGACCAGCTGGACGGACTGGTCCGCGGTGCCGAGATAGGTGTCCTCGTACATTTCGAGCGAGAGCAGGACGCCGACCTCGGCCGCGTGCTGGCCGAGTTCCCGCAGGCGGGTCACGGCCTTGCCCCAGGTTTCCTTGTCCCCCACCGGATCCTTGTAACCTTCGACGGTCCAGAACCACAACTGCTTCTGCTGCTCCGGCGTGATGGCCTGGTGCAGTCCGAACGAGACCACCTCGCAGCCCAGTTCGGCGGCGGCGTCGATGGTGCGGTGGCTGTAGGCCAGGTTCGCCTCCCAGTTGCCTTCCTCGATCACGCTGCGGCGAATGGCCGAGATGACCGGAACGCCGATGCCCACGTTGTCCGCGGTCTGCTTGAACTCGGCAAGGCGCGCGGAGCTCAGGTCGCCGGGACGGACCCAGCTGTCCGTGAGGTCTGCGTTGGCAAAGCCGGCTTCCTTGACCTCGGTGAGGACCTCGGCCCAAGCGGAGGCATCGGCGTCGTTGACGTGGGTACCCTGCGCGTCGGTTCCCGGGAACTGCAGGAGCGCTGCGGTGATGGGCCAGTTTTCGGCTGTGTAAGCCATGGGTTCACTCCTTCGTGGAATCCTGTTTCCTATAGGATTTACTATCGAACGAGTGTTGTCAAGGTCACATCTGGGATTACCGGCGCTTCGCGGCGAAAGCCGCGGTTACGAACACCTCCGGATTCAGGACGTTGGCAGGGCGCTCCCCTGCCGCGACTGCCAGGATTGACGCAATGGCGCTGGACGCGACGTCCCGCGTGAAGTCCTCGGTCCAACACAGGGAATGCGGGGAAAGCACGACGTTGTCCAAGGTCAGGAGCTCGTCGTCGGGAAGCAGGGGTTCCGGCTCAAAGACATCCAGGCCGGCGCCCGCAATCCGGCCGTCCCGCAGGGCGTCCCGGAGGGCATCCGTGTCCACGAGCTTTCCGCGGCCGATGTTGATCAGGTAGGCACTTGGCTTCATGCGGGCCAACGCGGCGGCGTCGATCAGTTTTTCGGTCGCCGGGGTCAGCGCGGCGCAGAGCACAACGTAATCCGAGCGCTCCAGGAGCTCGTCCAGGCCCAGCAGCTCGACGCCGAGCCCGGCGGCCTCCGCATGGCGGCCACTGCGGTTGTTGCCCACAACGTTCATCCCGAGCGGGGCCAGCAGGCGGGCAAGCTCGGCGCCCACGCTGCCGAAGCCCACAATGCCGACCGTCTGCCCCACGAGCGGCGCGCCGCGGTAGTGCTCGCGCTGCGCCCAATCAGAGGTCCGGGTCAGCCTGTCCTTGGCCAGGAGCTTGTGCGAGAGCGCCAGCAGCAGGGTCAGCCCCGCAACTGCCAACGGCCGCCGGATGGCATCCGGGGTGTTGGTGACGACGACGCCGGCGCGGGTGCAGGCGTCCAAGTCGATGGTCTCGTAGCCGGCCCCGAATCTTGCGATCAGCCTCAGGTCCGGGGCGTGGTCCACGGTGCGTGCATCGAAGGCGATGTGTCCGAGTGAGAGCACGGCCTGGACCCCGGCGAGGTCCGGCAGCGGAACCGGGTCCGTGTAGCTGGGCAGGACGTTCCAGCCGATGCCGTGCTCGCTGAGCCGCTGCAGCCCCAGGTCCCCGTGAATGGAGCTTCCGTCCGGCCGGGCGGCGTCGGCCGTGACGGCCACGGTGAACGGCGGGCGGGCGGTTCCCCCAGGGGTGTTTCCCGCCGGGGTGGTTCCCGCCGCCGGGGCGGCCGCCGAGTTGGCGACCGCCGTCGTCGTCAATGCATTTGTTGCTGTGCTCATGCGTCGGTTCAGCTTTCTGTCTGCAGTACTGCGGTCTTGTCCTTGATGGGTTCGCGGACCAGCACGGTGTAAGCCACGGCGGCGAGGGCCGCGATGATGCCGCCGATGACGAATGACGGCGCGTAGGAGCCGGTGGCGTCGGCGATCACGCCGGTCAGCAGCGGGGCGAAGGCGCCGCCGAAGTAGCCGCCGAAGTTCTGGATGGCACCGACAGAGGCAACCTGGGAGTTGTCCACGATGTCGCCGGGCATGGCCCAGGCGGCTGCCTGCATGGTGGCGACGAAGCCCAGTGCCACGGTCATGACTGCGATGGCGAGCGGGAGGGAATCCACGAACGGGATGAGGCAGATCAGGATGCCGGCGGCAATCGCGGCTACGGACATCACGTGGCGCTTGGCCAGCAGCGGATCGCGGCCTGCCTTCTTCGAGTAGCGCGTCATGACCCAGCCGCCGGTGATCCCGAGGATGGCTGCGCCGAGGTACGGCACGGCGGCGAGCCAGCCGGAGCTGGCGATGCTGGCGCCGCGTTCTTCCTGCAGGTACAGCGGCAGGAAGACGATGAAGATGTTCCAGATCCAGATGACGCAGAAGAAGCCGGCCATCATGCCCCAGATCTGGCGGTGCTTGAAGAGTCCGAGCCACGAGACCTTCTTGGCAGTCAGGAGCTGGGTGGTGCGCTGGCTTTCGATGTAGTCCAGTTCCTTCGCGCTGATGCGCTTGTGCTCCTCGGGAGCGCGGTAGTACAGGAAGAAGGCCAGCGCCAGCACGAGGCCAGCGACGCCGAGGAAGATGAAGATGGCCTGCCAGCCGAAGGCGAGCATGATGGCGGTCAGGACGGGCGGGGCGATGGCGGGGCCCCACTTGGAACCGCTGTCCCAGATGGCGGTGGCCTGTCCGCGCTCCGCCCGTGGGAACCAGTCAGCGGTGAGCTTGGCCGACGCCGGCCCGTTCGGGGCTTCGGTGATGCCGAGCAGGAAGCGGAAGGTGACGAACTGCCACATCTTGCTACCGGTGGCCATCAGCGCGGTCGCGATGCTCCAGCCGGCGATTGCCAGGAAGTACATCCGGCGCGCGCCCAGCTTGTCCACGAGCCAGCCGGCGGGCGCTGGGCAAAAGCGTAGGTCCAGGAGAACACGGTGCCCAGGAGGCCAATATCCGTCCGGGTCATGCCGAAGTCTTTGATCAGTTGCGGCGCGGCGATGGAGATCGCGCTGCGGTCCATGTAGTTGATAATGCCGGCGGCCAGCGCCCAGCCGAGGATCCACCACCGCAGATTCTTAATGGTGCGGCGTGTTGCGGATTCCTTGGGCCCTGCGGCCAAAGTTTCAGTCTGCACTCTTCACTCCCTTGTGACTCCCAATGCCGGCACCATAGCCGTCACAATCGAAGATCCTATAGGGTCTTCGATCTAATTGTGAAGAGGGTCACAAGAAAGTTATTACGGGGTCCGCTGCGGCTGCCTTCGTAAGCCTTTTGCGGCCACCCGCGGGACGGAGACTTATTCTGCGGGAGCGTCAGCGATGGCGCGGCCGCGCACCTTCCGCACGTGCTCGGCCATGGCGGCTGCGGCCTTCTCCGGGTCGCCCGAGGACAGCGCGTCCAGGACCGCCTGGTGCTCGGCGATCGCCTGTTCCGCGTCCGTGATGCCCACCCCGCCGAACAGGCGGAAGCGCTGGACCTGCCCGCCGAGCGCGGCGTAGGCGGCAACCATGAACTGGTTGCCGGTCTGTTCCGCGATCAACCGGTGGAACCGCTCATCGGCTTCCAGATAGTCGCGGTATTCGGCAAACGACGGGCCCCGCGGCGCCTTCTTGAGGTCGGCGACGGCCATGGCCAGCTCTGCACGGTGCGCCGGCGTCTGCCGGGCGCACGCCAAACGGGCATTAACGGGCTCGATGGCAAGCCGCGCTTCCATGAGTTCGGCGAAGTCCTCCCGGGTGAACATCGGCGCCACCCGGTAACCCTTGAGCGCGACACGGCGAACCATTCCGGTGTGTTCGAGCCGGGCAAGCGCCTCGCGCACCGGCGTGGGGGAAACGTCGAGCTCCCGGGCGGTGCCATCGATGCTCACGGCTGCCCCGGGCTCGAGCCGCCCGTCCATCAGCGACGCCAAAAGCTCTTCGTAGACGTGGTCCGCGAGGACCTGGCGGCTGACGGGACGGCCCGCGTAGTGGCCCTCAGGGCGACTCCCGGAGGAAGCTAGTTGCATGTTCAGATCCTATAGGACGCCGGACATGCCCATTCTTTAACCCAAAGAGTGGGCAGAAGGGTATTCTGCCCACTCTTCGCTGCCAAGGCTGGACATGTCCAGCCGTGAAGGTGTGCCGCTGCCCTAGTTCTGGTACGCCGGGTAGTCGGTGTAGCCCTCGGCGCCTTCGGCGTAGAACGTGGAGGGATCGGGCTCGTTGACCGGCAGGCCTTCTCGCCAGCGGCGGGCGAGGTCCGGGTTCGCGATGGCCGGGCGTCCGACGACGACGGCGTCTGCGTGGCCGTCGGCAACCAGCGAGATGGCCTCATCCCGGGTGGTGATGACGCCGAATCCGGTGTTGACTAGGAAAGCCCCGTTGAATCGTGAACGCAGGTCCTGGACCAGTTCGCCGGTGGGCTCGTTGTGCAGAATGCTCAGGTAGGCGAGGTTCAGCGGCGCAATAGCATCCACCAGCAGGCGATATGTCTCGCTGACGTCTGCGGCGTCCAGTTCGGTGACACCCTGGACATTGTGCTCCGGAGAGATCCGGATACCGACGCGTTCGGCGCCCACGGCCTCAACCACAGCCTTCACAACTTCGATCACGAAACGGGCCCGATTCTCCGGGGAGCCGCCGTAGATGTCGTCACGCTGATTCGACGACGGTGCCAGGAATTCGTGCAGCAGGTAGCCGTTGGCGGAGTGCAGCTCCACGCCGTCGAACCCTGCCTCGATCGCGTTTAGCGATCCCTGGACAATTTCCCGGAGTATGCCGGGCAGTTCGTCGGTGGTCAGGGCGTGCGGCACGGGGTGCGCCTGCTTGCCCTTGTACGTGCGGGTCTCCGCCTCGACGGCGATGGCGCTCGGCGCAACCACCTGGTGGCCGCCGTTGATGTCCTCGTGCGAAACCCGGCCACCGTGCATGATCTGCGCGAAGATGCGGCCGCCTTCGGCGTGAACGGCTTCCGTAACCTTCGTCCAGCCGGCAATCTGTTCCGGGGTGACGATGCCGGGCTGGCCCGGGTACGAGCGCCCGGCCGGGCTCGGGTAAGTGCCCTCGCTGACGATCAGGCCAAGCGAGGCGCGCTGATGGTAGTGCTCAGCAACCAACGGTCCCGGGATTCCGTCCTGGCCGGAGCGAAGGCGGGTCAGCGGCGCCATCACGAGTCGGTTGGGCAGTTCCAGCTCGCCGAGGGTCATCGGGGAAAACAGCATGCGCAATTCCTTTCACAGTGAATGGGTCCAGAGTCGACAACTGCAAGGCGCCTGCAACTATTCCATGTGAGACTCGGATCACTACGGGTGGACGCCCGGCTCACGTAATAACGACGACGGCGGGAGCCCCGCCGCCGTCGGCGCCCACCGCGGTACTCATGGCGCTGCAACGCCCGGGCAGCCTTGGCCTTGGGGATTCTGCAGGCACGTGTCTGCGTAGTTTCTGGTGATCGACCGCCAGACACTGACGGTCTGCGGCGGCGAGCTGAATTGCCCTTGGCCGGGGATGGGCAGGGGCGGTCCGCCGTTCACGGAGTAGGTTCCCTGGAAATGCGTTGTCAGAACCACAGGGAAGTCGCCGGTCTGGGTGTACACGTGACTCGTCAGGGTCTTCTCGCCCCAGCGGTCCTGCGGAAGCGGCCCACCGGCCGCCGTTTGCGGGCCGAGCGAAGCGCCGTCGCCATAGCTCCAGGTGTACTGCACCGGCTTGGCGGTGACGTGGACGGCCTGGGCCAAGATTGTGATGTCGAATTGCTGATCTGCAGCGCTGGCAAAAAAGTTCGTCTCGGCTCCCCGGAGTGTGTTGGGGCTGGGTTGGGCTGTCGACATTCCTGCAACTATCGGAAGTTTTTGGAACTCGCGTTGAATCATCGCTGCAATTCTGGGCAGCAAGTCCGCTGGCCTGGGATCGAAGAGACACGTTGGACCGGAGTGAAATGACCAGGTCGGGTTGGGTACGCCCGCCGGCGCCTTCAACCACACAACGGGAATGCCGGCCTTACCATCCGGCCCGCTCGAACAGTCCACTGTGCCAGCGAGACAGTCGGCGTCAAAATCGCCTCCGCCCAAGTGGCACTGCAGTTCGTATTTGTACTGGAAGGGATCCGCGAATGTGGCACCCGGCTGGAGGGCAACAAATTTGCCGGTGGCGGGATCCAGTCTCCAACCGCCAACATCTACCCCCTGGTTTCCGAATCCGGAATCGATGCCTCCTTCATCAGCCATCGCGAAAAGGGGTAGGGCTAGGGAACCTGCCAAGATTAGCCCGCCAACGAGCAACCTGAGAGTTCTAAGCCAGGGTCGAAACACTGACGCGCTCACCGGAGCGGGTGGAGAGCAGTAATTTGCCACGCGCCATTCTTGAACGCCGCCAGCATTACGTTGCCTGTATCTGATGGCGGCGTAGGTTTCCTGAATTCCGTTCCGCCCGGGTCGAAATAGGTAATCCTCGACTGCTGAACCTGGACGGCAATCTGATACTGACCGTCGGTCTGGGCTTCGAAGGTCGTGCTAATTGAGGGTGTCTCGATATGGCCGCCGACCAACCATCGGCCGCCCTCATAATTTGTCTTCAATGAGCTCGTGATGTTTGAGCAGAACTCGCATCCAGTCGAGGTGACGGAGTCCAACCCTGACGAAGCGCCAGTCTCGTACGCGAAGTTCAGTTGCTCGAACCAGTACCGCGCAAACGCCTCCAGCCCTTCCTTCGTCTCCGCTTTCGCTGCGTCCGGCAACTCTGGCACTGGCACGTTCTGCGCTTTGCCCGTCGCGTCGGCGGGCTTGTAGCTGGCGGTAGGTGTGGGAGTTGCACTCGGCGTGGACGACGCGGACGGAGTTTGCGAATCAGCAGGCGGTGATCCGGGAGACGGAGTTCCACCACCTGTGCACGCTGCAACGGACATCAGGGAAATCGACACCACAGCGACCGCACAAGCTCGCCAGGGACCGGAAAGCGAAGTGCGAGATGTCATGGTCAGCTACTCCCCCGATAGAAAATCAAGACGCTTGAAGCCAAATCGTGGCTTAAGGGTAACCGAGATCACATTTTGCCGGTCAAAATTATCCACAGGCGGATTGCTCCGGCCACCGCATACCGGCAGACCACCCCGGTAGTCCCCCGCCAGTGCTTTAGCCCCTAGCCAGCGCAGGCCCGGCCCAGAACAATGAACCCATGATGTTCGAACACGAAGACGGCGATCCCATCCTCAAGCTGGACGACGACCAAACCTGGAAACTGGTTGAGAGCACCAAACACGGCAGGCTCGTGGTCACCGTGGCCGGGGAACCTGACATCTTCCCGGTGAACTACGTGGTCGGGGGCCGGAAACTGTTCCTTCGCACCGCCCCTGGCGACAAACTGGCCGAGCTCACCATCAATTCGAAAGTACTCTTCGAAACGGACGGCGTCCTGTCCGACGAAGCATGGTCCGTGGTCCTGCGCGGCACTGCGCGCGTTCTCGACAAGTCGGCGGATATCGCCGCCGCGGATGCTCTCGGGCTCAAATCCTGGGTTCCAACGCTCAAGGACTTCTACGTCGAAATTACGCCGACGTCGGTCAGCGGCCGCCACTTCCTGCTCGGCGAACAGCCGGAACGGGAGATCTAACCCCCGACGGCGACTACCGGCCCGGGGTCCGGCCCGGACCCGCCGACCCCGCCGCGCCTTCCACCGCCAAAGCCGCCCCCGCCGCCAAGGCGGCCACCCACCGCCCACAGCCACGGCAGCCGCCAAGACTCAGCACCCGCCTAGACTTAAATGATGGCGGACAAGCTGACTCCGGAGCGGCGCAGCTGGAACATGTCCCGGATCCGGGGCAAGAACACCAAGCCGGAAATGCTGGTCCGCAGGCTGCTGCACGCGAAGGGATACCGCTATCGCCTGCACGGCACCGCGGGCGGCGGCAAACTCCCGGGCAACCCCGATCTCGTCTTCGCAGGCCGCCGCAAGGTCATCTTCGTCAACGGCTGCTTCTGGCATTTCCACGACTGCCGGGTGGGCCAGCACGCGCCCCAGGCAAACGCCGAGTTCTGGGAAACCAAGCGCACGCGAACCCGGAACCGCGATGCCGCCCAGCGGCTTCAGCTCGAACTCGACGGCTGGGAAGTCCTCACCGTGTGGGAGTGCGAGATGAAGGATCGATCGGCGTTGGAGCTCCGCCTCGACGCTTTCCTCCAGGGTCCTTTCCTCCCGGGCCCCGCCAGGGACGAACCCGCCTGAGGACCTTCGCCGAGCAGCAAAGTCCCGCGTGTCGCGAGGGCCACCTCCGGTGCGGGCTGAACGGCCTCAGCTAATATTCGACTCCGGGGGCTTTAGGCATTATTCGGTCAGTACCAACGCGTACTGCAAACACGGGAGAGCGCACGATGCCGCACTTGCTGATGTCCAACGAACAGCCCGAAACGGCTGCCGCGCCAACCGATTCCAGTTTCACAGGTTCCGCTCCCACAGATTCCGGTCCCACCGTTCTGCCGTTCCGCCGCCTCGGCCACACGAGACACCGCGGCGTCCGGCCCCACCAGTTCCACGGAGCGGACCCTGATTTGGAGCCGCTGCGCCGGCAGTCGACTTCGATCATTGACGAGGTTCTGGCTGGCACCGACCCGGAAGAAGCTGAAGTCCGGGAGAAACTCCGGTGGCACGTCGCGAACAATCCGGGCCAGCCGGAAAGGGCGCTCCTGGAACATTTGCGGACAGTGGCCGACCAGCAGGAATCCGCCTAGCTGGCTGACCGGCTGATACTGGCCTGCCGGAGCACTTCGCCCCAGGACTGTTGGGCAAGATCTGCCACGGAGGCCAGGATTTCCGACGGCGGCAGGGACAGATCCAGCGGGAACTCGACAATGTCGATGTCGGTATTGAGAATCCGGCGCAGCTTGATTTCCCCTGCTCCCGGGTAAACGATCCACGCCGTCGGCACCCGCAAGGATGTGCAGTAGGCCAGCATCCGGTAGTGGTCACCCGAGAGGGATGCGCCGACGTCGGCCGCGGCCTTGTACTTGGCGTCGTACACCATCACGGGCCGGCCGCCGAGGAAGTGGACGGCCCCCGGCTGGACCACAATCCGGTCCGAGTCGCGGACGGCCTCGTTCAGCAGCGCGTTGTAGCGCAACCGCATCTCTCCGGGGTAGGCGCCCATGGCTTCGCGCAGGGCTGTTCCCACAAAGTCCTCGAACACCTTTGCCATGTCCACCACGAACGACGCCGACTGCTGCTTGCCGTCGCCGGCCTCCGCTGAGGCGTTCCGCAGGATCAGTTCGGCGAGCCGGAGGGCCGCGTGGTAGCGGGTGTTCATCCGGCTGGGCCGCCACTGCGGCAGCGGCGCGCCGGACTGAAGGCGCGTCACGGCGTCGAGCTTTCCCTTCAGCTGGCGCAGCCGGCTGAGGACTTCCGGCCGCACGCGCGGCACCTGCGACATCCGTTCCAGCGCGGCCCGCAGAATCCGGTTCTCCGCGATGTCCTCGGTGAACTCGTCATAGGAGACTTCCAGCGGGACCAACATCCCCGGCCGGCGGGAAATCTGGTCCGACATCCGGATCCGGCCCTTAACGGTCCGTAGGGACTCTTCCACCATGAGGTACCCCTGCAGCACGCCCCGGCTCAGCGCCCGGTCCGCGAGCTGCGCCAGCGATTCGGCCAGTGCGCTCCAAAGGTCGGTATGCTCCACCGCGGCAACCGAATCGTCCCGGAACCCCTGGTCCCCCGCGTAGCCGAGCAGGAACAGCAGCCGGTTCAGCCCGAGCCGTCCCTTTGGCCGCACCTCCAGCTGCACGGCGGGAGTGCGCACCGAGCCCACGCTCCCCACGGGTTCGATCCGGTACAGGCCCATGCCCATCGGCGAGGCTTTCGCCAGGCCGCTGGCGTTGATGTAGGCCGCAGTATCCGGATCAAGCCGCTCCACGACGCCGGCGGAGAGTTCGTCGAGGACAATGTGGCGGCACGGCACCGCCGCGCCGCCCCGCCCAGATAAACCGCGTCCGGATGAGCCCCGCCCGGCCGAAGCGCCGGCCGAACCGCGGCCCGACGCACCGCGGTCCGACGGACTACGGTCCGACGAGCTGCCCAGCGCTACGGCATCCCCGGCCAGCCTAGGCATTCGCCAGGCGGCCCAGGAGTTGTTCCAGCCCGAACCGCTCCTCGAGCTGGGCACGGTTGAGCTGGCCGTGATAGTGCTCCTCCAGCAGCGGCATGAGCTCGTACTTCCAGATTCGGCGGAGGCCCTTGGGCGTCTGCGCGGACTTCTTCATGAAGTAGGAGGGCCCGATCATGAGATCGCGGTCCCATTCGTCGATCGCATCGTTCAAGGCGTCAAGCAGCAGGGCTGGCGTCGTGTCCAGGTCGCGCGCCCGGAGGAATCGCAGCAGCGAGCCCTTCACGGGCTCCGTCTTCGGATGGAGCTCGATGAAGGAGAAGCGCCGCCGGATGGCCGCGTCCATCATGGCGATGGAGCGGTCCGCGGTGTTCATGGTGCCAATGATGTAGAGGTTGTCCGGCAGAGTGAACGGCTCGTTGGGGCTGTACTGCAGGTAGATGCGGTCATCGCGGTATTCGAGCAGGAAGTACAGCTCGCCAAACACCTTGGCGAGGTTAGCCCGGTTCATCTCATCGATGATCAGGAAGTACGGCTTGCTCTCGTTTCCGGGCTTGGCAGCTTCCTCGGCGAGCCGGCGCAGCGGGCCCGCCACGAGCTTGAAGGACACCTGGCCCTCGTCCGTCTTGTCCGGGCGGAAGCCCTCGAAGAAGTCCTCATAGGCGTACGACGGGTGGAACTGGACCAGCTTGACCCGCTCGTCCGTGGTGTCGCCGGCGAGCTCGGCGGCGAGGTGCTTGGCGAGGTACGTCTTGCCCGTTCCCGGCGGACCGTAGAGCACCAGCTGCCGGTTCTCCTCGAGGAGTTCGGCGATTTCCTGCAGCGGCTCCAGGTCCATGTGCAGGGACTCGGCGAACTCCGGCGTCAGCGGCCGGAACCCGTCACAGACCGGTTCGACGGCGGCATCCGGCGCGGCGCCGTCGTCGTCCTCGGCTTCCGCTTCTGCCGGCAGGAGCGCCTCGAGCGCCTGGATCACGCGGGTGATGTCCACGATGTTGCCGGAAGTGGTCAGCTGGCGTTGCACGTGGCGGGGCAGCCCGGTGGCGTCGTGTTCCTCATCGAACCAGCGGACCTTGCGGCCGAGCTGGCGGTTGTCCTTGCCGTGCTCCGGTTCGCCCAGGACCACGCCGATCCGGACCTTGCCCAAGCTCTGGTAGAGCGCGAGGTCACCCGGCTTCATGACGCTCAGGAAGGCGAAGACTGCGGTCTTGGTGTCCTCACGCTCCACGTAGCCGAGGTGCTTGTAGTCTTCGTCAACGGCGTTCTGGACCAGCCCGGCGCTAACGCCGGGGTCCAGCAGGCGGAGGTGTTCGACGTCGAGCGTCACCGTTTCCTGGTCCCGCCACTCCCCCAGCAGCTCGGCGTTGTCGTGGTGAGTGCGCAGGAGCCAGGCGCGGCGGCCGGGGTCGCCGACCTTCCGCCACTGGCTCACCAGCTGGCGGGAGTACCAGTCGATCCGCTGCCCGGCCTGCTGGTCCAGGTGCAGGCGGATCCTGTGGATGTCCGCCGAAATGTCCTCGTCGCTGTCCCCCTTGGCCCCGCCCACCAGGGAGGCGAAGGCGTCGCGGATCTCCTGCCGTTCGACATCGGCCACGACGGGTTCGAAGTAGCTGGGCCAGACCAGGAACTCAATGCTGCGGCGGATGGCCGGCTGGTCATCCGGGGTCCCGGCGACCAGCCGGTGGAAGGCCAGCGGATCCTTGATCGCGGCCTGGACGACGTTGCCCGGCCGCTGCGCGACGTGCTGCACGAATCGGCAGAGCCATTTCAGGTGGTCCCAGATGGTCCAGTTGAATTCCGCAGTGCGGTCCCGGATCACGCCGTGGTCCGTCATGCCCGCATAGAGCTCGTCGGGGAGCTCAAGCGGAGGCTCCAGCCAGGACGCCGCCTCGGCGACGCGGGCCCGCTTGACCTTCAGCGACTTGACCTCGTGGGCAAGCGGCAGCGACTGGAGGAAAAGCAACTCCACGGCCAGTTGCTTCGCCCCGCGGGTGGCATCCTCCAGGTTCTGGCGCAGGTTGGTCATCATCGGCGCTTTGGGATCGGGAACGCCGCGTTCGAGGCGTTCCAGCAACTCCGCGGCAGCCTGGACGGACCAAGTTTTGGTGCGGCCGTCCAAGGAGGACGCCTTGCCGAGCAACCCCGGGCCCAGCACAAACCACGCCGCGTCTTCAATCTCCTTGGAGATACCGAGGGCGCGGTGCAGGGCAGGCTTCTTGGTTGGGGTCATACGTTCAATTTACAGGCTTAAACTGAACGCGCCCATTTAACGCCGCCCTAAATCTACCGGCCAGTAGATGCAGGGCGGCCGGCCTGCAACTACTACTACTTCGCGACAGGCCGGTGCTTCACACCAAACGTGAAATAGCTTGCCGGGCCGATGAAGTTCACCAGGGTGGCAAGCCGCCACATGGCCTTGCTGCCCCGGATCTGCGCAGCTGGCCGTCTGGTGATGTCCGTCTGGGCCGCAACGAGCAACGAGAGTTGGACGATGCCAGCGGCAATGGTGCCGAACCGCGACATCGGCGAGAGCTCGTTCCACTTCTTCTTGCGGGTGTGCTGCTTGTGCAAGTTCTGGTGCAAGGTGCTGCCTAAGTTGTGATGCATGTTCTTGCCCATGTAGTGATGCATGTTTTTGCCCATGTTCACGGCGACCACGCCTCCTTATGCGTCGGGATTGTTCATTCTAGGAGCCGTGACGAGAACCGGGATAGAGGCTATGGAACCGGGTGGGCTCGGGTGTACGGGGCCAGCCGCTCCTTCTGCTCCGGTGTCAGCCGCAGCACGCGGCCGGTTGCCTCATCCACGAAGGCAAGATGGCTCGTTGCCCGGACGCAGTCCTCCCGCGTGACGGGATCCTGCACCAGATAGTGGATGTCGAAGCTGGCGCCCTTGACCGCCCCGATCCACAGCTGGACGACGGCGGGCACGTTCCGGTACTCCAGCGTCCTGACGTACCGGATCTTGTGCTCGACCACGAGCGCCAGCGTCCCTTCCGGGATTTCGTTGAAGAGCGACACCAGGGGTTCGGTCCCCGGCAGCCCGGAACCCTGGGGCGGGCCGAACGCCGCGATCCGTGCTTCCTCCAGGATCCGGACAATCTGGACGTTGTTGATATGCCCATAGGCATCCATGTCGCTCCAGCGCATCGGCACGTCCACCTCGAGGCGCCCGGGCACCGTGCCCGGGCCCTGCCCGGCGGGGCCGTCCCCGGCGGCCGTGCCCTCCCCGGCGGCGCTCAGCTGTGCACCGCCGTCGCGTCCTCCGCGGAATCGGCCAAGGCGGCGTCCGCGTCCTCGCCGGCGAACTGGGACATGTACAGCCGGTAGTACGCGCCGTGCATGGCCAGCAGCTGGGCGTGCCGGCCCTGCTCGACGATCTGCCCGTCCTCCATGACGAGGATGGTGTCCGCGTCCCGGATGGTGGAGAGGCGGTGGGCGATGACGAAGCTGGTCCGCTCCGTGCGCAACGCTGCCATGGCCTTCTGGACCAGGGCTTCGGTGCGGGTATCCACGGAACTCGTGGCCTCGTCCAGGATCAGCAGCGACGGGTTCGCCACGAAGGCCCGGGCGATGGTGATCAGCTGCTTTTCGCCGGCACTGACGTTGTTGCCTTCTTCGTCGATGACCGTGTTGTAGCCGTCCGGCAATGCCCGGACGAAGCGGTCCACGAACGTGGCCTTGGCCGCCGCCATGATCTGCTCTTCGGTGGCGTCCAGCTTGCCGTAGCGGATGTTCTCGTAGATGGTTCCGCCGAACAGCCAGGCGTCCTGCAGCACCATGCCGACCTTGGCGCGCAGTTCTGAACGGCTCAACCGGGTGATGTCCACCCCGTCCAGGGTGATGCTGCCGGCGTTGAGTTCGTAGAAGCGCATCACGAGGTTGACGAGGGTGGTCTTGCCCGCCCCGGTCGGTCCCACGATCGCGACCGTGTGTCCGGGCTCGGCCGTGAAGGACAGGTCCTCGATCAGTGACTTGTCCGGCGTGTAGCTGAAGGTGACGTGCTGGAACTCGACGTGTCCGTCCGTCTTCGCCGGGAGGTGCTCGGTGGCGGTCTCGGCGTCCTGTTCGTCGGCGTCGAGGAATTCGAAGACCCGCTCGGCGGAGGCGACACCGGACTGCAGCATGTTGGCCATGCCGGCCATCTGGCCCAGCGGCTGGGTGAATTCGCGCGAGTACTGGATGAACGCCGTGGCGTCGCCCAGGCTCATGGCGCCCGAGGCCACCCGCAGCCCACCGACGACGGCGATCCCCACATAGCTGAGGTAGGAGACAAACTGCATGACCGGCATGATCATGCCGGAGACGAACTGGGCCCCGAAGCTGGCCTTGTAGAGTTCTTCGTTGCGCTCGTCGAAGCGGGCCAGCATGTCGGCGTCGCGGCCGAACACGCGGACGAGGTCGTGGCCGGAGAACGATTCCTCGATCTGGCCGTTGAGCTCGCCGGTGTTCTTCCACTGGGCGGCGAAGAGCTTCTGGCTGCGGGCGCCGATGATACCGGCGGCCACGCCGGAGAGCGGCAGGGCGACGAGCGCGATCAGGGCCAGCTGCCAGGAGACGATGAACATCATGATCACGATCCCGACGACCGTCAGGGCCGAGTTCACGAGCTGGGCGAAGGCCTGCTGGAGCGCCTGCTGGATGTTGTCGACGTCGTTCGTGACGCGGGAGAGGATGTCGCCGCGCTGGCGGGTATCGAAGTAGTTCAGCGGGAGCTTGTTGAGTTTCTTCTCGGTGTCATCGCGCAGCGTGCGGACTACGCGCATGACAAGCACGTTGAGGACATAGCCCTGGAGCCACAGGAAGATGTTGGCGACGAAGTACATCACCAGCACCACGCTGATGAGGAATGCGAGCTTCTGGAAATCGATGCCCGTACCCGGCACGACGTCCATCTTCGAGAGCATGTCGGCGAAGTTGTTGTGGCCTTGGGAGCGCAGTCCTTCGATGAACTGCTCCTTGGTGGCTCCGGCCGGGAGCTGCTTGCCGACCACTCCGGCGAAGATCACGTCCATGGCCTGGCCCAGGATCCTCGGGGCAATGACGTTGAGGACGACGGCGACCGTCACCATGGCGAGCACGGCGATGATGCCGGCGCGCTCGGGTTTCAGCAGCCCCATGAGCCGTTTGGCCGAGGGCCAGAAGTGCTGGGCCTTCTTGGCCGGCACGCCGAACATGCCGCCGTCGGCCTCGCCGGGCGTGTACTCCTCCTCGATGAAGTCATCGTCCGTCAGGTCGGTCGCGTCCGTTCCGGCCGCGATGGTGTCGGCTGCCTTGGGCGGCGGGGTGGAGACTTTCTCGTTGGTGCTCATGCCACTGCCTCCGCGCTCAGCTGGGATTCGACGATTTCCTGGTAGGTGCTGGAGCTTTCCAACAGTTCCTCATGTGTTCCGCGGTCCACGATCCTGCCGTTGTCCAGCACGAGGATCTGGTCCGCATCGGCGATGGTGGACACGCGCTGGCCGACGATGATCACCGTGGCATCGGCCGTCTTGGCCTTGAGCGCCCGGCGGAGCCTGGCGTCGGTGGCGACGTCAAGGGCGGAGAACGAGTCATCGAACAGGAAGACCTTGGGTTCGGTGACGAGGGCGCGGGCGATGCACAGCCGCTGCCGCTGGCCGCCGGAGACGTTGGTGCCGCCCTGGGCGATCCGCGAGCCGAGGCCGCCCTTCTTCTCGCGCACGAATTCCGCGGCTTGGGCGACCGTCAGGGCCTCCCACAGGTCCGAGTCCGTGGCCTCGGGCTTGCCGAAGCGCAGGTTGTGCTCAATGGTCCCGGAGAACAGGTAGGGCCGTTGCGGCACCATGGCCACGCGCTGCGTGATCTCGGCCCGGTCCAGCTGGGTGACGGGAACGCCGTCGAGGAGGACCTCGCCCGACTCGGCGTCGTAGAGCCGCGGCAGCAGGGCCAGCAGGCTGGACTTGCCGGCCCCTGTTGAGCCGATGATCGCCACCGTCTGTCCGGGCTCGGCCGTAAAGCTGATGTTGCTCAGCACCGGGGCCTCGGCGCCGGGGTAGGCGAAGGTCACGTTGCGGAATTCGACGCGTCCGGCCTTTGCGGCCGGCGCCACCGGGGTGAGCGTTTCGTGGATGGAGGGTTCGACGTCGAGCACTTCACCGATCCGGTCGGCGCAGACCGAGGCGCGGGGAATCATCATGGCCATGAAGGTGCCCATCATGACGGCCATGAGGATCTGCAGGAGGTACTGGAGGAAGGCCGTCAGCGAGCCGATCTGCATTTCGCCGGCATCGACGCGCTGGCCACCGAACCACAGCACGGCGGCCGTGGAGATGTGCAGGATCATGCCGATGGCGGGGAACATCAGCACGAACAGGGAACCGATCTCCAGCGAGACGTCGGTGAGGTCCTTGTTGGCCGCACCGAAACGCTCGGCCTCGTGGGGTTCGCGCACGAAGGCCCGGACCACGCGGATGCCGATGATCTGCTCGCGGAGGACACCGTTGAGCCGGTCGATCTTCTCCTGCATGGAACGGAAGAGCGGCATGAGGCGGACCACAAGGTAGCCCACCACGACGACGAGCAGGGGCACGGAAACCCAGACGAGCCAGGACAGGTTGAGGTCCTCGCGCACGGCCATGAAGATCCCGCCGATGCACATGATGGGTGTGGCCACCATGAAGTTCAGCGCCATGAGCATGAGCATCTGGACCTGCTGCACATCATTGGTGCCGCGGGTGATCAGGGTGGGGGCGCCGAAGACGTTGACGTCCCGCGCCGAGAAGCTGCTCACCTTGCGGAAGACGCCGCGGCGCAGGTCCCGGCCGAACGCCATCGCGGCCTTCGAGCCGAAGTAGACACCGGCGATCGCGGTGGCCACCTGGATCAGCGCGACGCCGAGCATGACGCCGCCGGTGCGCCAGATGTAGTCCGTGTCGCCGCGGGAGACACCCTCGTCGATGATCTGGGCATTGAGGCTGGGGAGGTACAAAGCAGCGATGGTCGAGGCCAACTGGAAGATGACCACAGCCGCGATGTATGGCAGATACGGCTGTGAATAGCGCCGCATGAGGGTGACGAGCATGCCCACGAGTCCTTTGGGAAGGCCGGACGATACGAAAGACCGGAAAATGAGGTGAGTTGAAAAGCTGATTGAAGACTATCCGTTGGGGCCGACAGCCTTGGCCACCCAACCCTACGAAATCCCCCGCCCGGGTGGAACACGGGACACCAAATATCATCCAAACGGCGTATTTTTACACCTGCGTGCAGCGCTGCCGCGGCCCTGCCGCGGCCCTGCCACCCGAACGCAGGCCGCACGAAGGCCCCGCGGCTGCCATCTGGGGCGGCCGCGGGGTCTCTGGGATCCACTAGACGGTCCGGCGGTGCGGGTCGGCGCTAGTCGGTGCGGTGCTGGCCGTGGGTTGCGATGTAGTCGGCGGCCGCGCGCTGCATCTTGCGCTGTTTGGCAAGCTGGCGGTGCAGGGCCGTGAGCTCTTCGGCAACCCGGGCCTGTTCCGCGGCGATTGCACGCTGCTCGGCGGCCTGCTCGTACACGGCGCGTAGCGCGTCCGCCAGCTGCAGCTGCTGTTCCGCGAGCAGTTGCTGGGTCTGGAGCAGCACGGGTACGACGTCGGCTGCCTCGGGCCGGTTCTCGGCCACCAAAGTCCGGGACCGCTGGCGGGCGCCCTCCCTCTCGGCCGCCCGGTCCGCACCGAACTCAGCCACATCGGAATCCGGACCCGAATCTTGGCCGCTGCCAATGCTGGCCCTGAAGCCAAGGTCGGCATCCCGTCGGGCGGCATCGGGGAAGCGGGATTCGGCGCGCTCCCGGCTGAGCACCTCGATGAATTCCCGGTCCAGGTCCACGATGCCGGTTCCGCCGGCTGACGATGCTTCCTCGACGGCGTCGTTCCCGGCGCTCCTCATAGCTACAACGGCACCCGAGGCGTCCCCTGCCTGCCCGGCGGGGTCCGGCCGAACGTCGACGGTGCGCCGCAGCGGGCGTTCCTTGATGAACAGGATGGCAACCAGCGCCACGAGGCCGATGATTGCAGAGATCAGGAAGACCTCAGCGATCGCGTCACCGTAGGCGGCCCGCATGATGTCGCGGATCGGTGCCGGCATGTCCTTGAGGTCCATGCTTGCCCCCGCGGATCCGGCCGGGACCTGGATTCCGGCGGAGGCGAGCCCCTCCGTGACGAGCTCCTTGACCCGGTTGCCCAGCACGGCGCCGAGGACCGAGACGCCGATCGCTCCGCCGACGGAGCGGAAGAAGGCAACGGAGGCGCTGGCCGTGCCGATGTCCTTGGCCTGGACCGTGTTCTGGACGGCGAGGACGAGGTTTTGCATCAGCAGGCCCAGGCCGACGCCGAGGATGGCCGTGTAGATGCCGGTCAGCCACAGGTCAGTGGTGTGGTCCATGGTGCCGGCCAGGCCCAGGCCGCCGATCAGCAGGATGGCGCCGGCCACCAGGTACCGCTTCCACTTGCCGGTGCGGCTGATGAGCATGCCGGAGGCGACCGAACCGATCAGGTTGCCAGCGATCATGGGCAGCGTGAGCAGGCCGGCTTCGGTGGGGGTGGCACCGCGTGCCACCTGGAAGTACTGGCCAAGGAAGGTCGAGGAGCCGAACATGCCGACGCCGACGGCCACCGAGGCGAGGATCGCGAGGGCGGTGGTCCGCTCAGAGATGATCTTGAGCGGGATGATGGGCTGGGCTACCCGGGATTCCACCAGCACCAGCAGGCCCAGGAGCAGGACGCCGCCGCCCACCATGGCGACCGTCTGCCACGACCACCAGTCGTAGTAGTCGGGGTTGCCTGCAAAGGAGACCCAGATGAGCAGCAGGCTCACGCCGGAGGTCAACAGGATGGAGCCGAGCCAGTCGATCTTGGCGGGACGCTTGACGTGCTGGATCTTCAGCGTGACCTGCAGCAGGATGAGCGCGACCACCGCGAGCGGGACGCAGACGAAGAACGTCCAGCGCCACCCCAGCGGGCTGTCGACAATGAAGCCGCCGAGCAGCGGGCCGCCCGCCGTGCCCACGGCCATGACGCCGCCCATGTAGCCGGAGTACTTTCCGCGGTCGCGCGGCGGGATCATCGAGCCGATGATGGCCTGGGCCAGTGCGGTGAGGCCACCCATGGCGATGCCCTGGATGACACGGGCGGTCAGCAGCAGCGGGATGGTCTCGGACAGGCCGGCCATGACGGAGCCGGCCACGAAGATCACGATGCTCAGCTGGACGAGGACCTTTTTGTTGAAGAGGTCCGCGAGCTTGCCCCAGATCGGGGTGGTTGCCGCGTTGGCCAGGAGCGCGGCGGTGATCACCCAGGCGAAGTCCGTCTGGGTGCCCTTGAGCTCGGACATGATGGTGGGCAGCGCGTTGGCGACGATCGTGCTGCTCAGGATGGCGGTGAAGAACGCCGCCAGCAGCCCGGTGAGCGCCTCCATGATCTGGCGGTGGGTCATCGCCGCAGGGTCTGCGGCGGTCTGGGGTGCGCGTGATGTCCCCTGCGGAATGTCTGACAGGGCCGGGGACGGCGCAGTGTCCGGTCCTGTGGCGGCAGCGTGGCTAGCCATATATTTACTCCTCAACAATTTCGGTCGTATTCGTGGGTCCGGCCGTCGTTGCCCGGGCTGAGGTCCTGAGGGACTCAGCAAGTTTTTCGAGGGTGCGCGCCGTCAGTTCGACGTCGTCCTGGCTCCAGTCCTGCAGCAGGCCTTGGAGCGTGGCCGTGCGCTGGTCTTCGATGAGGCGCAGTTTCTCCGCGCCGGAGGCGGACAGGGCGATCAGCTGCGCGCGGCCGTCCTCCGGGTCCGGCCGACGGACCACATAGCCGTGGTCTTCGAGCTCGGCGATGTGCCGGCTCAGGACCGGAGCGCTGACGCCGAGCCGCTCCGCAAGGTACGTGGCCCGGGATTCGCCCTCCCCCACAAAGCGAAGAACGCCCTGCAGCGCCACTCCGGTGTCCTGCCCGCGCAGGCTGGCGGCGGCGACGCAGCGCACGGCGCGCTGGAGGTCGAAGATCTGGTAGACGAGCCTGGCTGCAGCGTTGGATTCGACTGACATGGCGGATGGTCTGCCCCTCGTGGTGAGGGGCAGACCCGGCCGGTCCGCGCTGTGCGGTGTTTAGTGCGGTGCTGCTGCGGTGTTCGGGCCCGGCTACGTGGCCAGGTGGGTGGGGCCGAACATCTGGAGCAGGGTTTCGACGACGACGACGTTGGGGCCGTCCGCGGCGAAGCCCGCCTTCAGGGCGTCCCCCACATCTCCGGGGGCTACCCGTACGGCCGGGACGCCGAAGGACTCTGCCAGCTTGACGAAGTCGGGCCGGGCGAGCTCGGTGGCCGTGGCCTTGCCGAAGGCGCCCACCATGTATTCGCGCAGGATGCCGTAGCCGCCGTCGTCCACAATCAGCCAGGTGACCGGGACGTTGTGCTGCTTGGCGGTGGCGAGCTCGGAGATGGAGTACATCGCCGAGCCGTCGCCGGAGACGGCCAGCACCCGGGCCGAACCGGCGGAAGTGCCGGTGGTTTCGAGCCCGACGGCGCCGCCGATCGCCGCGGGGAAGCCGAAGCCCAGCCCGCCGGCGCCCTGCGCGGAGTGGAACTGGCCATCGCGGGCATCCCAGCAGCTCCAGCCCCAGTAGGCCGAGATGGTCATGTCCCAGAACGTCTGCATGCCCGCGGGAACGGCCTCGCGGATGTCGGCCATGAACTTCAGTTCCTTGCCGAGGTCCTGCGACTCGAGCCGGGCCCTGACCTTGGCCAGGGTGTCCTTGACGAGCGTCTCGGGAGCCGTGCCGTGCCAGTCGGCGCGTTCCCCGTGCGGCTCGGTCAGGGCGGCGTCGAGCGCGGCGAGGGCCTGGCCGGCGTCCGCCCGGATGCCCAGGCCCGGACGGTTGGATTCCAGAACGCGGGGCTCGGCGTCGATCTGGATGATCCGGCCGCGCGGTTCAAAGGTGAAGTAGTTGGACGTGACCTCGCCCAGGGAGGAGCCGATGACGATCAGCACGTCGGCGTCCTCGAGCACCTCCGTCATGTACTGGTCCTCGATCCAGGACTGCAGCGAGAGCTCATGGTTCCACGGGAACGCGCCGTTGCCGCCCGGCGTGCAGATCACCGGCGCCCGCAGCTTCTCCGCAATCGAGAGCAGCGACTTTTCGGCCCGGCCACGGCGGGTGCCGCCGCCGGCGATGATGGCGGGACGCTCCGCCGTCGAGAGCCATTTCACGGCTTCGCGGATCAGCTCCACCCGGGGCGGGTTGTCCGCAGCTTCTGCGAGGGCGTCCTCCACGGGAGGCACCATGATGGGGTCCAGCAGGACGTTCTGCGGGACTTCCAGCCACACGGGGCCCTGCGGCGAGGAGATCGCCTCGGTCCACGCATCCTGGATGGCCGAGGGAATGCCGGAAGCGTGCTGGATCAGCCGCTGGGACTTGGTGACGTTCGCGGCCGAGGCCTTCTGGTCATCGAGCTGGTGCAGCATGCCCTTGCGCCGGGCGCCGAGACCCTCGAGCGGGATCTGGCTCGCCACGACCACCATGGGAACGCCGGTGGCATAGGCCTCCTGCAGCCCGGCCAGGGACGTCAGCGCACCCGGGCCGGTGGACAGGAACAGCACGCCGACCTCGCCGGTGGCACGGGAATACCCGTCCGCGGCGAACGCCGAGTTGTTCTCGACCCGGGAGGAGACAAAGTGCAGGTTCCCGCGGCCCATCGCATCGAACAGGCCCAGGGCGTGCTGGCCCGGGATGCCGAAGACCGTCTTGGCGCCGAGCGCCTCAAGAGTCTCGACGACGAGGTCCCCGCCGTTGCGCACGCCAGTCATCGCGACGCCACCGGCGAAGCCACAGAGGAGCCGAAGCCGGCGGGGCGGCGGGATTCCTGGCCAAGGGCCTGGGCCGCGTAGCCGTTCGGGGCACCGAAGCGGTCCCCTTCGACGGCGCGGTCCGCCATCAGGGTCACGAGTTCGTAGGCGACGTGGCTTGCCGCCACGCCGGTGATCTCGGCGTGGTCGTACGCCGGGGCAACCTCGACGATGTCGGCACCGACCAGGTTCATGCCGCGGAAACCGCGGATGATTTCCAGCAGCTCGCGGCTCGTGATGCCGCCGGCTTCCGGCGTGCCGGTGCCCGGCGCGTGCGCGGGGTCGAGGACGTCGATGTCCACCGAAATGTAGAGCGGGCGGTTCCCGATCCGGTCCCGGACCTTGGCCACCGTCTCCAGGACGCCCTGGTAGTAAACGTCGGCGGAGGTGACGATGCCGAAGCCGAAGCGGTGGTCGTCGTCGAGGTCCTTCTTGCCGTAAAGCGGACCGCGGGTGCCGATGTGGCTGATGGCCTCGGTGTCCAGGATGCCTTCCTCGACGGCGCGGCGGAAGGGAGTGCCGTGGGTGTACTCGGCGCCGAAGTAGGTGTCCCAGGTGTCCAGGTGCGCGTCGAAGTGCAGCATGGCAACGGGCCCGCCGGCGCGCTCGGCGGCGGCGCGCAGCAGCGGCAGGGCGATGGTGTGGTCGCCGCCGAGGGTCACCAGCTTGCTGCCGGCCGCCGTCAGGTCAAGGGCGTTCTGCTGGATGGTTTCGATGGCCTCGTTGATGTTGAACGGGTTGACGGCCATGTCGCCGGCGTCGGCAACCTGGATGTTCTCGAAGGGGCTGACGTCCCACGCCGGGTTGTACGGCCGCAGCAGGCGGCTGGCCTCGCGGATGTGGTTGGCTCCGAAGCGGGCGCCGGGGCGGTAGGAGACGCCGGTGTCGAACGGCACGCCGACCACCGTGACGTCTGCTTTGGCCACCTGGTCCAGGCGCGGCAGACGGGCATAAGTGGCAGCCCCGGCGTAGCGTGGGACGCGGGATGAATCGATGGGGCCAAGGTTGCCATTGGCCTCGATGCGCAGCTCTTCCAAAAGAAGCCTCTCCTTCGAGGATTGACCGACGGTTGTGATAGCCATCATACACTCGAAGTTTCGTATTGCGCATCAATTGTTTACCAATTACCTCACGCGATGGCCGAAGCGCCCCGTTCCCCGGTCCGGACGCGGACGGCGTCGCGCACCTCAATGATCCAGATTTTGCCGTCGCCGAACCGGCCCGTGCGCCCGCCCTCTTCAATGGCCGCCATGACGGCGCCGAGGGCGTCCTCGTCTACCAGGACTTCCAGCCTCACTTTGGGCAGCAGGTCGGAGTTGTACTCGGCACCCCGGTACACCTCGGTGTGGCCCCGCTGCCGGCCATAGCCGCTGGCTTGGCTCACGGTCAGGCCGTTGACTCCGGCCCGCTCCAAAGCCGCACTGACGGCCGAAACCCGCTCCGGCCGCACAATGGCCGTGACGAGCTTCATGACGGCACCCTGCCGCGGGCGGCCTCACCTTCGGCCTCGGCCTGGGCCTCACCTTCGGCGTTGGCCTGGGCTTCGGGCTGGGCGGCGGCGTGAGCGTGGGCAGCCTCAGTGCGGGCATGCGGGTCGCCGGGGTGGAAGCTGCCGCCGACCATGAGGAGTTCGTACGCTGTTTCGGCGTGCTCCGTCACGTCGATGCCGGAGAGTTCGTCGGCCTCGGAAACGCGCATGCCGATGCTCTTGTGGATCGCGAAGCCAATCAATGTGGTCATGGCGGCGCTCCACGCTGTAACAATCAGGGCGGTGAGGATCTGTGGCCAGAACTGTGACAGGCCGCCGCCGTAGAAGAGGCCGCCGGCGGTCTTGGCGGACGGAAGAGCGAAGAATCCGAGGGCCAGGGTCCCCCACAGGCCGCCCACGAAGTGCACGGCCACGACGTCCAAGGAGTCGTCGAGTCCGATCTTGAACTTCAGCCCGACGGCGAGCGCGCAGACGACCCCCGCGATCACGCCGATCAGGATGGCCCCGATGGGGTCGATGTATCCGCAGGCCGGGGTGACGGCCACGAGTCCCGCGACGGCACCCGAGGCGGCGCCGAGCGAGGTGGCATGCCCGTCGCGCAGCCGCTCCACAAACAGCCAGCCCAGCAGGGCGGCGCTGGTGGCAAGCAGGGTGTTGGTCCAGGCCAGGGCGGCCGTGGCGTCGGCGGCGAGTTCCGAGCCGGCGTTGAAGCCGAACCAGCCGAACCAGAGCAACCCGGCGCCGAGCATGACGAACGGCAGGTTGTGCGGGCGGATGTTGGGGTCTTTCATGAAGCCGAGCCGCTTGCCCAGGACCACCGCCAGCATGAGTCCGGCTATGCCGGCGTTCATGTGGACCACCGTGCCGCCGGCGAAGTCGAGGGCGGAGATCTTGCTGCCGATGATGCCGGTGGGTCCGAAGATGCCGCCGCCCCAGACCCAGTGCGCGATCGGAGCATAGACGAGTGTGACCCAGAGGGCAGCAAAGAGGAGCCAGGGTCCGAACCTGACGCGTTCCGCCACGGCCCCGCTGATAAGCGCGACGGTGATGATGGCGAAGGTGGCCTGGAAGCCGACGAATATCATGTCCGGCAGGCCTGGCGCCTTGGTGCCGATGCTGGTGGTCAGACCGCTCAGGCCGAAATTAGTGAAGGGATCTCCAACGAAGCCGCCCAGCGCATCCGGGCCGAAAGCCAGACCGTAGCCCCACAGGGCCCAGACGACGGCCACCACGCCCATGGCGCCGAAGCTCATCATCATGATGTTGAGGACGGACTTCATTCTGACGAGCCCGCCGTAGAAGAACGCAAGCCCGGGGGTCATCAGGAGGACCAGAGCGGACGCCGTGAGCATCCACGCGGTCGATCCGGGGTCAAGGACCTGCGGATCTGTTGCCATTCCTACTGCAAGCACAGAGAACTTCATAGCGGGAGCCTTCCTCGAGTGCCGGCGCTCCGAGGGCGCCGATGCGGCGAGCCATGTGTCGTTTGGGACTGGTGCACGTCCCCCCGCAGTTGACGCTACTCAGGGTGTGTTTCGGGAAGGCTTTCCGATTCTTGCGGGCACGTTACGCGAGGGCTCCGGGCATTAAATTGCCGTTTCCGGCAGATTGCCGGAATGTGACGTAAATCTCACCGGGATCCCTCTCGCCAAGGACCGGGAGGTCAGCTGTACTTGAGGGTCAGCAGCAGGTGCTTGAGCTTTCCGTACTGCTCCGTGGTCATCCAGGCTTTGGCGGCGTCGACGGAGGCAAACGCCGGGCTGCCGAAGAGCACCTTGGCTTCAGCCCCGCCGTTGGCGAAGCTGACGTAGGCGGAGCCGGAGTCAGAGACCGTGGGCGCGAAGTCGCGTTCCTTGCGGACGCTCATGTGGAAATCGGACTGATCGGCGAAGGAATCAAACGCGAAGCCGAAGGCCAGCTGTGCGCCGTCCACATCTTTCAGCCCCGGCACCGGAGCGGTGTCCAGCACGGTACGGGCCACCGGGCCGGAAGCGTTGCTGGCGCTGGTGCTGCTGACGATGGAAGCCAGTTCGTTGCCGGTGGCGTCGGCGACGACCGCCTGCATACCCCGCAGCTTGGTGGCGTCCTCGGGTGAGCCGACCACCCGGATGGACCAGTCGCTCGGGTAGGAGAAGGACAGGTGCCCGTCCGGGAAAGTGAACGTTTTCACGCCGGCCACCGCACTGGCCGTCGGCGTGGCCGGGGCGGGGGTGCCGGAGGCACTGGAGGTGGGCGTGGCCGGCGCGGCGGAGGACACGGCCGAGGCGGCCGGGCCGGATTCCTGCTGCGCCGGGGCCGCTGTTTCGCTGGCGGGGCTGCCTCCCGTTTCGCCGGCGCGCTGGCCCGCGGCGGCGCAGGAGCTGAGGCCAAGGGCAGCCGCGAGCGCGGCGGCCAGTGCCAGGGACAGAAAGACGTTGTTGCGGTTCATGGAATCCCCCAAGTTGAGATTTGCGTGAGCGGCTTCCGCTCGTCCTGTGTATTTCCGGATTGCGCGCAGTGGTGGTTTATCCGGTAGTTGCGGTTCCGGTGGTGGTTACTGTTGCAGTGTCGCCCTCAGCGGCTGGCGGCAGGCACCAGCACCCACAGCACCTCGACGGCGTCGTCCGTGGGATTGACCCAGGTGTGGGGTTCCCGGCCGGGGAACGTCACAGTGTCCCCGGCGCTGAGCTCGAATTCCTCATTGGTGAGGATCAGGCGGATGCTTCCCTTGACCACATGCAGGACATCGACATCGCAGTCCACGGCATAGAGTTCGGACTCGCCGCGCCCGCGCGGCTCGATCACTGCCTGGATGATCTGGACCCGGCGCTCCGAGCGTGCGGTCAGCAGCCGCTCGACGATCCCCTCGCCGCCGAGCGAGATTCGGGGGCCCTCATTCTGCTTCGTGAGGTGCGTTTCGGGGGCGGCAAAGAGGTCGCCGATCGAGATGGACAGGACCTGGCACAGCGTCACCAGGGAGGCAACGGAGGGCGAGGTGAGGTCCCGCTCGACGCGGCTGAGGAATCCCTTGGTGAGCCCGGTGGCGTCTGCGACCTGCTCAATGGTGAGCCGCTGGGACTGCCTGGCGGCGCGGATCCGCGAACCGATGGCAACGGGAACATTGCTCGGTTCAACTGGTAGAGCCTTCATTTAGGAACCTTTCACGGCCGGCCGCTCGGCCCCATCATTGGAGCAATCCTAGCGGGAGCGGGCCTTCGTGACGCGGAAGCGGCGGCGGGACGCACTGCGCCTTGACTGTTACCGGGGTCACAACATACTCTTTTGGGCAACATGTGTTGCCTATAAGGCAAAACTGGAGGTTCCGACGGACATCCTCCTCCAACCACTACACGCAGCAGCAGCCTTGCCGAACACACTGTTGAGGCCGGCAAGCCCGCATCCGCTGCCAATCAGCTCCAAGGAGCCCATAATGGAAGCAAATTTCGTCAACATCGCCATTGTGGTGGTGTATCTGGCCGCCATGTTGGCGTTCGGTTGGTGGGGCAAGTCCCGCACCAAGAACAATAGCGACTTCCTGGTCGCCGGCCGCCGTCTCGGGCCGTTCCTCTACACCGGCACCATGGCCGCCGTCGTGCTCGGCGGCGCCTCCACCGTCGGCGGCGTCGGCCTCGGCTACAAGTTCGGCATCTCCGGCATGTGGCTCGTGGTCGCGATCGGCGCCGGCGTGCTGCTGCTGAGCCTGCTCTTCGCCCCCACTATTCAGAAGCTGAAGATCTACACGGTCTCGCAGATGCTGACCCTGCGCTACGGCAGCAAGTCCACGCAGACCTCCGGCATCGTCATGCTTGCCTACACGCTGATGTTGTGCGCCACCTCCACCAGCGCCTACGCCACCATCTTCGTGGTGCTTTTCGGCTGGGACCGCGCCCTCGCCATCGCCGTCGGCGGTTCGATCGTGCTGGTCTACTCGACCATCGGCGGCATGTGGTCCATCACCCTGGCCGACCAGGTCCAGTTCGTCATCAAGACCGTCGGCATCTTCGTGCTGATGCTGCCGTTCACGCTCAACGCCGCCGGCGGCCTCGACGGGATCCGCGCCCGTGTGGACGCCAGCTTCTTCCAGATTGACGGCATCGGGGTCCAGACCATCATCACCTACTTCGTGGTCTATACCCTGGGCCTGCTGATCGGGCAGGACATCTGGCAGCGCGTCTTCACCGCCAAGACCCCAACTGTTGCCCGCTGGGGCGGCGCCACCGCCGGTGTCTACTGCATCCTCTACGGCGCTGCCGGCGCCCTGATCGGCCTCGGCGCCCGCGTCGCGCTGCCGAACATCGACGTCAAGGCCCTGGGCAAGGACGTTGTCTACGCCGAGGTCGCCACCAACCTGCTGCCCATCGGCATCGGTGGCCTCGTGCTCGCCGCCGCCGTCGCCGCCATGATGTCCACCGCCTCCGGTGCCTTGATCGCCGCCGCCACGGTGGCCCGCGCCGATGTGGTCCCGTTCGTCGCCAGCTGGTTCGGCAAGACGATCAACACCGATGACACTGACAATCCCGAGCACGACGTCAAGGCCAACCGCATGTGGGTCCTGGGCCTTGGCCTCGTGGCGATCGTCATCGCCATCATCACCAAGGACGTCGTCGCCGCCCTGACCATTGCCTACGACATCCTTGTCGGCGGCCTGCTCGTGGCCATCCTCGGCGGCCTGGTGTGGAAGCGCGGCACCGGCGTGGCCGCCGCGGCTTCCATGGCGGTCGGCACCGTCATCACGCTCGGCACCATGATCGTCCTGGAAATCAACGCCGAGGTACCGCTGGACGGCATTTACGCCAACGAGCCGATCTACTACGGCCTCGCGGCCTCCGCGGTCGTCTACATCGTCGTGTCCCTGCTGACCAAGCCGACGGATTCCGCCGTCTGGAAGAACTGGCAGCGGCGGGTTGCCGGCGAGGCATCCGAGGGCGAACACATTTCGGTTCCGTCGCACTAGGTCCTGCTGGTTTAGTTTCCGCGGATTAAGTCCGACGGCGGTGCCTCCCCTTCGCAGGGGGAGGCACCGCCGTCGGACTTTAAGGCCTTTGGCGAATCACTCATTCTCTTCAGGCTCAAGGAATTCTTCCCCTTCCAGGGGCACCACCGGCTTCTCGTCGCCCAGGAAGTCCTCCGCGTCCAGGGGCACGAGCCGATCTGCCTCTTCGAGAAGCTCCTCGTCCTCGGTCTCCGCAACGTCGCTGACGGGCGCGTCCTCGGCGTAGTCGTAGGCGGGATCGGACTCGAGTGACTCCCGGGCCGGCTGGATGGGATGTGATGCGGTGCTATCCATGGTGCAACCTCCGTGCGGCTTCGGTGGCGGCAAGGCCCCGGGGACCCCGCCCTGGGTTTCATTCGAACACCGCGGACACGGGCGGTCAAGGGCTCAGGATTGCTGCCGGAAAGCGGCTGCGGGCGGCCCCGCCGCGGCAGGACAGTTACGGCCTCCCTAAACCTTCCGCTGAGGATGGCCAGCCTGAAAAGCGCGGAATTACGGGGTACTCTGGAGTCGCAATGGGGCCGGACCATGCCCGACCAAACCCAGGAGTTTCTCGTGTCTCAGCACACCGAATCGGACCGCAACGATTCTTCGCAGCACCACCCGACACAGGCCTCCGCCGCCCCCGGCGCAACCACACCCAGCACCGCACCCAGTTCAGATTCGAGCACCGCACCCAGTGCAGATCCGAGCCCGGCGGACATCAAGCGCTGGCGCCAGTATCTCGCCGATGAGCGCGCCGAGGCGGCCGTCTACCGTGACCTGGCGCAGAACCGCGCCGGCGAGGAGCGCGCCATCCTGCTGGCGCTGGCCGAGGCCGAGGGGCGCCATGAGGCGCACTGGCTCCAGTTGCTGGGCGATCACGCCGGCAAGGACCGGCATGCCTCACTGCGGAGCCGGCTCCTGGGCTTCCTGGCCCGGCATTTCGGCTCGGTCTTCGTCCTGGCCCTGGCCCAGCGGGCAGAGAGCCGCTCCCCCTACGCCACCGAATCGTTTGCCACCCCGGCCATGGTCGCCGACGAGCAGATCCATGAAGAAGTGGTCCGTGGACTGGCCACCCGGGGCCGCAACCGGCTGGCCGGAACGTTCCGTGCCGCCGTCTTCGGCGCCAACGACGGGCTGGTCAGCAACCTGTCACTCGTCATGGGCATGGCGGCCTCGGGCGTGGGAAGCCAGGTGGTACTCCTCAGCGGCGTCGCCGGGCTGCTGGCCGGTGCCCTGTCCATGGGGGCCGGCGAATTCATTTCCGTGCGGTCGCAGCGCGAGCTCCTCGCCGCCACCCGTCCCACCCAGATCACGTTGGCGGCGGCGCCGCTGCTGGATATCGAGCACAACGAACTCCTGCTCGTCTACCTGGCCCGCGGCATGTCCCGCGAGGCAGCCGAGCACCGCGTCGCAGAGCGGATGGGCCTGCTGGACTGCGACTGCGATCCGAGCCTGTCCCTGCGCCCGGAACTGCCCGAAAGCGAGGACCAGCACGAGGCTGTCGGCACCGCCTGGGGCGCGGCGGCGTCGAGCTTCTGTTTCTTCGCCTCCGGCGCGATCGTGCCCATCATTCCGTTCCTGTTGGGCATGACGGGACTCGCCGCGCTGGTGGTTTCCGCGTCCCTCGTCGGCTTGGCACTGCTGCTCACCGGCGGCGTCGTGGGCCTGCTCTCGGGCACGTCGCCCGCCACCCGCGGCCTGCGCCAGCTGGGCATCGGCATGGGGGCCGCCGGCGTGACCTACCTGCTCGGCATGGCCTTTGGCGCCGTGGTTGGCTAGTGGACGGCCCCGTTTTTCGGGACCGCGGGCCGCGGCACAGCCGGTCCGCCACCGCGTTGCGGATTGTCAGGAACCTGGCCGCCGCTGCGGTGATCGCCGGCGCGGCCTTCCTCACCGCCGGACTCGTCTACGGCGATCCCCGGTTCACGGGCCTCTTCGAGGTCACCCGCGGAACAGGGCACAACGCAGAGAACAACGCAGGCAGTGACCTGCAGGCGCAGCCGCGTGCCGGCGGGGAGTCCGGCCAGCCTGCCGTGCCGGCCGGAGGAGACCGGACGGACACTCCCCCGCCCGGGCTCGAGGAGCAGGACCAGCCCCTCGGCGCGCCCCGGAAACCGGAGGCCGCCAGCACCTCGTACAAGTTCCTCGCAACGAACGACGACGGCGCTCCGGTGGGTTACTCGCCGTGCCGTCCGCTGCACTATGTCGTCAATGCCGCCCTGGCTCCGCAGGGTGCCGAGCGGCTCGTGGAGGACTCGATCCGGACGATCTCGGAGGCCACCGGGATCACGTTCATCAATGACGGCCCCACGTCCGAGGCCCCTTCGCCCACCCGTGCGCCCTACCAGAAGGATCTTTACGGGGACCGGTGGGCGCCGCTGCTGATTGCCTGGACCACGCCGGAACAGGCACCGCAGCTCAAAGGCCCGGTGATCGGCACCGGCGGGAGCACCCACTTCAGTTTCGGCGACGGTCCCAAGAGCTTCGTCACCGGCAGCCTGGAACTGGATGCCCCGCAAATCGCGGAAGACCTGGACCGGGCCGAGGGCGCGGCCTATGCCACGGCCGTGATCCTGCACGAGCTCGGCCATGTGATGGGTCTGGAGCATGTCGATGACCCGGCCCAGCTGATGTATCCCGAGATCGGGGCCCCGGACGGGCTTGCCGATGGGGACCTCAACGGACTCTACGAACTCGGCCATGCCCAATGCCGCAAGGATCTCTGAGCGGCTAGCGCTTAAACCCCGTTGCGCTATCACTCTTGGCGGCCATTCCGGGATCTTAAGGCCTAAGAGTGATAGCGCAACGGGGTGGTGCGTTCAGGTTAGGAGACCTGGAGGCCGCCGTTGATGTCGTAGGTGGCCGCGGTGATGTAACCGGCGTCCGGGCCGAGCAGGAAGGCGATCAGGGCCGCCACTTCCTCGCGGCTGCCGACCCGCCCCATCATGATGCCCTCCGACATCTGTGCCTTTCGTTCCTCGCTCAGCGTGCCGCCCATGATGTCGGTGTCGATCGGGCCGGGGGCGATCGCGTTGACCGTGACCCCGAATTCGCCCACCTCGCGGGCCAGGGCGCGGGTGAATCCGATGATCCCGGCCTTGGACGCGCTGTAGGCGACCTTGGAGTACGTGCCGCCGCCACGCTGTGCCGAAATCGAGGAGATGCTCACGATCCGGCCGATCTTGCGCTCGATCATGCCCTTGAGCACCCGCTGGGAGACGATGAAGGATCCGCGCATGTTGATGGCGAACACCTTGTCCCATTCTTCGACCGTGGTTTCCATGAACGTCGTCGGGGAACTGATGCCGGCCAGGTTGGCCAGGGCCACGATCGGGGGCAGCGAGCCCTCGATCTCGGTGATGGCCCGGTCCACCGACGCGGCGTCGGAGACGTCCGCGCCGACGCCGATGGCCTTGACCGCACGGTTGGAACCGATCTCGGCGGCAGCGGCGCTGGCGTCCTCGGCATTGATGTCCAGGATTGCGATGGACCAGCCCTCGCTGGCCAGGCGGTCGGCGGCGGCGCGGCCGATGCCGCGTGCTGACGCGGCGCCGGTCAGGACCACAGTGCGCTCAGTGGGGAACGGGGTAATGGATGTCATGACGAAGGTTCCTTCAGGGGAGTTCGGGATCAGGGTACTTTGGTCGGGACGACGACGGCGGCAGCCGCTGCGACCGCGGGGTCAAGGGCGGCGTCGCCCTCGGGGCGCCTGCGGGCGTAGAGGTAGGTGGCCACGGCGGTAATGCACAGGCACAGGGACAGGAACAGCAGCCCGCTCTGGTTGCTGCCGGTCGCGTCCTTGAGGAGGCCGACGGCGTACGGGGAGACGAAGCCGCCGAGGTTTCCGAGGGAGTTCACCAGGGCCAGTCCGGAAGCGGCGGCCGCACCGGTCAGGGCTGCGGAGGGCATCGAGAGGAACGGGGCGATGGCCCCGTAGATCCCCATGGCCGAGACCGTCAGGCCGATCATCGCAAGGATCGGGTTGACCGGCAGCAGGTAGCCGGCGGCCACGAGTCCGACGGCCGCGAGGACCATGCTGACCGAGGCGTGCCAGGCACGCTTGCCGGTCCGGTCCGCGCGCTTGCTCCAGAAGTAGACGAATACTGCGGCCACGGCATAGGGGATGAAGACGATGAAGCCGACCTCGGCCGTGGAGAACTTGCCGAGGGCTGCGACGATGGTGGGCATCCACAGGCCCAGGCCGTAGATTCCGCACACCAGGCCGAAGTACAGGGCGGAGTAGACCAGGGTGCGCTTGTCCTTGAGCCCGGCCATGAAGTTGTGCTTGCCCGACTGGGACTTGGCAGCCAGTTCGGCGTCCATGGTGGCGGTGAGCCAGTTGCGCTCGTCGGTCTCGAGCCATTTGGCGTCCCGCGGGCGGTCCGTCATGAGGATGGGCGTCAGGAGGCCAAGGGCGATCGCCGGGATGCCTTCGATGATGTAGAGCCACTGCCAGCCCTGGAGGCCCATGACGCCGTCCATCTGCAGGAGGAGCCCGGATACCGGGGCACCGAGCGCGTTGGATACCGGCTGGGCAAGGATGAAGATGCCCAGCACGGTGACGCGCTGCGCGGCGGGGAACCACAGCGTCAGGTAGAACAGTATCGCCGGGAAGAACCCGGCCTCGGCGGCACCGAGCAGGAACCGGACGATGTAGTAGGTGCTTTCACCGTTCACCAGGCACATGGCGGTGGCGAAGATGCCCCACGTGATCAGGATGCGGGCCAGCCATTTCCGGGCCCCGAACTTGTACATGCCGAAGTTGCTGGGAATCTCCAGGAGGGCATATCCGAGGAAGAAGATGCCGGCGCCAAGGCCGTAGGCAGCGGCGTTCAGGCCGATGTCCTCACTCATGGTGAGTTTGGCGAATCCGACGTTGTTACGGTCCAGGTAGGCAACGAAGTAGAGCAGGACAATCAGGGGCATGACGCGGCGGCGGACCTTACGGAGCGTGCGGTCGCCCAGTTCGCCGAGTCCCGAGGACTTGGGGGCTAATGAAGTCATCATCGACCTTCTTACATGTTTCCTGCCCTGCGGCTGTGCCGGGTGAGGAAATCGGTGGATTGGGGTAGGTCATCCTGCCCGCCTGGAAGCGCGTGCTGCAGGATTCTTGTTGAGTCAGATGTCAGACATCTGATTCAGGAACTAGGCAAAATCTTAGAATGTGATTCGGATTACGTCAAGGGTCCGGAGGCGGACGTCAGGACGTGGCGCCCCGGACGTAGCGTTCGTAGTCAGCATTGGTCTGGTCCATGTGCTCATCCATCGCCTGCCGCGAGCGCTCGGCGTCGCCGCTCAGGATGCTGTCCATGACCCGCTGGTGGTAATCGATGGCGTGCTGCTGGATCACCTCGACGGCCGAGGTTTCGCGTCGGGTCACGTACAGCAGCTGGCCCAGCTGGCTGAACAGGGCACGGACGAACGGGTTGCCGGAGGCCCTCAGGACGGCGTCATGGAAGCCAATGTCCGCTTCGACGAAGCGGTCCAGATCGCCTGACTCGTGGGAGCGCTTCATGTCTTCGATGCACTCGCGCATCCGCTCGGCGTGCTCCGGGGTGTAGCGTTTGGCGGCGAGCGCGGCCGCCCCGGTCTCCACCATGCGGCGCATCTCAATTAGTCCCACCGAGACCTGGTCGGCCGCATTGCCGTGCGAGGCCGCCTTGAAGATCGCGTCCAGGCCGGTCCAGTTGTCCGTGGGATTGACGAAGGTTCCCCTGCCGGCCTTCACGTAGAGGATGTTTTGTGCGCGGAGCGCCTTGAGGGCCTCACGCACGGTGAGCCGGCTGACGTCGTAGGCCTTGGCGATGTCGGCCTCGGGCGGGATCGGGTTGTGGGGCTGGAGCTTTCCGTCAAGGATTTCGGTCAGCAGGCCGTCGACGAGATCGTCGACCAGTGTCCTGCGGCCCATCCCAGTTCCCACCTTCAGTCTCGTTTCGTGCTGCCATCCACATTACCCATGTCCGGCTGCGCAGCCATGTAGGCGTCGAGGTTGGCCAGCGTCTGTTCCAGGTTGGCCGGATGGCGGCGCAGGTAGCCTGCCACCCGGAGCAGGCTCTTGCCGGGCACCCGCCGCGCGTCCCATTGCTCCGTGACCAGGGTGCCGGCGGTGCCGTCCTTGCCCGCGGACGGTTCGAGCAGGTAGCGCCACACGTGGCCGTAGAAGTGCCGCCACGCAATCCGGCGGCCTTCCTCGAACTCGCAGACGGTATTGAGGATCTTGTAGTTCACCCGCATGTTCATTTGCATGCCGAACCTGGCCCGGAGATACAGCCGGCGGGGCCCGCGCGGCTGGACGCCCTTCACCGTGTCCGAGCCGTCGATCACGCTGTGCAGGGCAGGCGTGGCGAGCACCTCGAAGATGGCCTCCGGGGCTGCGGGGATGTACCGGCTGCGGGACACGAGATAGCGGGGGTTCATCTAGTAATCCTAGTCCGCGATCGTGTTGCAGAATGAGGCATGCAGACTTCCCGCAACCCCCTCCGCGGCCGGCCGCGCATCGGCGTTCCCGTCCGCCTCAGCAGTTCCGCCGATCCCGACCCGCGCGTCGCGGAAGCCAACGCATTGTTCGAGTACATCGTGGAGCTGCTGCGTGAGGGCGGTGGCGAACCGGTGCTGCTCACCGCTTTGGGGCCCGACGACGGCGGTCTCGCCGCGGCGCTGGTGTCCCTTGACGGCGTCGTTCTTCCCGGCGGCGGCGACCTCGACCCCGGCCTCTACGGCGAGGAAGAAACCGATCTCTGCTACGACGTCAACCATGCCCAGGACGCGCTGGATCTCGCCGTGGCACGTCTTGCGATCGATGCCGGGCTGCCCGTGCTCGGCATCTGCCGCGGGCATCAGCTGCTCAACGTGCTCTACGGCGGGACGCTGGTCCAGGACATGGCGCCGGGGACGGTGGTGCACCACGAGCCCGCGCCGGTGCACGGGAACGGGCCGTGGGCCTGGCACGAGGTAGGCCTCGAGGCAGGCTCCAAGGTGGCCGCCCTCTACGGCAGCGGTTCCGGTGCCGGAAGCGTGAAGATCGCCTCCGGCCACCATCAGGCCGTGGCCCGGGTGGCCGGAGGATTGCAGGTGACGGCCGTGGCCGAGGACGGGACCGTCGAGGCGCTGGAGGATCCGGAGCGCTGGGTGGCCTCGGTCCAATGGCACCCCGAGGCCCTGGAACTCCCGGCCGGGCAGCGGCTCGCGCCGTTCCGGGCCTTCGTCGAGGTGTGCCGCACCCGGGCCTGAGGCCGCGGTCAGCCGGCGACGCTCACCGCCACGCGGACCGGGACGCCGGTGGCCAACGATTCCTGGGCGGCATCGGCCACCCGGGAGGCCGCCACGGCGTCTTCCGGGGTGCAGGGGTTTTCCCTGCGGCCCAGGATCAGTTCGACGAAGGCAGCCATTTCGGACCGGTACGCCGCCTCGAACCGCTCCGCAAACGTCTGGTGCGGCTTCCCCGCGGGGAAGGTGATCCCGGCCTCGGCGGAGGCCAGCGCCGTCTTGTCGTCCAGACCCACCATCAGCGAGTTGCGGGAGCCCTGGATTTCGAGCCGGACGTCGTGGCCGGCCCCGTTGTAGCGGGTGGCGGAGACCGTTCCCACGGTGCCGTCGTCGAACGTCACCAGCGCGAGGGCCGTGTCCACATCGCCGGCCTCACCAATGGCCGGATCCCCGTTGTTGGAGCCCTTGGCGTACACCTCGACGATTTCGCGGCCCGTGAGCCAGCGCAGGATGTCGAAATCGTGCACCGAGCAGTCCCGGAACAACCCGCCGGAGCCGGCCAGGAACTCGACCGGCGGCGGCGTCATGTCGCACGTGACGGCGCGCAGGGAATGGATCCAGCCCAGCTCGCCGGCCTGGTAGGCGCGGCGGGCCTCCAGATAGCCGGCGTCGAACCGGCGCTGATGCCCGATCTGCACCACGCCTTGCCGGTCCCGGATGTAGTCGAGCACCGGCAGGGCGTCGGCCACGTTCAGGGCCACGGGCTTCTCGCAAAAGACCGGGATCCCGGCGTCTACCCCCGCCTTGATGAGCTCGGGGTGGGTTCCGGTTCCGGTGGCGATGACCAGGCCGTCCAGGCCGGAGCCAAGCAAGGCCTGGACCGAGGGCAGGAAGTCGGCGCCGAGTCCGGAGGCCACCGTCCGGGCATGCTCCTCGGCGACGTCGGTGAGCCGGAGCCGGACGTTGATGCCCTGCGGATTCAGGACCCCGTTGAGGGCGGCGATGTTGTTGGCGTGCATGACGCCGATCCGGCCGACGCCGACGAGTCCGAGAACGACGTCCTTCATGCCGCTGCCTTGGCGGTCACGGTGAACGCTGAACGGAAGGCCTCCAGGGCGGCGTAACTATCGCCGCTGGCCCAGGCTTCCATGCCAACGGTCCCTTCGTAGCCTGCCTCCGTGAGCGCCCTGGCGACGGCCGCGTAGTTGATTTCCCCGGTTCCGGGTTCGCAGCGGCCGGGAACGTCCGCCACCTGGATTTCGCCGATGTACGGCAGGGCGGTCCGGACGAGCTCGACCAGGTTCCCCTCCCCCATTTGGGCGTGGTAGAGGTCCAGCATGAGCCTGGCGTTCGGGTGCCCGGCGGCCTGCACGAGCGCCAGGGTGTCCTTGGCCCGGGCCAGCGGGATGCCGGGGTGGTCCAGGATGGTGTTGAGGTTCTCGAGGCAGAACGTCACGCCGTGCTTCTCGCCGAGGTGCCCCAGCCGTTCCAGGGTCCGGGCACCGGTGGCCCACATGTGGCCGCTGGAGCGGTAGACCGGCCGGGCCGCGTGGCCGTTGACGAGTTCGGCCGGGTGGACCACCAGCCGGCTGACACCCAGCTCCAGGGCGGTGGGGATCAGGGTTTCGGCGGTCCGCACCACCTCGTCGGCCGTGTCCGGATCCACGAGGCTGCCGGCGGTGTATCCGGTCATGGACGAGAACACCGCCCCGGTGGCCTGGAGCGCGCCGATGTCTTTGGACCGCGAGTCCCAGAGTTCGACGTCGAAGCCGGCGTCGTGGAGCCGGCGCACCCGCTCCGTGAACGGCAGGTCCGTGAAGACCATCTCAGCGCAGACGGCGAGCCGCATCAGAGGACTGCCTTCTCGTTGACGGGCACCGGTGTGCCCTGCTTGACCGACTCGATGCAGGCCAGCGCCATGGCCAGTGCGCGCCGGGCGTCGTTGGCTCCCGGTGTGAGGGTGAAAGGCTTCGGCTCCGGCGCCATACCGTGACTTCGGCCGTCGCTTCGGCCGTCACGCCGGGCGCACACGGCGTCGGCGAAGTCCACCAGCTCATCCGTGTAGGCCTGCCGGAAGAGCTCGACGTTCAGCCGCGGGGTGTCGGCGGACATCCCCTCGGCGGTGAACCGGCGGGCTGCGGTTTCGGTGGCGCGGCCGGCCTGGACCATGCCTTTGGAGCCGAAGACCTCCCCGCGGATGTCGTAGCCGTAGAGTGCGCTGAAGTTTGCCTCGGCGACGGCGATCGCGCCGTTGCTGTAGCGGATGGTCACGACGGCGGTGTCCAGGAAGCCTTGGTCCCGCAGTCCCGGTTCCACGAGCGCGTCGGCGACGGCGTAGACCTCCACGGGTTCGGCGCCTTCGTTGAACCAGTTCAGGGTGTCGAAGTCGTGGATCAGGGTTTCGAGGAAGATGGTCCACGCCGGGATCCTTGCGGCGTGGCCGATGCTTCCGGTGCCCGGGTCCCGGGTCAGCGAACGCAGCAGTTGCGGCTGCCCCGCGATTCCGGCGGCGAGGTCCTTCTTGGCTGCCTGGAAGTCTGCGGCGTACCGGCGGTTGAAGCCGATCTGGAAGTGCACCCCGGCGGTGTCGACGGCGGCAAGGGCGGCGTCGAGCTCCTCAAGTCCCAGCCCGGCGGGCTTCTCGCAGAAGACGTGCTTTCCGGCGGCTGCGGCCTGGCCGATCAGGGAGGAGTGGAAGCGTGCGGGGCTGGCGATGACGACGCCGTCAATCTCCGGGTCTGCCAGGAGGTCGGCGGCGTCGGCGGTCACCTTCGTGGTGCCCAGGGCGCCGGCCAGCGCCCCGGCGGATTCAAGGTTGGGATCCGCGATGGCGGCAAGGACGGCGCCGGGGACCCGGCGGGCGATGCTCTCTGCGTGGAAGGCGCCCATCCAGCCCGAGCCGATGAGTCCGATCCGCACCGGCACGGCGGCGTCGGACGGGTTGCGGTTGAGATAAGCCAAAGGCTTGTCCTTTCAGGAATTGGGACGGCAGTTACTCGTAGCTCTTGCCGGTGGTCTGGGACACGTCGGCGACTTCGCCCTGGACTTCCTTGACCACGTCACCGTGGCCGCCGAGCTGTTCGAGTTCGTGGGCGAGTTCGGCGAGTTCGGCGCCGCCGGCCATTTGGGCGGTGAGTTCGTCCAGGGTGATGTCCTTCTTGTCGTAGTAGCCGATCGACTTGCCGCGTTTGAGCAACAGGAAGCGGTCACCGACCGGGAAGGCGTGGTGCGGGTTGTGGGTGATGAAGATGACCCCGAGGCCGCGGTCGCGGGCCTGCAGGATGTAGCGCAGGACCACGCCGGACTGCTTCACGCCCAGGGCCGCGGTGGGCTCATCCAGGATCAGGACCTTCGCGCCGAAGTACACGGCCCTGGCGATCGCGACACACTGGCGTTCACCGCCGGAGAGCTGGCCGATGGGCTGCTCCACGTCGCGCAGGTCGATGCCCATCTCGGCGAGTTCCTTGAGCGTGATGTCCTTCATCTTCTCGACGTCCATGCTCTTGAACGGGCCAAAACCGCTCGTCAGCTCCGAGCCGAGGAAGAAGTTCCGCCAGATCGGCATCAGGGGCACCACCGCGAGGTCCTGGTAGACGGTGGCGATGCCGACGTCCAGGGCGTCACGGGGTGAATCGAACTTCCGTTCCTCGCCCATGATGTTCAGCACCCCGGCGTCGTGCTGGTGCAGGCCGGCGATGATCTTGATCAGGGTGGACTTGCCCGCGCCGTTGTCGCCCAGCACGCAGGTGACGCGGCCGTTGTCCACCGCCATGGTGACATCGGACAGGGCGATGATGTTGCCGTAGTGCTTGCCGACTCCGTCGAGGGAGAGCAGGTGCACGGGCGTGTGCGTGAGGGGGTCTTTTTCGTTCTGGAGCAGCGTTTGCTGGTCGATCTCTTTGGCATTCATTTTCTCGGGGCCCCTTTACTTCAGTTCCGCGCGGCGCTTGACGATGAGGTTGACGATGGTGGCCAGCAGCAGCATCAGGCCCAGGAAGAACTTGAACCAGTCCGGGTTCCACTGCGCGTAGACGATGCCCTTGTTGGCCATGCCGAAGATGAACGCGCCGATCGCGCCGCCGATCGCCGAGCCGTAGCCGCCGGTGAGGAGGCAGCCGCCGATCACCGCGGCGATGATGTAGAGGAACTCGTTGCCCACGCCTTCACCGGACTGCACGGTGTCGAAGGCGAAGAGGTTGTGCATGCCCAGGACCCAGGCGCAGAACCCCACGGCCATGAACAGGCCGATCTTGGTGGCCTTGACCGGCACGCCCACGGCGCGGGCCGCGTTCGCGTCGCCGCCGACGGCGAAGATCCAGTTGCCCACCCGGGTCCGCATCAGCACCCAGGTGGCCACCGCGACAAGCGCGAACCAGTAGAACACGGTGATTTTGATGTCGACGCCGCCGATGTTCACCGAGGAGGCGAAGATCGCCCGGGCGGAGGCGAAGCCCTCCATGTTGGAGATCGAGGGTGAGGACACGGAGCCGCCGATCAGCCGGGTCAGGCCCAGATTCAGGCCGGTCAGCATCAGGAACGTGGCGAGGGTGACGATGAAGGAAGGCAGCTTGGTCTTGATCAGGATCCAGCCGTTGATGAAGCCGATGGACAGGGACACCACCAGGGCCAGGCCGACGCCGACCCAGACGTTCGTGGTGAAGTACCAGCTAAACAGCGACGCCGTCAGCGCCGAGGTGATCACGGCGACGCCGGTGGAAAGGTCGAACTCGCCGCCGATCATCAGCAAGGACACCCCCACCGCCATGATCCCGATCGTGGAACTGCCGTAGAGGATGGTCGCCAGGGCGCCGGGCTGGGTAAACGTCGGGGAAACCAACGCGAAGAAGATGAAGAGGACGATCGCGCCCACGAGGGCACCGACCTCGGGACGTCCGAGAAGTTTCTGGAACGGACTGCGCTTGGCGACGCGCTCATCGGGCGCCGGCGATGTGGTCTTTGTCTGGGTGATGGTCATGATAATTCTCCTTGCTGCCGGGCCGGCGCGAACCGGCCCGGCCAGCGGGCTGTTAGCGGATACCCTGCTCGGCGAACTTCAGGACATCGGCCGCATTTGATTTGTCGACGATCGCGGGTCCCGTCAGGACGGGCTGGCCGCCGCCGATCTTGAATCCGCCGCGCTTGTTCTGCCACAGCGCATCGACCGCGCTGTAGCCCTGCAACCACGGCTGCTGGTCCACCGTGAACAGCACACTGCCGTCGTCGATCTTCTGGGCCAGTTCCTTGTTCAGGTCGAAGCTGGCAACCTTGGCCGAACTTCCGGCCGTCGCAACGGACTTCAGGAGGGTCAGGGTGATGGGAGCGCCCAGACCGATGATGACATCAGCGTCTTTGGATGCCTGCAGCTTGGCGGTTGCCGTCGATTCGACGGAGGTCATGTCCGCACCGTTCACGTACAGGATCTCTGTGCCGGGCACCTTGGCCTTCACACCGGCACACCTGGCTTCCAGGCCTACGTGACCCTGTGCCTGGATGACGCAGACCGGGTGCTTGTAACCCTCGGCAGCGAGCCTCGTGCCCACGGCCTGACCGGCGAGCTGCTCGTTGGAGCCGAAGTGGGTGAAGGCTCCGAGTGCCTGGGAGACCCCTTCGCCGGCGTTCAGGCTGACAATCGGGATGCCCGCGTCAGTGGCCTTCTTCAGCGAGTCCTTCAGCGCGTCCGGCGTGGCCAGGGTTACGGCGATGCCGTCCACTTTCTGGTCCACGGCCTGCTGGATCAGCTGGGCCTGCCGGCCGGCTTCCGGATCACCCGTGTACAGCAGTTCAACATTGTCCTTCGCGGCCGCTTCCTCGGCGCCCTTGCGGACGGTGTCCCAGAACGTGTCACCCGCCGGTGCGTGGGTTATCAAGGCGATCTTAATGCGGGGCGTCGAGGCAACCTGGCCGCCGCCGGCCGCAGCGCCTGAGTCTGCGGGCTTGCCGCCGGTGCTGGAACACGCGCTCAGGGCCAGCATGGGTACAACGGCCGCCACGAGGGTCGCCTTCCGCCACGAGAACTTGGTCACGATCAATCTCCTTTGATTCCGGGCCACGCCGACCGCTTCATCGCGTCAGTCCGTGAGCCATCTACAACCGATCATGGTGACTCCAATCACAGTTGTCAATAGTTTGTCCTGACATTAGGATGTTTTGACGTAACACAATGCCGAAGAGTCCACAAATTTTCGGACCTGACCATGCCGAACGTGTCCGCCCAGCCCCTACTCTCCCGGCGCCTCAGGACGGCCCTTGGCTGCCCGCGGCGGCCCTGCTACTATCAGAAAAAGGCAGTATGTCCTATCAAGCGAACATAGCCTGACATACGCGGAGCGGCCGGCACTTCGGCCGCCGCGGAGCGCAAGGGAGCACGCCCAGTGGCGAATCAACTTAATCTGCGGATCGACCGCTCTTCCCCGGTGCCGCTGTACCACCAAGTGGTGCAGGGCATCGAGGCAGCGATACACACGGGGCTGCTGGAGCCCGGCAGCCGGCTGGAAAATGAGATCGACCTGGCCGCCCAGCTGAACCTTTCCCGGCCCACCATGCGCAAAGCCATGGATGAGCTGGTCCGCTCCGGCCTTCTGGTCCGTAAGCGCGGCGTCGGCACCCAGGTGGTCTCCAGCCAGGTCCGCCGCCCGCTGGAACTGTCCAGCCTCTACGACGACCTCAGCAACAACGGCAGCAAGCCCACCACCGACGTGCTCAGCTTCTCGCACGAAGAGGCGGACGCAGTGACCCGGACAGCCCTGCACCTGCCGGTCGGCGCCAAGGTCTACCACTTCACCAGGCTCCGGAAAGTGGGCGGCAAACCGCTGGCCCTGATGGAGAACTGGGTGCGGGACGACATTACGGCCATCGACGAGGCGAGCCTGGGTTCGCAGGGCCTCTACGCCATCCTGCGAAACGGCGGCGTGAACTTCCGCCTGGCCTCGCAGCGGATCGGCGCCATGATCGCCAACGACTACCAGGCGCCGCTGCTCGAGACCACGCCCGGCTCCGCTCTGGTCACCATGGAGCGGACCGCCGTGGACGACACCGGACGCAATGTGGAAACCGGTCACCACGTCTACCGGGCGGATTCCTACAGCTTCGAAATGACACTCGTTCAGAGGTAAGTGTTCAAAGATAAGCGTCCAGAGGTAGGCGCCCAGCGACGGGCGCCACCGGCTCCAACCACGCACACACACGCGCCTTCCTCCGGCGCGACAACGAAAGGGCAGCTTCCATGGCCAACTGGGTCTATCCGCTCGGCACCGCCGCCGAAGGCAAGTGGGACGTTTCCATCGGAACGTCCGACTCCGCACTGGAGGTGGACGGCTGGGCGCATACCGGGCTGAAGGTCGCCACCCTGGCGGCCGGCGGCGCCGTCGGACTGGACGGCGCCGCGGAAGAACGCATCGTGATCCCGCTCAACGGCTCCTTCGTGGCGACCGTGGCCGGGCAGGATTATCCCCTGGCCGGCCGGGACAGCGTCTTCAGCGGCCCCAGCGACGTGCTCTACACGGGAACCGGCAAGGGGGTGGCCATCACCTCGGCCGACGGCGGACGCGTGGCGGTAGCCACCGCGCCGGCCAAAGCCTCCTACCCGACCCGCCTCATCACCGCCGCCGAGACGCCGGTGGAACTGCGTGGAGCGGGCAACTGCTCCCGCCAGGTCCACAACTTCGGCACCCCCGCCGCGCTGGAGGCGGACCGTTTCATCGTCTGCGAGGTCCTCACCCCGGCTGGGAACTGGTCCTCCTATCCCCCGCACAAGCACGATGAGGAGAAGGACGGCGAGACCAGCCTCGAGGAGATCTACTACTTCGAAACCCGTGTGACGCCCGGGGCGCCGCAGCGCCCGGGCGCCGAGGACGCCATCGGGTACCAGCGCGTCTACGCCTCCGACGACCGGCCCATCGACGTTGCGGCCGAGGTCCGGACCGGCGACGTCGTCCTGGTGCCCTACGGATGGCACGGACCTGCCATGGCCGCCCCCGGCTACGACATGTATTACCTCAACGTCATGGCCGGCCCTGGCCCGGTCCGCGACTGGCTCATCAGCGATGACCCGCACCACGGCTGGATCCGCCAGACCTGGGAGGGCCAGGACCTGGACCCGCGGCTGCCATTCGGCCGCTAGGCCGTTCGGCTAGCCATTAAATGTGGCCGGATCCGGTCCCGTGCGTCCGCTTCGCTCAAGGGCATCCACGGCTGCCAGTTCGCCCGCGGCGAGATCAAAGCCGAACACATCCAGGTTCTCCCGGATCCTGGCCGGCGTCACTGACTTCGGAATGACGATCCTTCCCTGCTGCAGGTGCCAGCGCAGAATGATCTGCGCCGGGGTTCTGCCGTGCCGGGTGGCGATCTCCCGGATGGCCGGATCTGCCAGCAGGGCACCCTGGGCCAACGGGCTCCAGGCCTCCGTTGCAATGCCGTGTGCCGCGTTGAACACCGTCACGTCGTGCTGCTGCAGGGCCGGGTGCAGCTCCACCTGGTTGACGGCCGGCACCGTTCCGCCCAGGTCGATGAGCCGCTGCAGGTGCCCCGGCTCGAAATTGGAGACGCCGATGGCCCTGACCCGGCCGTCTGCAAGGAGTTTCTCAAGTGCCAGCCAGGAGTCGGCGTACTGGTTGGACGCCGGAGCGGGCCAGTGGATCAGGTAAAGATCGAGGTAGTCGAGGCCCAGCTTGTCCAGGCTCGCGTCGAAAGCAGCCAGGGCTGGTTCGTAGCCGAGGTCGTCGATCCAGAGCTTGGACGTGACAAACAGGTCTTCCCGGGCGATACCGGATTCCGCGAGCGCGCGGCCCGTTCCGGTCTCGTTTCCGTAGATGGCAGCCGTGTCGATGCTCCGGTAGCCGGCCTCGAGCGCCGCTGCTACCGCCTCGGTGGTCTCGGCGTCGGGAATCTGAAAGACGCCGAAGCCCAGCTGTGGCATCCGCACCCCGTTGTTGAGGACGATATGGGGAATTGAGTTCATGGTGTCTCCTGTGGTTGCGGTCGGGCGGTCAGCGGACAGGCGGTCAGCGGGCAACGGCTGCGGCCTCGGTGGCGTGAAGGTCGGTGCTGGTTTCCGCCGCTGCGGTGACGGGAGCGGTTGATCCGCCGGCCGTCGGCAGGCGCTTGGCATGTGCCGCAGCGAAGACCATCACGGCCAGGCCAAGCAGGGTGATCCCGGCGCCGGCCCAGATGGGCGAGGTGTAGCCGAGCCCGGCGGTGATGGTGACGCCGCCCAGCCAGGCGCCCAGGGCATTGCCGACGTTGAAGGCGCCGATGTTGGCGCCGGAGGCCAGGGTGGGAGCGCTGCTGGCGTATTTCATGACGCGCATCTGCAGTCCCGGAACCGTGGCGAAGCCGAAGCCGCCCAGCAGCACCATGGTGGCGATGGTCACCGGCTGGTTGCCCGCGGTCAGGGCGAAGAGCACGAGCACCACCACCAGGATGGCGAGGACAACGACCAGCGTGCGGTCCACGTTCTTGTCGGCCGCCTTGCCGCCGAGGGTATTGCCGATGAAGAGCCCGACGCCGAAGAGGATCAGCAGCCACGGCACCGTGGCGGCGGAGAAGCCGGTGACCTCGGTGAGGGTGAAGGCGATGTAGGTGAAGGCGCCGAACATGCCGCCGTAGCCGAGGATGGTGACGAGGATGGAGAGCCAGACCTGCCCGGACCGGAAGGCGCGGAGCTCGCCGCGCAGGCCGCCAGAGGCAGAACCAGCGGCTGATTCGCCGGAGCCGGTCCTTGGCACAAGGGCGAGGATGCCGGCCAGGGCGAGGACGCCAATGACCGTGATGGCCCAGAACGTGGAGCGCCAGCCCGCGGCCTGTCCCAGCATGGTGCCGAACGGGACACCGAGCACATTCGCCGCCGTTAGGCCGGTGAACATGATCGCAATCGCGCCGGCCTTCTTATTGGGCGCCACCATGCTGGCGGCCACCACCGCGCCGATACCGAAGAATGCGCCGTGCGCCAGCGCGGCAATGATGCGGCCGATCATCATCAGCGAATAATCGGGCGCAATGGCGGAAACCAGGTTACCGGCGATGAACAGCACCATGAGCACGGCCAGCACGGGCTTGCGTTCGAAGCGCGTCACGGCAGCGGTGAGGCCAAGCGCCCCGACCACGACGGCGAGCGCATAGCCAGAGATGAGCCAGCCCGCGGTGGCCTCGGTGACGTGGAAGTCTGCGGCCACTTGCGGCAGCAGGCCCATGATGACGAACTCGGTGAGTCCGATGCCGAACCCGCCGAGGGCGAGGGCTATCAGGCCAACAGGCATGGGGGTGCTCCTTACAAAGCTGTACGGGATGGGGTATGGCGCGTAAGCTAGTAGTTGCAGACGCGTTATTTATTCTTGCACAAGCAGATAGAGCGCGCAAGCAACTATCATTTAATGTGCCCGTCACCACCCCGCCGGGCATACGAACTGAAGGGAAACACCTGATGGGCATCAAGGACGACGCCGTCGAGGTCCGGGCGCAAGGCTGGCGGACCTTGGCGGCCCTGCACGGGCTGATCGAGTCCGAGCTGGAGCGTTCCCTGCAGGCCGAGGCGCAGCTCTCCGTGGTGGAGTACACCGTGCTGGACGCGCTGAGCCGGCAGGACGGCTGGCACATGCGTATGCAGCAACTGGCCCGCGCCACCGCGTTGAGCGCGAGTGCCACCACGCGCCTGGTCAACAGGCTCGAAGACCGCGGTCTGCTGACCCGGATCCTGTGCGCGGATGACCGCCGCGGGATCTACACCGAGCTCACCCCCAGCGGCATCACGCTGCTCGAGCAGAGCAGGCCGGTTCACGACGCCACACTGGAACGGGCACTGGCCGAGGCCCAGGAGGTGCCGGAACTGGCGCCGCTGGTCGACGCCCTCCCCCGCCTGCACGCCGCGGTCTAGCCCGCCAACCGCCTCGCGCGCGACAACGCCACAACCGCCACAACCGCCACAACGCAAAAACCCCCGCCCGCACCCAACTGACTCGCAGCAGGGGCCGTTATGAGGGTTCAGAACGGCCTTAACTGCGAGTCAGTTGGGTGGTGCCGGGGCGGGGGTTTCTTCGGGCGGGGACTAGTTTGTCGCCGGTTTGGCTAGCGACCTCATATCGGCCGCAGTTATAGGCTCGCCTTCGCGACGCGCTGCTTCATGGTCTCCAGCTGGTACCGGGAGACCTCCTCGGCGTTGTCGTCCTCGGCGAAGACGCTGGAGACCATCACCGTGTCTTCGCGGTCCAGGAAACCGATCTCCTGCAGCCCGCCGAAGAACTCGTCCCAGTTGACGTCGCCGTCGCCGATTTTCAGGTGCTGGTGCACCCGGACGGGGTTCCCGGGCGGGTTGGTGATGTAGCGCAGTCCGTGGGAGGCGTGGTGGTCCATCGTGTCGGCGACGTGGACCAGGCGGAGCTTGTCCCCGGCGGCCCGCATGATCTCCAGCGGCGCGTTCTTCATGTGGAAGCTGTGCGAGGCCACGTAGACCAGGCCCACGTTCTTCGAGTTCAGCCCGCGGATCACCCGGATCGCGGCCAGGCCCTCCTCGACGAAGTCGTCCGGGTGCGGATCGATCAGCAGGTCGATTCCCTCCCGCTCGATGATGGGGAGCAGTTCCTCCATGGAGCGGTAGAAGGCCCGCTCGGATTCCTCGGCCTTCTCCGGCCGGCCGCTGAACTCGGTGTTCATGGTGCCAACGCCCAGGTCCACGGTGATCTGGATGGCGCGCTTCCAGTAGCGGACGGCGGCCTCGCGTGCGTCCTCGTCCGGGCCCGACCAGCGCAGCACGGGCAGCACCGACGCGATCTCGATTCCTGCGTCCTTGCAGGCCGCCTTCAGCTGGCCCACAAGCTCGTCGTCGGCCTTCGGGTGGTTGAAGAAGGGGATGAAATCGGCGTGCGGGGTCATCTGCATGTACTTGTAGCCGAGGTCGGCCACCACGCGCGGGAACTCGAGGAGTCCGTGGCTGTGGTGGAACGGGGTGGGGTCAAGGGCGATTTTCACGGTGAACACTCCATGGTCGATCTGGCGGACGTGCGGCCGGCGCCGCGATGTTGGCAGGAGAGGGCGCCGGCCGGCAGGGTTCCTAGCGGTACAGGGCGGGCCTGGCGTTGAGCTTTACGGTGACCTTCTCGCCGTTCTTCTGCGCCTCGACGCCGGCCTCGCAGCACGCTGCCGTGGCGTAGCCGTCCCAGGCGGTGGGGCCGCCGATCTCATCGCGCAGGGCCGCGTCCACCCAGGACTGGATTTCGACGTCGTACGCTGCCCCGAAGCGTTCCTCGAAGCCGGGGGTGACATTACCGCCCCAGCGGCCGTCGCTGCGGGTGTACGGGCCCTTGTCCCCGCCGATGCTGACGATGCCGTCCTCGAAGGAGGCTTGGGTGGCCACCTCGTAGCCGAACTTCGCATTGACGTAGATTTCGACGTCGGCCAGGACACCGGATTCGGTCTCGATCAGCACGTGCTGCGGGTCGTGTTGGCCGGCCGGGGCGTTCCTCGTGGGCTTGCCGAGGCGGACCTGGACGGACGTGATTTCCTCGCCGGTGAAGTAGCGGATGGCGTCGAATTCGTGGACCACGGAGTCGTTGATCAGCATCTCGTTGGTGAAGCCCGGCGGGGTGGTGGGGTTCCGGTGCTGGTGGTGCAGCATGAGCAGCTCGCCGAGTTCGGAGTCGCGGATAATCTTGCCAAGGGCGGCGTACTCGGCGTCGAAGCGGCGCATGAAGCCGACCTGGATGCGCTTGCGGCCCAGTTTCTGCTCCGCCTCGACAATCTTCCAGGAGGACCCGGCATCCGGGGTGAGCGGCTTTTCGCAGAGAATCGGGATGTCCTTGGCGATCGCCTTGAGCAGGATGTCCTCGTGCAGGAACCCGGGGGTGGCGATCAGCACGGCGTTGACGTCGCCGTTGTTGAGGGCTTCCTCGGCGTCGGTCAGGGCGACGGCGCCCGGGATGCCTTCGATGGCGGCCTGCGCGCGGGAGAGGTCGACGTCGACGACGGCGGCGACTTCCGCGCCGTGGATGCGGGTGTTGAGCCGCTGGATGTGATCTGCGCCCATACGGCCGGCGCCGATGACGGCCACGCGGAGGATCTTTGTCATGGTGGGTCTTCTTTCGAATCTAGTGGAACTAGTTGACGGCGGTGCGGGAGCCGCAGCAGAGCAGGTAGTTGCGGGTGCGCTTGGCGATCGGCATCGGGACATCGAAGGCCACGGGGTACATGTCCTGCTCCACAATGCCAAAGATCGGCCGGTTCAGCGCCTCCACGGCTTCGATGACGGCGCGCAGGTCCGGCAGGCCGTTCGGCGGTTCGGTCATGACGCCGGCCAGGTTGGCGGCGGCCCAGGTCATGTTTTCCGCGTTTACTTTTTTGAGGATGTCCGGGTTGATCTGCTTCAGGTGCAGGTAGCCGATCCGGTCCGGGTAGTTCTTGATCAGCTCAAGGCTGGAGGCCCCGCAGTATTCGGCATGGCCGGTGTCCAGGCAGAGGTTGAGGTACTGGGCGTCGGTGGCGGCAAGCAGGGTTTCGATGTCCTCCTGCGCGCCGACGTGGGAGTCGGCGTGCGAGTGGAACTGCTGTTTCAGGCCGAAGTCCTCCAGCAGCGTCTTGCCCAGCCGGTTGTGGCCGGCGAAGAGGTCGGCCCAGGCCTTTTCGCTGAGCTCGCCGCTCTCCACGGCTTCCCCGGTAACGTCGTCGCGCCACATCGCCGGGATGACCACCATGTGCTCCCCGCCCATCGCGGCGGTGAGTTCGGCAACCTTGCGGGCCGGTTCCCACGCGATGTCCCACTGGTCCAGGCCGCGGTGGAAAGCGGTGAACACAGTCCCGGCCGAGACCTTGAGGTCGCGCTGTTTGAGCTCTTCAGCCAGCCGCGCCGGGTCGGTGGGGAGGTAGCCGTAGGGGCCCAGCTCGATCCACTTGTAGCCGGATTCGGCGACCTCGTCGAGGAAGCGCTCCCACGGGGTCTGCTGGGGGTCATCCGGGAACCAGACGCCCCAGGAGTCCGGCGCGGTGCCAATGATCAGCTTGTTCTCAGTCATTTCGAATCCTTCTCATCGATTGCTCCGCAAGTGCCGTTTTCGACGCTCAAAACGGCGGTTACGGAGCAATCGATCGTGGTTGGTCGAGGTGGGGATCAGTTGGAGGGGAAGCTGTAGGAGGCGCCGGAGGCGTGGCTGGCTTCGGGCCACCGGGAGGTGACCACCTTGCCGCGGGTGTAGAAGGAAACGCCTTCGGGGCCGTAGATGTGCTTGTCGCCGAACAGTGAGGCCTTCCAGCCGCCGAAGGAGTGGTAGGCCACCGGCACGGGCAGCGGGACGTTGATGCCGATCATGCCCACGGTGACGGAGCGCTGGAACTTCCGGGCTGCGGCGCCGGAGGACGTGAATATCGCGGTGCCGTTGCCGTAGGGGTTGGCGTTGATCAGGGCGATGCCGGCGTCGAGGTCCTCGACCCGGACCACGACGAGGACGGGCCCGAAGATTTCCTCGGTGTAGGCGGTCATCTCGGACTTGACGTGGTCCAGGACGGTGGGGCCGACCCAGAAGCCGTCCTCGTGGCCGGGGACCACCAGGTCGCGGCCGTCCACCACCAAGGCGGCGCCTGCGGTTTCGGCTTCGGTGACGATCCGGACGATGCGTTCCTTGGATGCCGGGGTGATGACGGGTCCCATGTCGGCGCCGGGGGCCGTGCCGTTGTTGACCTTGACGGCCAGTGCGCGCTCTTCGACCTTCTTGACCAGCAGGTCCGCTGCGTCACCGACGGCGACCGCGACCGAGATGGCCATGCAGCGCTCGCCGGCGGAGCCGAACGCGGCGGCGGCGAGGTGGTCGGCGGCGTTGTCGAGGTCGGCGTCGGGCAGTATGATCGCGTGGTTCTTCGCGCCGCCCAGGGCCTGGACGCGTTTGCCGTGCTTGGTGGCGGTCTCGTGGACGTACCGGGCGATCGGGGTGGAACCGACGAAGGAGATGCCATCCACGTCCGGGTGGGTCAGGAGGCCGTCGACCGTTTCCTTGTCGCCGTGCAGGACCTGGAAGACGCCGTCGGGCAGGCCCGCGTCCTTCCACAGCTTGGCGAGCAGCATGGAGGCGGAGGGGTCGCGCTCGGAGGGCTTGAGGATGAAGGCGTTGCCGGTGGCGATCGCCATCGGGGCCATCCACAGCGGCACCATGACCGGGAAGTTGAACGGGGTGATGCCGGCGACGACGCCGAGCGGCTCGCGGAAGGAGAACACATCGATCCCCGTGGAGACCTGGTCCGAGTAGTCGCCCTTGAGCAGCTGCGGGATGCCGCAGGCGAACTCGATGACCTCCAGGCCGCGGCCGATCTCGCCCTTCGCGTCGGAGAGGACCTTGCCGTGCTCGGCCGTGATCAGCTCGGCGAGCTCGTCCACGTGGGCGGCGACGAGTTCGCGGAACTTGAACAGCACCGCGGTGCGCTTGGCCAGGGAAATATCGCCCCAGGAATCGGCGGCGGCGCGGGCGGCGGCAACGGTGGCGTCCAGGTCGGCCCGGTTGGCCAGCCGCAGCTCCGCGGAGACGGCGCCGGTGGCGGGGTTGTAGACGGGCTGGGTGCGGGTGCCCTCGCCGGCGGTTTCGGCGCCGTTGATGAAGTGGCGGATGGTGGTGACGGTCGTCGTTGACATGGTGATGGACTTCCTTGGTCTGTGGCTGTTCGTGGTGTTGAAGGGGGGTCAGCCGAGCAGCTTGCGCTGGCGGGCCTTGTGGGCGGTGTAGGTCTGGAAAGCCTGTTTCGTCGAGTCGAGCTCGGAGACCTGGGAGACCGGAACGTCCCACCACGACTCGGAGCTGGGCGCATCCAGCAGCGGATCGGATTCCACGTGGATGACGATCGGGCCGCCGCGTTCGGGGGCGGCCTTGGCATCGCGGATGGCCTGCTCGAGCTCCGCGATGACCTTCTCCCCCGGTTCGATCCGGATCACCTTCACGCCGAGGCTTTCGGCGTTCAGGGCCAGGTCCACCGGGAGCCGTTCGCCGTCGTCGAAGCTGTGGTGCTCCTCGTCCAGGGCCCGGTACTGGGTGCCGAAGCGCTGGGAGCCGAGGGATTCGGAGAGCGAGCCGATCGAGGCGTAGCCGTGGTTCTGGATCAGGACCACAATCAGCTTGATCCGCTCGGCGACGGCGGTGACGAGTTCGGTGTGCATCATCAGGTAGGAGCCGTCCCCCACCATAACGACGACGTCGCGCTGCGCCCCGCCCTTCGCGGCTTCGGCCAGGGCAGCGCGCTTGACCCCGAGGCCGCCCGGGATCTCGTAGCCCATGCAGGAGTAGGCGTATTCGACGTGGTAGCCGAACGGATCCCGGACGCGCCACATCTTGTGCAGGTCACCGGGGAGCGAGCCGGCGGCGCAGATGACGACGTCCTGGGGGTCCATGGCGCGGTTCRTCGCGCCGATGATCTCGTTCTGCGCCGGCAGCGGCGTGAACCGGGTATCGAACGCCTCGTCCACGGTGGCGTCCCAGCGCTTTTTCTCGTTCGCGATCTGCTGTTCGAGGTCCGCGCCGATGCGGTAGCCGCCGAGGGCCTGGTTCAGCTTCACCAGGGCCTTGCGGGCGTCGGCCACGATCGGCAGCGAGGTGCCGTGCTTGTAGGCATCGATGGCGGCGACGTTGATATTGATGAACTTCACGGCCGGGTTCTCGAACGCGGTCCGGGACGCAGTGGTGAAGTCCTCGTAGCGGGTGCCGATCCCGATGATGAGGTCCGCCTCGGCGGCGATGGCGTTCGCCGCCGTCGTGCCGGTGGAGCCGATGGCCCCGAGGGAGAATTTGTGGTCCCAGGGCAGGACGCCGACGCCCGCCTGGGTGTTGCCGACCGGAATGCCAGTCAGCTCGGCGAACTTCGCGAGTTCCTCGTTGGCGTAGGCATAGAGCACGCCGCCGCCGGCGATGATCAGCGGGCGCTTGGCGGCGCGGATCGCCTCGGCGGCGCGGCGGATGTCCTCGTCGTCGGCGTCCGGACGGCGGATCCGCCATTCGCGCTCGGCCAGGAATTCCGCGGGCACGTCGAAGGCTTCGGCCTGGACGTCCTGGGGCAGCGAGATTGTGACCGCGCCGGTCTCGGCCGGGTCGGTGAGGACACGGAGGCCGTGGTGAAACGCGGAAAACAGCTGCTCGGGCCGGGAAACGCGGTCAAAGAACTTCGACAGCGGCCGGAACGCGTCATTGACGGTGATGTCGTAGGCATAGGGCTGTTCGAGCTGCTGCAGCACGGGGTCGGCGGCGCGGGTCGCGAACGTGTCACTCGGCAGCAGCAGGACCGGCAGCCGGTTCGTGGTGGCCAGCGCCGCACCGGTGAGCAGGTTCGAGGAACCCGGGCCGATCGAGGTGCTGATCGCGAAGGTCTGGCGGCGGCGGGTGTGGCGGGCGAAGCCGACGGCCTGGTGGGACTGGGCCTGTTCGTTGCGGCCCTGGTAGTACGGCATGATCGTCGGATCGAGCTGCTGGTACTGCTTGAGGGCCTGGCCGACGCCGGCCACGTTGCCGTGGCCGAAGATGCCGAACGTGCCCGGAATCAGGCGTTCCCGGAAGTCCTGGCCGCCGACCGAATCAACGGTGTACTGCTTGGACAGGTATTCGACGACGGCCTGGGCGACCGTCATTCTGCGTGTTCCTGATGCAGGGCTCATTCCCATGGGAAGCTACTCCGATACTTCTTTGGTGCGGGTGGATTCGGTGTGGTGCAGCAGTGAGGCGGCGGTTGCCACGGCGCCGGCGACGTCGCCGTCCTGCGGGTAGAGCAGGGTCCGGCCGACGGTGAGGCCCTGGACGCCGGGCAAGGCCAGGGCAGCCTGCCAGCTGGAGAACACGTCGTCCTGGCTGCCCTCCGGGTCTCCGCCGAGGAGCACGGTGGGCATCGTGGTGGACGCCATGACGCGTTCCATCTCGGCCACCACGGGGAGCTTCATCCAGGTGTAGGCGCTGCTCGCGCCGAGGCCTTCGGCGATAGCGACTGACTTGATGACGGCGTTGGTGGAGAGGTCGTTGCGGACCTTCCCGTTTTCACGGACAGAGAGGAACGGTTCCACCATGGCGATCAGCTTGCGTTCGGCGAGGGAGTCGATGGCCTTCGCGGTCGCTTCGAGGGTGGCCACCGTGTCCGGGTCATCGAGGCAGATGCGGGTCAGCATCTTGCCGCCGTCGGCGCCCAGGGCCTCGAGCGCGGCCGCGGTGTGGCCGGTAAAGCGGTCGTCGAATTCGTTCACCAGGCCGGAGAGCCCGCCGCGGTTCATCGAGCCGAAAAGCAGCTTGCCGTCGAGCGCGCCGAGCAGGAGCAGATCGTCCATGATGTCCGGTGAGGCGAGGACACCGTCCACGTCCGGGTTGGCCAGGGCGATCCGCAGGCGGTCCAGGAGCTGGCGGCGGTCGGCCATGGCCACGGGATCGTTCCCGACGGCGAGGGCGCCGCGGGCGGGGTGGTCGGCGGCGACAATGAAGTTCTGCCGGTGGGACCGGACGCCGGGGTGGCGGCGCCGGGCCTTGGCGGCGCGGGCAATCGCTTCCGGGTCTTCGAGCCGGATGATGCTCAGGTGCTCATAGCGGCGGGGATCGTCGTTCACCGCAACGGTGGCGCCGGCTGGGTTTGCACTCACAGTGCTGCTCCTTCGGGGGCGTAGGTACCCGGCAGCAGGCGGCCGCGTTCGGCGAGCAGGCCCGTGACTTCTTCCGGCGTCGGCATGGCGTCGGCGCAGGACAGGCGGGAGGCGACGAGGGCGCCGGCGGCGTTGGCGAAGTCGAGGACCTGGGCCAGGGGCCAGCCGGAGAGCAGGCCGTGGCAGAAGGCCCCGCCGAAGGAGTCGCCGGCACCGAGGCCGTTGACGGTTTCCACAGGTACCGGGGCGGAAACCACGCGTTCGGTGCGGGTTTTGGCCATGACCCCTTCCGGGCCCAGCTTCACGACGGCGATTTCGACGCCGGCCGCGAGCAGCCGGTCCGCCTGTTCGTCCGGTGTGCCCTCACCGACGGCGACGGCGCATTCCTTGTCGTTGCCGATCGCGACGGTGACGTGCGGCAGGATCTTGGCTACCTGTTCCCGGGCATCCTCCTCGGAGGTCCAGAACATCGGCCGGTAGTCGAGGTCCAGAATGGTGAATTGGCCTTCCTTGAGGCCGGTGCGGGGCCGTGCCTCGTGTGCCGTGAGCTGGGCGGTACGGCTGGGCTCCTGGCAGAGACCGGTGACGGTGGACCAGAAGATTCCGGCGTCCCTGATGGCGTCCAGGTCCAGCTCCTCGGCCTTGATCTGCAGGTCAGGTGCTGTGGGGAAGCGTCCATAGAAGTAGAGGGGGAAGTCTTCCGGCGGCTTGATGGCGCAGAACGTGACTGCTGTGGGCCACTCCTTGACCGCCGTGACGAAGGAGTCGTCCACGTTGAACTTGCGCAGTTCGCGGTGCAGATACTTGCCGAAGGCGTCGTCGCCGGTGCGGGTGATGACGGCGGTGCGCCGGCCGTGGCGGGCAGCGGCGACCGCTACGTTGGACGGGGATCCGCCAAGGTACTTTCCGAAGGAAGTGACATCCTCCAGATCCACCCCGATGTCGTTCGGGTAGATATCAACACTGATTCGCCCGATCGTAAGCAATTCGTGGGTCACGGTGATCGTGGACCTTTCTGGTGTGAACTCGATACCTTTGCGCAGCCTGAGCTTCGGTGCTTATTCGGTGCTTAGGGGCCGGCGTGAGCCGGGCCACAACCACTACTTTGCCTTAGAATCCATGTACTGTCAAAGGTTTGTACTGACATATTTACAACATGACACGGGAGCCTTCAAAAGCCCCTCGGCCCGGGTGTCGCTGCGGCGCCAGAAGGGCCGGGATCGCCGCGGCAGTTACTTGGCAGGGACCCCAAGCTCACCGGTGACGTACTGGGCCCGCCCGAAGCCGAACGACCAGTCCCCCGCGGTGTTCTCCACATATCCGATGAAAACGTCCTCGCCGGCAACCCCCACGTCGGCCAGCCTGTCTGCAATGGCGGCAAACAGAGACTGCTTGGCTGGCTGGCTGCGCCCGGCCTGGGTGAAGATCTGGATCATCACCACATCCGGTGTTCGCTCGAAGCCGAGCCCGGCATCCTGGGCGACAATCTGCCCGGCGGAATGTTCGGTCAGCACGTGGAAGTAGTCCCGCTCCGGAATGCCAAATTCGGCCACGATCGCAGCATGGATTCCCCCGCTGATTCCGCGGAGCTGCTCCGCACTGCGGCCCTGATTGACATCAATTCGCACGAGAGGCACTCGCATCTCCTTCGGTAGTTTGTCCTGACATACTAACAAACTCGAACGAAGGGACGCAAGGATTTCCACGCCGTTTGGGGTATTGCACGGACTACGGCTTCGGCGGTACGTTAACAACGTAGAGGTTGATCAACGAGTTCGTTGATTACAATCTGAGTTGCGCAGAGATCCTGATTGCGCGGAGATTTGGGACGCGGAGACTTTGGGACGAGGAGGTGGGACACCGAGTGGAAGCACGTGACGACGCCGAGCTCGACGCGGCCTTCCTCGCCCTCGCCGATCCGGTCCGCCGCCGCATCATCGCCCGGCTCAGCCGGGGTCCGGCCACCGTCAATGAACTGGCGGAGCCTTTCGCGATCAGCAAGCAGGCAGTCTCGAAACACATCCAGGTCCTCGAGCAGGCGCAACTTGTCACGCGCACCCGTGACGCCCAGCGCCGGCCCGTGCACCTGAATCCCGCACGGCTGGAAGCGCTCACCGCCTGGATCGACCAGTACCGGCTGGTCCGCGAGGGGCAATTCCGCAGCCTTGACGCCGTGCTTGAAATCCGCGCCGCCCGCGGCGGCACACAGGCAAAGGACGCATCATGAGCAACGCACTGAAACTGACGGTCCCCGAGGGGCTGCCCTTCATCGATATCGAGCGCGAATTCGATTTTCCCGTGTCCGAGGTCTTCCGGGCACACAAGGACCCGGAGCTCGTGGCCCAGTGGCTGGGGCCGCGGCAGATGACCATGAGCGTTAGCCACTACGACTTCAGGACCGGCGGCGGCTACCGCTACACCCACACCGGGCCGGACGGCAGCGCCTATGTTTTCAGCGGCGTCTTCCACACCGTCCGCGAGAACGACTTCGCCATCCAGACCTTCGAGTTCGACGGCTACCCCGATGTGGTGAGCATTGAGTTCCTGACCTTCGAGGACCTCGGCGGCGGCCGTTCGCGGCTCAGCGCCCACGCGGTCTACCCCAGCATGGAGGCCCGCGATGGCATGGCGCAGTCCGGCATGGAGGGCGGCCTGTCCGAAGCCTACGAAAAGCTCGAGGAAGTCCTCACCGGGGCCAAGGTCTAGGAACGCAGGGGCCTTAAAGAGTACGACGGCGTCAGCTCACCTCCCGGGGGAAGGTGGCCTGCCGCCGTCGTACTCAAAGTTGTATTTAAAGAAGCAACGCGGGGTCCCTTCGCGCCCATCCCACCGAGTGGAATGGGCCGTCAGTGACCCCGCGTCGCTTGTAGTGCTGTGGTGCCTCGGACCTAGAGGGTCGCGAAGACCTCGCGCAGGAGCTTGGCGGTCTCGGACGGCGTCTTGCCGACCTTGACGCCGGCAGCCTCGAGGGCTTCCTTCTTGGCCTGGGCGGTGCCCGCGGAACCCGAGACGATGGCGCCTGCGTGGCCCATGGTCTTGCCTTCCGGAGCGGTGAAGCCGGCCACGTAGCCAACAACAGGCTTCGTGACGTGTGCCTTGATGTAGTCGGCGGCACGCTCTTCGGCGTCGCCACCGATTTCGCCGATCATGACGATCGCCTTGGTCTCCGGGTCGGCTTCGAAGGCTTCGAGGGCATCGATGTGGGTGGTGCCGATGACCGGGTCGCCGCCGATGCCGATGGCGGTGGAGAAGCCGAGGTCGCGCAGTTCGTACATCATCTGGTAAGTCAGGGTGCCCGACTTGGAGACGAGGCCGATGGGGCCCTTGCCGGTGATGTTCGCCGGGGTGATGCCGACGAGGGCCTCACCCGGGGTGATGATGCCGGGGCAGTTCGGTCCGATGATGCGGGTGACCTGCTTGCCGTTGGCGTCAACCTTGGACTGGGCCAGTGCCCAGAACTCGGCGGAGTCCTGCACCGGCACGCCTTCGGTGATGACCACGACCAGGCCGATGCCGGCCTCGATGGCTTCAACGACGGCGTCCTTGGTGAATGCCGGCGGCACGAAGACGATGGAAACGTCAGCGCCGGTCTCGGCCATGGCTTCCTTGACGGTGCCGAAAACGGTGATCTCGTTGTCGCCGTGCAGGACCGTGGTGCCGGCCTTGCGGGCGTTGACGCCGCCAACAACGTTGGTGCCGGCCTTGAGCATCAGGGCGGTGTGCTTGGTGCCTTCGCCGCCGGTGATGCCCTGGACGATGACCTTGGAGTCCTTGTTCAGATAAATAGACATAGTCGAGTCCCTCTACTTCGCTGCGTTGGCGAGCTCGGCAGCCTTGTCGGCGCCCTCGTCCATGGTGGCGGCCAGAGTAACCAGCGGGTGGTTGGCCTCGGCCAGGATGCGGCGGCCTTCCTCAACGTTGTTGCCGTCGAGGCGGACTACCAGCGGCTTGTTCGCGGAGTGGCCCAGCTCGGCCAGTGCACCGACGATGCCCTTGGCGACGGCGTCACAGGCGGTGATGCCGCCGAAGACGTTGACGAAGACGGACTTGACCTGCGGGTCGCCCAGGATGACGTCGAGGCCTGCTGCCATGACCTCGGCGGACGCTCCACCGCCGATGTCCAGGAAGTTGGCGGGCTTGACGTTGCCGTGGTTCTCGCCGGCGTAAGCAACGACGTCGAGGGTGGACATGACCAGACCGGCACCGTTACCGATGATGCCGACTTCGCCGTCCAGCTTGACGTAGTTGAGGTCCTGCGCCTTGGCCTTGGCCTCGAGCGGGTCAGCAGCGTCCTTGTCTTCAAGGTGAGCGTGCTTGGGGTGGCGGAAGTCGGCGTTCTCGTCGAGGGAGACCTTGCCGTCGAGGGCAACGATGTCACCGGCGCCGGTCAGGACCAGCGGGTTGACCTCCACGAGGGTGGCGTCTTCCTTCTTGAAAACGTCCCAGAGCTTCAGGATTACGCTGGCGACCTTGCCACGCAGTTCCTCGGCGAAGCCTGCAGCGGCGACGATTTCGTCAGCCTTGGCCTGGTCGATGCCCACGGCCGGGTCGATCGAGATCTTGGCCAGGGCTTCGGGGCGCTCAACGGCGAGCTGCTCGATTTCCATGCCGCCTTCTACCGAGCACATGGCCAGGTAGTTGCGGTTGGCCCGATCCAGAAGGACGGAGAAGTAGTATTCCTCGGCGATGTCTGCACCCTGGGCGATCATCACGCGGTGGACGGTGTGGCCCTTGATGTCCATCCCGAGGATGTTGGTGGAGTGTTCAAACGCTTCGTCAGCGGTCTTCGCGACCTTGACGCCGCCGGCCTTGCCGCGGCCTCCGGCCTTGACCTGCGCCTTTACGACAGTTACGCCGCCGATTTTCTCGGCAGCTGCCTTTGCTTCTTCAGGGGTGTGCGCCACGATGCCAGCAAGCACGGGTACACCGTGCGCCTCGAACATATCGCGCGCCTGATATTCAAACAGGTCCACGGTTTAGTGTCCTTCTACGTCGAAGTAGTTTCTGTACAGCCGGACCCCACGTACTCGCGGTTACCGGGCTGCGGAATAAACGCACCCTGCGACAAGCTTGGAAACGAGCCACACGGCGCAATGCTCCTTTGGGAACTCTAGTCCTTCGATCGGACCAGCCCGTTCCAGAGTACCCGTTATGTGAGTAAGGACACTATTCTATGGAGCGTAGAAAAACCGCTAGATTACGGGGTTTTTGGGGTGTCCGACGGCGTGCGGAAGGGATGTTCGCCGGCTGCAGCGGCGGGTTCGTAATGTACGGGAACAGCCCGTGCCGCCGGCAGCGCGGGGCGCCGGCGGACGGGTGCCGCCGGCAGCGCGGGGTGCTGACGCCGACCAGTCACCCGGCTCCCGCTAGGGGTTCAGCTATGCGTCCAGCTAGGCGTCCAGCTTGGTCAGCGGCGCGTAGCGCAGCAGCAGCCGCTTCTCGCCGACGTCGAACTTCACCTTGGCGACCGTCTTGTCCCCGGCGCCTTCCACCGCCAGGACGGTGCCGTTGCCGAAGCTGGTGTGGTTGACCTTGTCCCCCACGCTGACGGCGACGACTTCCTTCTGCGGCTGGACCCTGTTCTTGGCCACCGCGGCGGGAACATCGGCGTTGAAGCCCGCGGACGGGCTGGCTGCGGCACCGCGGGCGGTCCCGGCACCCCAGAACGATCCGCCGTAGCGGCTGGACCCGATCGCGGCACCGCTCCCCCAGCCCCCGCTCTGGCGGCTGGCGCCTTCCCGTTTCCATTCGACCAGCTCGGCCGGGATCTCCTCGATGAACTGGCTGGCGGGGTTGTACTGGCTCTGGCCCCACATGCTGCGCACTTCGGAGCGGGTCAGGTAGAGCCGCTTCCGGGCCCGCGTCAGGCCCACATAGGCCAGCCTGCGTTCCTCGGCCAGTTCCTTGGGATCCGTGGCGGAGCGCTGGTGCGGGAACAGCCCGTGCTCCATGCCGGTCAGGAACACGACCGGGAACTCCAGGCCCTTGGCAGTGTGCAGGGTCATCAGGGTCACGACGCCGAGCCGTTTGGCTTCGGCGACGGCGGCGTCGATATCGGCCCCGGGGGCGTCCGGGATCTGGTCGGCGTCGGCCACGAGGGAGACCTGCTCCAGGAAGGCTCCGAGCGAGCCCTCGGGGTTGTCGCGTTCGTATTCCCGGACGACGGCGACCAGCTCGGCGAGGTTCTCCACCCGCGATTCGTCCTGCGGGTCGGTGCTGGAACGCAGCCCGGCGAGGTAGCCGGTCTGTTCGAGCACTGCTTCCAGCGCCGCGGCCGCGCCGGAGCCGGAGGCCACCTCGGCGAGGTCGTCGAGGAGTTTCACGAAGCCCAGCACGGCGTTGACCGAGCGGGTCGCCATGCCCGGGGCTTCATCGGCTCGCCTCGCGGCAGCCATGAAGGAAGTCCGGTCACGCTCTGCGAGGGAGGCGACGGCACCCTCTGCGCGGTCGCCGATGCCGCGCTTGGGTTCGTTGAGGATGCGGCGGAGGTTGACGTCGTCGTCGGGGTTAACCAGGACCCGCAGGTAGGCGAGGGCGTCCTTGATCTCCTTGCGCTCGTAGAAGCGGGTGCCGCCGACCACCTTGTAGGGCAGTCCCACCCGGACCAGGACGTCCTCGATCGAGCGGGACTGGGCGTTGGTGCGGTAGAAAATGGCGACGTCGCCGGGACGCAGATTGCCCTCGTCCTGGAGCCGGTCGATTTCCTTGGCGATGAACTGGGCCTCGTCGTGTTCGTTCTCGCCGACGTAGCCGACGATTTTCTCGCCGTCGCCCTCGGCCGTCCAGAGCCGTTTCTCCGGCCGGTTGGGGTTGCGGGAGATCACCGAGTTGGCGGCGCTGAGGATGGTCTGGGTGGAGCGGTAGTTCTGCTCGAGCTTGATGGTGCGGGCGTCCGGGTAGTCCTTCTCGAACTCCACGATGTTGCGGATGTCCGCGCCGCGGAAGGCGTAGATGGACTGGTCTGAATCGCCGACGACGGTGAGCTCGGCGGCATCGGGGCCCTCGCCGACGATCTCGCGCACCAGGGCGTACTGGGCGTGGTTCGTGTCCTGGTATTCGTCCACGAGGACGTGCCGGAAGCGGCGCCGGTAGGAGTCGGCGAGCGCCGGGAAGGCCCGGAACATGTAGACGGTCTCGGCGATCAGGTCATCGAAGTCCATGGCGTTGGCCTGGCGCAGGCGCTGGGTGTAGCCCTTGAAGACCTCGGCGACGGCCTGCTCGAATGGTTCGTTGTAATTGGCACTGGAGGAGTAGCTGTCGGCGTCGATGAGCTCGTTCTTGAGCGCGGAAATCTTGTGCTGGATGGCCTTGGGCGCGAAGCGCTTGGGGTCAAGGTCAAGGTTCTTGGCGACCAGCGTGATCAGGCGCAGTGAGTCGGCGGAGTCGTAGATCGAGAAGTTGGAGTTCAGCCCGACATTCTTGGCCTCGCGACGCAGAATCCGGACGCAGGAGGAGTGGAAGGTGGAAATCCACATGGTCTTGGCCCGGCCGCCGACCAGTGCCTCGATCCGTTCCCGCATTTCGGCCGCGGCCTTGTTGGTGAACGTGATGGCCAGGATCTCGCCGTGGTGGGCACGCCGAGTGGCGATGAGGTAGGCGATCCGGTTGCTGAGCACGCGGGTCTTGCCCGATCCCGCCCCGGCCACAATCAGCAGGGCACTGCCGGCGTGCTTGACCGCTTCTTCCTGCTCGGGGTTCAGCCCCTCGAGGAGTTCGCTGGCGTTCGGAAGCGACGGGCGGTCCCAGCCGCCGTCAGGGCCGCCGTGCGCGCTGCCGCCGTTCGGGCCGCCGCCGTGCGCGCTGCCGCCGTGCGGGCCGCCGTGCGGGGCAAGATCCGACCCTGAATCCACGCCGGCCAGGCCGGACCCGGCCCGCGATTTTGTGCCTGCCGCCGCCTTGGAGGCAGCTTGGAAGGGTCCGTCGGCGTAAGGGTCAAACAACATATCCATGGTGTATCTAAGTCTAGGCGGTGCCACTGACAGCCGCGTCCGCCCCTCGGGACATGCCCTCCCCTGCCCGTGCCCAGTGGACATAATCCCCTCATGCCCAGCCCTGGCAGCGAAGAATGCGCATGTCCCACGGAGACTTCGCCAAGGAATGAGCATGCCCTCTGGAGATTTCGCTAAGAAATGAGCAAGTCCCCCGGAGATTGGACTGTGGAATGAGCATGTTCCGCGGACACTGCCACCACCGGACATAATCCCCTTATGTCCAGCCCTGGCCGCGAAGAATGCGCATGTCCCACGGAGACTTCACCAAGGAATGAGCATGCCCTCTGGAGACTTCGCTAAGAAATGAGCATGCCCTCTGGAGACTTCGCTGAGAAATGAGCATGTCCCCCGGAGATTGGACTGTGGAATGAGCATGTTCCGCGGACACCGCCACCACCGGACACCATCCCCATTTGCCCGGTCCTCGGCGCGAAGAATGAGCATGTCCCGCGGAGACTTCGCTAACGAATGAGCATGTCCCCAAGAGATGGCACGGCACGGCAGCAGAGAATGCGCATGTCCCCCGGAGACTGCACTTGGGAATGAGCATGCCCTCCCCCACCCGCGTCGAGTGGACATAGTGCCCTTATGTCCAGCCCGGGCAGCGAAGGATGAGCATGTCCCCCGGAGATTGGACTTTGGAATGAGCATGTTCCGCGGACACCGCCACCACCGGACACCATCCCATTTGCCCGGTCCTCGGCGCGAAGAATGAGCATGTCCCACGGACCCTGGGGCTAAGGAATGAGCATGTCCCCCCGGCCAGGTCCTCCGGGTGGGAAGCCTAGCCGACGGCGCCGGAGCTGAGCGCGGCACGCAACTGCCGCACCGCCGTCGTGCCTCCCGCGATGAACCAGTCGAGTCCGTTGACCCGGACGACGTCGGTCGCGCCGCCGGCCGCCTCGACGATTGCCTTCCCGGGCAGCCAGTCCCACTCGGGGCAACTGTGCTGGAACCAGCAGCCGAGCTCCCCGTCCGCCACCCGGCCGAGGTCGCAGGAGCCGGACCCGAACATGCGAAGCGAGGCCGCCGACGTCGCTGCTGCGTGCCAGGRCATGGCACACATTGGATCGGCAAGCCACGTCGGGTGGATGTACGTTGCCGCGCCGAGTTCAGACACCGGCGTGTCAGAGCGCCCGGTGCCTCCGGACGCGCCGGGGAGGAAAGTCACCAGTTTTTCGCCGTTGAGCGTTGCTGCCCGGGACGTCCCGCCCAGCCAGAGTTTGTCCTCCTCCGGCTGGAAGATGGCGCCGAGTCCTGCACCGGAGGAATCCTTCAGGGCGATGGCCGAGCACCAGTACGTGGATCCATGCAGGAAATTGAAGGTCCCGTCGACGGGGTCAATGACCCAGGTCCGGCCGGTGCTGCCCTCCACGGAGGCTCCCTCCTCGCCCAGGACGGCGTCATCGGGCCGGCAGCGCCGAAGCTGTTCCAGCACGTAGGACTCGGCGGCGTGGTCGGCGGCCGTGACCACGTCGGAGACCGACGTCTTCTGCCTGCCCTCAAGACCCGCCTGCCGCATCAACAGCGCCAGCGTGCCGGCCTCGCGGACCAGGGCCTCGGCCAGTTGGTAGTCATCCAGTGACGGGTCGAGATCTGCGGTGCTATGCCGGCCAAGCCGGTGTTTTCCTATTTCGGTCACGCGTCCCAGACTATCGGCGCCCGTTGACAGTGAACAGCCGGCGCGGACTGCTGTTCCGAATGGCCGTGCGGAACGGGCGATAATGGAGCCATGGCCAAGACACCCGCGCAGCGGATCAAAAAGCACGGCGCTAACGCGGCGGTCCCCCAGCACCATCTCCCGCCGGTGATCAATCCGACCACCAACCGGACACCGCAGAAGGCACAGAGCAACAGCAATTTGATTGTGATCGCCGGAGTCGTGGCCAGCCTGTTCCTGTTCTGGTATCTGCACCTGCTCACCCTCAACCAGCTCACGCAGTTGTCGGGCGGCCAGGCAATGCCCGACTCATTGGTCGGCGGCTTTGACCAAGGCTTCGTCGAGCACTTGCGCGCGGCCATGGACGCCGACGCCCGGGGCCAGCTGAACTACGTCCACAAGACGGCCGGCATGCTCTTCCCGCTGATCTTTGGCTTCACCTGGCTGCTGCTGATCGGAACCAACGTGGCACGGAAATCTCTGCGCTGGGCGCTGTGGGCGCTGCCGCTGCTCTTTGTCGTGGTCCGGCTGTGGGGCAACACGGTGATCGACGAAATGATGTCCGTCCGCACTCTCGACGGCGGCCAGGTCGCCCTGGCCTCCGGGCTCACCGTGGCCGGCTGGGTACTCCTGGCGCTGAGCCTTCTGGCCGGCGGTGCGGCCGTGTTCCTTGGACGCAAGGCTGCCGCGGCTTCCCCCACCGCGGGACATGCCCAGTCCTGATCCACGCGCCAGAGCCATTTACCTACCCGCGGCTTAGGACGCGGGACATGCCCAGCCTTGGTCGCGGCGGGTGGAGTCGTCCCTCGCACGCGGCCTCGAGCGCGGAGCATGTCCATCCTTGGGCGCTGCCCGTGGACATCTTGCCATTATGTCCAACCCTCACCGTCGGCGGAGGGCATGTCCACCTCAGCGCGGAGTCAGGGCACTTCGTTCAGGAATTCAAGGGTCTGCTCCGCACGTTGTGGGGCTCCTGCCTTCTCAAAGTGGTCGGCGGCTTCCAGTAAGTGTTTCCGCGCTTCGGCCCTGTTTCCCAAAGCGGCGTGCGACCGGCCCAGCAGCAGATATGCCTCGCCCAGTATTTGCGGCGACGTCTTTTCGGGGACCGGGAAGATGCCATCAAGAGTAGCGATCGCCGCATTCTGGTCCCCGGCCAGGAAGTTCCAGTGGCCGCGGTTCAACTTGAGCAGAATGTGGTCTTCCTCAGTGCCGCCAATGACGTCGGTGGCGAGTTCCGCGCGCTCAATACAGCGCAGCGTGTCCGCGTCCGCAACGTCGGCGGCGAGCCGCATGGCAGCGGAAGCCTTATTGAACTTTGCCCAGACAGTGAGGTTCCGCGCCGGCGAAAACGTGCCGGCGGCGAGCTCGTGATAGTGCAGCCCCTCGGCGACTTTGCTGCAAAGGAACGCGACGTTTCCGATGACCCAGTACGCCTTGCCCACCAACTGATCATCGACTTCGCCCGAGATGATGTCGGCCATGATGAGGCTTTCGGCCCATGCTTCGTCGAGTCTTCCGCTGTCCGCGAGCGCCGCGATGAGGGCCTGCCGGGCCTTGACCGCGATTTCGACGTCGTCTTCGCCGTCCATGAGGTCCGTTGCGATTCTGGCCTCGTCGGCTGCCTCTTCAAGCAGACCCATGCCCCGGCGGGTCAGGGCCAGGAGGATGTGTACCTGGGCCTGAAGCTGCCGGTTCCCGCCCCGGGGTTCAGCAATCAATGTGCCGGCAAGTTCCGCGCAAGCTTCAATTTCTCCGGCGGCAATGAGGCTCTCGGCCCGGAACAACGTCATGTGCCACCATGACGACGAATCACCTTCGGCACTGGCAATATCCGCGGCCATCTGCGCGGCGTTCGCGGCCTCGCTGAAGTCGTGACTGGACCGGAGCTCGCGCGCCTGCAGCTCTGCAGCGGCGTACGAGGGGGAAACGGAGCTTTGTTGCATGTCTCAATTATCCGTTGCCGCGGGAGCGGAAACGAACAAACCGCGCAAGCAAGACCTGCGCAATATTGACTCAGGACTTCCGAAGCTTCGCGCGAGTAACACGACTTCGCACATTGCGGAGCGAATCGTTATACAGCGGCGTGTCGTTTGGCCCTATACTAAATCTGCACCACAAGTCACATGAGTCACATCAGCCTCTTACGTATCAGGAGTCCTAATGAAGAAGACCCTTGCAACACTCCTCGTCGCCGGTGCGCTGGCAACCGCTGGAATGTCCGCCTCCGCAGCGATTTCTGCTGCAGCTGACACCTCCGGACACAGCTCAATCGCCGCTATCGGCTGGTGGCCGGACTCCATCAAGAAGTAACGGAGACTGCTTTGACAGGCGGCGGGTGTCGGAATTGATTCCGGCACCCGCCGTCGCTGTTTAAACTTCCGAAAATAACCATCAAGACTCGGCACTACGAACCGAACTTACTAATTCCGGCCAAACAACGCCACCACGTCGGCGGCCGGTGCGGGCCGGCCGAAATAGTAGCCCTGGCCGCTGCCGCAGCCCATCTCGCGGAGCACGTCCGCCTGCTCCTGCGTCTCTATCCCCTCGGCCAGCGCCTTCAGGCCGCAGGCGTGGATCAGATGCAGCACCGCCGCCACGAAGTCCCGCTGCTGCTCGTCGTCGCCCAGGCCGCTGATCAGGCTGCGGTCGATCTTGACCACGTTCACGGGCAGCTTGCGCAGGTAGCTGATGGAGGAATAGCCGGTCCCGAAGTCATCGATCTCAAGCTGCACGCCGAGACGCCGCAGGCCATTGAGCGAATACTGGTCGACGTCACCGCCAGTGACGGCCATGGATTCCGTCAGCTCCACGATCAGGTTTGATGCATCCACACCGGTTTCCCGGAGGATGTCGCGCACATGTTCGATCAGCTCGAGATTTTGAAGCTCGGTGGTGGAAATGTTGACGCGGACGTTGAAGGTGCTGTCCACCTTCAATTCCTGCTGCCATTTCCGCAATTGACGCACAGCATTACGCAGCACCCAGTGACCCAAATCAACGATCATGCCGGTTTCCTCGGCCAGGGGAATGAACTGGTCCGGCATGAGCAGACCACGCTCCGGGTGGTTCCACCGGACCAGCGCCTCGACGCCCTCAATTCGGCCCGTGGCGAGGTCCACCACCGGCTGGTAGTGCAGGGTCAGCTGGTCCTGCCGGATTGCTTCGCGCATTTCCGTAACCATGACGCTCTGCAGCCTGCGCGCGTACAGCAGGGCCGGCTCGAAGACCTTGATGCTGCTGTGCTGCTGCGCTTTGGCCGCGTACATGGCCGTGTCGGCTTCCATGACCAGGTCATCGACTGACTGGCCGGGTTCCGCGATCCGCAGGCCGATGCTCGTTCCGCACGTGATTTTGAGGTCCCCGACGTCGAGGCTCTCACTGAGCGCCTTGAGGATCCTGTTGGCCACCCTGCGCGCCCGGACCAGATTGGACTTCGGCAGCATGACGGCGAATTCGTCGCCGCCAAGACGCGCCACAGTATCCGTTTCGCGAACGGCGTCCTGGAGCCGGCGTGCGATAGCCCGCAGGACGTCGTCGCCGGCGCTGTGCCCCAGGGTGTCGTTAATGCCCTTGAAGGAATCGAGATCGAGAATCAGGAGGGCCGGCGGCATTTCGCCGCGCGAGGACTCCGCCAGGGCATGGCTCAGGACCGAGTTCAGTGCCGTCCGGTTGGCGAGTTGGGTCAGGGGGTCGGTCAGCGCCATGCGTTCGAGCTCCACCTGCGCCTCGCGCAGCATGGCCGTGCGGCTTTCGACCCGCTCCTCCAGCTCCTGGTAGATGGTCTGCAGGTCATCGGCCATCAGGTTGATGCCGGCAATGACGGCGGCGACGTCGTCGCGGGCTCCGGAATGCGGGATCCGGGTGCTCAGATCGCCTCCGGCGATCCGCACGATGCCCTCGACAAGGGCGTGCAGCCTGGGGTCCGGTGCTTCATTCTTCACGGGTGTACTGCCTTAGCCACTCGACGGCCGCGGATTCAGAGGTGAAGAACTGGGCCGGGATCGTCTCGCTTCTTGATCGCAGGAGGTAGTGGGCAATGACCCGATCCACCGGGCTCTCGCCCACCAGGGCGAACGCCGTCGCCGCTATGGAACCGCTGTAGATCTGGCGCGCCTCCATGCTGACACCCACGACGCCGGTGATCACCAGGAGCACCGGCATCCGCCGTCCCGCGGCGAGGGAACGGACGATGTCACCGGCGATGCGCGCTTCCGGACCCTCGATTTCCTGGTTTGGGGGCAGCAGGACCTCGATGATTCCGCCGTCGATCATGCGCACCCCGATGCTACGGGCGGCGCCACCGTCGGCAAGCGACCCGTCGATCTCCTGGGCCGCGGCCAGTGCCGCCGCTCCCAGGACGGCGCCGGCTGCGGCCGCTGCCGTGTCCGGCAGCCCCTCCGGCCGCCGCCCCTCGGGCCCGGCCAGGGCCTCGAGCGTCATCGCACCGCAATTCGACGGCGGCGGTCGGTGGAGCCCCGGAGGTCGCGGTTCAGCCGCCGGTCGCCGTGATAGAGAATCGTTTCCCAGTCGACTTCCTCGGCTGACTTGGCAATCACGGGGCTCTCCTGCGCCTTCTTGGGCCTGGGACTGACATATAGCCAGTTAACCACCCCGAGGAAGACATCCACCGCGGAATTGAAGACTCCGATGTAAGCGCGGATCGCGCCCGCTGCCAGGACGGCGTTGACGGAGGCGAAGGCCACATTGCCCCAGTTCCCCACTTGCGCGTCCCGCCAGACGGTGAGCAGCGAGAAGGCGACGATTGCGTACGGCGTCAGGACGTAGATCGCCGGGGCGGCGGTGCGGTCCTTGACTTTGGGGGTGCGGGCGAAGGGAATCTTGTCGCCTGTGACGGCCTGCTGCAGCGATTTCAGCACGCCGGCCAGGTTTACCGGCAGCAGCACGAGGTTGAAGCCGTAGATCCGGAGGATGTCACTGAAGCGGTGCCCGCAGTCGCGCAGGTCGCTGCCCATGGCCAGGAAATACGGCAGGGCGGCGATGAACACGATCGGGCTCAGCAGCCTGCTGTCATAGGGGTACGCCAGGAGAAAGACGAGGCCAAAGCTCGCCCACGCGATGGACGCCATGTAGTTCACCCGCAGCAGCACCTCCCGGAACAGGATCGCGCGGCGCTCGGACCGGTGTTGGCGGAGCTGGACCCACAGCTTGGGCAGGATCAGCAGGCCGCCGTTCGCCCAGCGACGGCGCTGGACCACGAGGGAGCCGAAGTCCGGGGGTGTGGCGCTGTAGCTGAGCCGTTCCGGATAGTTCACCAGGGTCCAGCCGTGCTGGCCGAGATCGATGCTGGATTCGGTATCTTCGATGACGGTTCGGTCCTGGATGTAGGTCCGGATTTCGAAGCCGCCGGTGGTCTCCACCTCGACGATGTCCTCCAGGGCGCGTTTGCGGATGACGGCGTTGGCGCCCACCCAGAAGGTCGCACCGTAGTAGGTCATGCCCTGGTGGAGGATGTGCTGGAGGTCAGTGGTGGCTCCGGCGACCCGCTCGATGCGGGTAGGGGCCCCGCGGAAGGAAGAGTACGGCGTCTGGGTGACGGCGACGCGCTCGTTGCCGGCCGATTCCAGGAAGTAGACCAGCCGGAGGCAGTAATCGCGCAAAAGCAGCGAGTCGGCGTCGAGCGTCAACAGATAGGTCGTGTCCGGGACGTCCATGATCTCGCCGTCCAGGTCAGGAACGACGCCGGCCGCTACCTTGCGCAGAACCACGCCGTCGGCGGTGGTTTCCTTGTGCCAGGTGTGACCCATCAGCGAAATGTAGGCGTTGAGGTTCATGGCCTTGTTCGCCTCGTGGGACAGGCTGGCGTACTTCTTGCGTTCAAACGTTTCGGTGGAGACGTTGAAGATCCAGGTCAGCCGGAGGTAAAGCTCTTCGATCCGTGTGCGCGGCGGCGAGGTCTGCTGGGCCAGCGCGCCGTTCAGTCCCAGGAGCACGAGCCTCAGCTCGCGGGCCAGGCCCATCAGGACGAGGTCGACAAAGAACTCGTCGACGTGATCCTCCACTGTTTCGGCAGCCGCCATCGATTCAAGCCATTCGGCGGCTGCCTCATATTCGGCGATCAGCAGGGCCACCTCGGCCGCAGTACCGCGCCCGTGCGCCTTATCCCGGCTTCGGAATTCGGCCAGGGCAGCGTTGAAGCGCGCGGCCGGGACGCTGAGCTCGGCGGCGATCTCCGCGGTCAGCCCGCGGGTTTTGTCCAGCCGGACCCGGTCACCCAGGTCCGAGGGATGCGGCGGGTCATCGAGGAGCAGCACCACTTTGAGATCCGGGAACTCCTGCAGCGCCGCGGACCACAGTGTGGCCCGCACCACCTGGGGTTCCTCGGCATAGGAGGGCACCAACACCGTGATGCCCTCCGAGGACTCGGCGAAGTGCCGGTCCAGCTCGCCGCGAGGCACCCTGGCATGGTCGCGGAACCGGTACAGGGCCCCCTGCCGGGCCATCAGATACATGAGGGCCGAAAACGTCAGAAATGTTACGACGACAAGATAGGAAACCGTCTCAAACTGAAACCTGAAACCCGCATTGGGGTTGTCAGCGAGCTCTTTCAGAATGGTGGAAATAACGTAGGTTACCCAAGCCGCCAGCGTCGTGAGAATTCCCAGGCGGCCGAGGATTATTTTGCGCCGGGACGGCCTCGGATGAACAATCGACAGCGGCTCGGAACGCCGCTCTGACCCCCATTGACGGCGCCGGACCGGACCTTTTTGTTCGGTGGTCGCGCTTTCCGAATCCACGCGCGGCAAGACAAGCTGATCTGGCATTAGTCCCCATAAGACTGCAAAGTCGGCATATTGGCGCGCGCCTACGGCAAAACCCGCACGCCGCACCGGAATGTTCCGGTGAGTGCCCTTATGATAATGCAAGGTCAGAGGCTTGCCGGACATCAGACACCCCGGAAATTTCACGAGCTGATGCCGGCTGCCGGCGCATGCCCGGCTGCTCACCGAAAGACACACAAGGGGGACCCCGTGTCCGAACGCTTCCCAGGCCGCAAACTATCAGTGGTCCGGCTGGGTGTCCTCGTCGGCGCCGTCGTGGCGGCCGCCGCCGGCGGCGTGGCCGCATGGGGCAACTTCCAGGACGTCCGGGCGGCCGAGGCCATCCCGTCCGTTTTCTCGGGATATGTGGACGTCACGGCGACGCCCCGGTACGCATTCGAGGACCCGGCGTCCAAGGAAGCCGAAAAAGTCGTGCTGTCCTTCGTGGTGGCTGATCCCAAGGACCCGTGCTCGCCTTCCTGGGGGGCCGCCTACTCCCTCTCCGACGCCGCGGCCTCGCTGGACCTGGACCGGCGGGTGGCCCGGCTCCAGCAGCTCGGCGGCACCGTGGCGGTGTCCTTCGGCGGGCTGGCCAACCAGGAGCTGGCCGTTACGTGCACCGATCCTGCCCAGCTCAAGTCGGCTTACCGGACCGTCCTGGACCGCTATAAGGTCAGCAGCATCGATCTGGACGTCGAAGGCGAGGCCCTTTCCAACGCCGCGGCCCTTGAACGGCGTTCGGCGGCCATCGCCGCGCTCCAGCAGGACCGCCAGCGCGACGGGAAGTCCCTGAGTGTCTGGCTGACACTGCCGGCGGATCCCAACGGTCTCACGGCGGCGGGCAGCGAGGCCGTCCAGAAGATGATCACTGCGGGGGTCGACCTCGCCGGGGTGAACGCCATGACCATGGACTACGGCGGGAGCATGCTGCCGGGCCGGTCGATGTACGAGAACGCGGTGTCCGCCGCGGAAGCCACCCACCAGCAGCTGACCGGCCTTTATCGGACCGCCGGCACCGAGATGGGCAGCGGGACGGTCTGGCGGAAGGTCGGGTTGACGCCGATGATCGGCCAGAACGACGTCGCCGGCGAGATTTTCACATTGAAGGACGCGCAGGAACTCAGCGCCTACGCAAGTGCCCGCGGCATCGGCCGGCTTTCCATGTGGTCCCTGAACCGTGACCGCACCTGCAGCCAGAATTTCCCGGACGTAACGAAGGTTTCCGATGGCTGCAGCGGCGTGGACCAGGGAAGCTCATCCTTCGCCACGATCCTCGGCGCGGGCGTCGTGGCCAGCCCCTCGGCTGCGCCGGCCGCCGCGGCTGCGCAGACGCCGGTCCCGGCCGTCAGCGACAACCCCTCCACCAGCCCGTATCCGGTGTGGTCCGAGAACACCGCCTACACCGCCGGAGAGCGGATCGTGTGGCATTCGAACGTCTACGAGGCCAAATGGTGGACCCGCGCCGACACCCCGGATGATCCCGTCCTCCAAGGCACCGCGACCCCCTGGCACATTATCGGTCCGGTCCTGGCCGCCGACCGGCCGACGCCGCAGCTGACGGCACCGGCCGGGACGGCCCCCGCGTGGCAGCCGGCCACGGTCTACCGCAAGGGCGCCCGGGTGCTCTTCGAAGGCCGGGTCTTCGAAGCAAAATGGTGGACCCAGACCGACAGCCCCGAAGCTGCGCTGCAGGGATCGCCGGAGTCGCCGTGGTCAAAGCTGCGGGACGAGGAACTGATGAAGATCATGGCCAAGGCGACGGCGACCGCTGCGCCGACACCCTAAGCGCCTTCTCCAGGGCCCCGGCCCAGCGGGCCGGGCGAGCTTGCCTCAGCGGGTCTGGGCCCGGGCAAGTTTGCCTCAGCGGGTCTGGGCCCGGGCGTGCTTGCGCACTGTGCGTTCGTGCTGGACCCGCTGGGCGATGACGAGGCCGGCCGCGGCGATGCCAACCGTTATGGGGTAACCCATGAGCCGCTCGAGGGTGCCTGGTTCCGGCACGTGCATGCCCGTCAGTCCGCCCGCAATGAGCGCCGCCATAGACACGGCGCCGCAGGCCAGGATGAACCACCCGAGCGGCGTCTGCCTTAGCCAAACCCAGCCGAGGACCAGGAGCGCCAGGGCCCCGGCTGCGAAGTACATCAGTGCGCCGGCCATGTGCCAGGCCGATCCCGTGTCTTCGGGCACCAGCCCCACGATGATTGTTCCTGCCCCGGCGGTGCCGGTCAGCAGCCGGGCGGCCCCCGCGGCCACGGCCCCCGCGCCCCAACGCGCCCGGCCCGGCGCCCGGCCGCGCCTGAAGGGCACGYCGGCCCGCGCGGCACAGCACAGGAGCGCCGAGCCGAGCAGGAGCGCCCCGATCATCATGCCAAGGCCTTGGATCACAAAGGACGCGTTCATCAACAGATGCGCCGGCGAACAGACGTCCCGGCCGTCGAATTCCCCGCACGCCACGGCGCCGAGGTCGCTGATGTAGCCCGTGCGGCGGCTGTATGGATCCTCTCCCGCCCAGGCGCCGATCACAGCCGCTTCCGCCACGAAATACTGCAGCACGCTCAGCTTCGCGAGGGCACCAACGTAAAACCGGGTCGCGGCCACATCCGGGTAGTAGAGGGCTCCGGCGGAAAGTTCGGTGGTTCCTGCAGTCATGCCAAGAGCGTAGTACGCGCGCTCACCTTGTATGCTTATATCCGTGTCCGACCGGACCGGCCCCGGCCGCCCGCGGATGCCCGCCCTCGTAGCTCAGTGGATAGAGCACGGCTCTCCTAAAGCCGGTGTCGTTGGTTCGATTCCAATCGAGGGCACTTGAACATTCCTGCCCCGGACGAAACCCCGGACCCGGGTCCGGACTTTGATCTCCGTGCCTACCTGCGCGGCTCCTGGTCCGTCGACCGCACACTGCTGGACCGCGCCACCGGGACCCGCGGAACCTTCACCGGCGTCGTACGCTTCACTGCCGACGACGACGGCCTGTTGTGGCGTGAAGAAGGCACCGTGCGGTGGGCAACCGTAGGCGGCACGCCGTTCACCGCCCAGGCGAGCCGGGAATATCTGCTGCAGCCGGCGGACACGCCCGATGTCCTGGACGTGTACTTCCCGGACGGCCGCCCCTTCCACCGCATGGGCTTTGCCGGCCAGGCCAACCAGGATGAGCACTGGTGCGACCCTGACACCTACCGCGTGACGTACAGGGTCCTCGGACCGGCCCAATGGGGCTACCACTGGGACGTCACAGGGCCTGCCAAGGACCAGTTGCTGGAGTCCGTCCTGCGTCGGCTGGAAGCAGGACCAGGCCGGGCACCACAGGCTGCACCGGACGCATCGACGGATGCCGCGCCGGACATAAGGCGTGCAGGGTGAATCCGCGCATTGTCGTCTCCGCCGTCTGCGTTTTCGATCGCTCCGGACGCCTCCTGACCGTCCGCAAACGGGGCACGGACAAGTTCATGCACCCCGGCGGCAAACCCGAGCCCGGCGAAACGGCGGCCCAGGCAGCGGCGCGCGAGCTCCAGGAAGAAGTGGGGATCGTGCTGGCCCCGGACCGGCTGGACCTGCTGGGCTGCTGGCTGGCGGATGCCGCCAACGAGGCGGCCACCCAGATCGAGGCCACCGTCTTCACGGCACCGGGGGTGTGGAGCGCCCGGCCGTCGGCGGAAATCGCAGAGATTCGCTGGCTGGACCTGTCCGCCGAGCTGCCGGCAGACCTCGCCCCGCTGCTGACGGACCATGTGCTGCCTGCCCTGTCCGCCAAACCTTCAGCGGGCTAGGACCAGTACCGGACCGCACCGGCCGCCAACCACCGTCTCAGTAGCCGGGCACAGCCTCCTGAGCGACCGCGCTGGCCTCGGAGAACTGCGTCCGGTACAGCTCCGCATAGCGTCCCTCGGCGGCAAGGAGCTCCCGGTGGGTACCGCGCTCCACGATCGAGCCGCCCTCCACCACGAGGATCGCGTCCGCTGCGCGGATCGTCGAGAGACGGTGGGCGATCACGACGGCGGTGCGGCCTTCCAGCGCGGCGCCCAGCGCCTCCTGGACGGCGGCCTCGTTGGTGGAATCCAGCGCGGCGGTGGCTTCGTCGAGGATGACCACCCGCGGCTGCGCGATCAGCAGGCGGGCGATCGTCAGGCGTTGCCGCTCGCCGCCGGAGAGCCGGTAGCCGCGCTCCCCCACCACGGTGTCCAGGCCATCGGGCAGGGACCGGATCATGTCTTCGAGCCGGGCACGGCGCAGCACATCCCACATCTGCTCTTCGGTGGCCTCCGGGCGGGCCAGGCGCAGGTTGGAGGCGATGCTCTCGTGGAACAGGTGGCCGTCCTGCGTCACCATGCCGAGAGTCCCGCGCATCGACGCGAACGTGAGGTCGCGGATGTCCACGTCCGTGCCCGGCGTGGTGCCGCCGAAGCGGATGGCGCCCGAGTCGACGTCGTACAGGCGGGACAGGAGCTGCGCGATGGTGGACTTGCCCGCCCCTGAGGAGCCGACCAGGGCCACGGTCTGCCCGGCTTCCACCCGGAAGCTGATGCCGTGCAGCACTTCCTCGCCGCCGCGGGTGTCCAGGGTCAGCACGTCCTCGAGGGAGGCCAGCGAGACCTTCTCCGCCGAGGGGTAGGCGAACCGGACGTTGTCGAACTCCAGCGAGAGCGGACCGGGCGGGGAGGCCACCGCGTCCGGCTTCTCCTGGATGAGCGGCTTGAGGTCCAGGATCTCGAAGACACGCTCGAAGCTGACCAGGGCGCTCATGACCTCCACCCGTGCGCTCGAAAGGGCCGTCAGCGGCGCGTACAGGCGGGTGAGCAGCAGCGCGAGCACCACGACGTCGCCGGCGGCCAGCTGACCCTCGAGCGCGAGCCAGCCGCCCAGTCCGTAGACCAGGGCGAGGGCCAGGGCTGAGACCAGCGTCAGCGCCGTGACGAAGGTGAACTGCAGCATGGCGGTGCGGACGCCGATGTCCCGGACCCGGCCGGCCCGGAGGGCGAACTCGTGGGATTCCTCATCGGGGCGGCCGAAGAGTTTGACCAGTGTGGCGCCGGGCGCGGAGAAGCGCTCGGTCATCTGGGTGCCCATGGTGGCGTTGTGTTCGGCGGCTTCGCGCCGCAGATCGGCCAGCTTGGAACCCATCCGGCGGGCCGGGATCAGGAAGATCGGCAGCAGGATCATGGCGAGCACCGTCACGAGCCACGATTTGTTCAGCATCACCGCAAGGGTCAGCGCCAGGGCCACGACATTGCTGACCACGCCGGAGAGCGTGCCGGCGAATGCCGACTGCGCTCCAATGACGTCGTTGTTCAGCCGGCTGACCAGGGCCCCTGTCCGAGTTCTGGTGAAGAAGGCGATCGGCATTTTCTGGACGTGGTCGAAGACCTTCGTGCGCAGGTCTACGATCACGCCTTCACCGATGGTGGAGGACATCCAGCGCGTCACCAGGCCGATTCCGGCCTCGGCGACCGCGACGACGGCGATCAGGACGGCCAGCCAGATCACGGTTCCGGCATCCGCGTGGGCGATGATCGCGTCGACCACCTGCCCGGCGAGGACCGGGGTGGCGACTGCCAGGAAGGCCATCACGATGGACAGCAGTACGAAGGCGATCAGCTTGCCGCGGTGGGGGCGGGCAAAACTGAAGACGCGCTTCAGCGTCTCCTTCGAGAACGGCTTGGACCCGCTGGAGGCGCGGGTGATGTTGTAGAGGGAGCTCCAGGCAACCCGGTCCATGCTCATGTGGTGGCGCCTTTCGGGGCATCGGCGTGCAACTCGGTGACGACGCCGTTCTCGACGTTCCAGCGCACGTCAAGGCGAACGTTTTCCAGCAGCCGTCGGTCATGGGTGACCAGCAGCAGCGCGCCGTCATAGCTGTCGAGGGCTTCCTCGAGCTGTTCGATGGCGGGCAGGTCGAGGTGGTTGGTGGGTTCGTCCAGCACCAGCAGGTTGACGCCGCGGGCCTGCAGCAGAGCCAGGGCGGCCCGGGTCCGTTCCCCCGGGGAGAGGGACTCCACCGACCGGTTGGTGTGATCGGCTTTGAGGCCGAACTTGGCCAGCAGGGTGCGCACCTCCGCCGGTGTCTGGTCCGTCAGGACGGCCTCGACGGCGTCTGCGAGCAACAGCTCGCCGGCCAGCAGGCCGCGGGCCTGGTCGATCTCCCCGACGGCCACGGACGCACCCATGGACGCGTCACCGGAGTCGGGCTGCTGGACGCCGAGCAGGAGCCGGAGCAGGGTAGATTTCCCGGCTCCGTTGGGACCCGTGATCCCGATCCGTTCCCCCGCATTCAGCTGCAGGTTCACCGGGCCCAGGGTGAAGTCGCCCTGCACCGCGACGGCGTCGCGCAGGGTGGCCACGACGGCGCTGGACCGTGGCGCCGCCCCGATGCTGAACTGCAGCTGCCATTCCTTGCGCGGCTCTTCAACTTCTTCGAGCCGGGCGATGCGGGACTCCATCTGCCGGACCTTCTGGCCCTGCTTTTCGGAGGACTCGGTGCTGGCCGCGCGCCGGATCTTGTCATTGTCCGGGTTTTTCTTCATGGCGTTCCGGACGCCCTGGGAGCTCCATTCGCGCTGCGTGCGCGCCCGGGAGACGAGGTCCGCCTTGGTGTTCGCGTACTCCTCGAAGCGTTCCCGGGCGTGCCGGCGGGCGACGGCGCGTTCCTCCAGGTAGGCCTCGTAGCCGCCGTCGTACACCGCGACCGAGTTCTGGGCCAGATCCAGTTCCACGATCGTGGTGACGCAGCGCGCCAGGAACTCGCGGTCATGCGAGACCAGGACGGCGCCGCCGCGCAGGCCCTGCACGAAGGCCTCGAGCTTGGCCAGGCCGTTGAGGTCCAGGTCGTTGGTGGGTTCGTCCAGGAGCACGATGTCGAACCGGCTCAGCAGCAGGGCGGCGAGCGCCACACGGGCCGCCTGGCCGCCGGACAGGCCAGTCATTCCGGCGTCCGGGCCCACATCGAGGCCAAGGTCCGCCAGGACGGGCGGGATGCGGTCCTCCAGGTCGGCGGCGCCGGAGGCCATCCAGCGGTCGAACGCCAGGGAGTAGGCGTCGTCGGAGCCCGGAGCGCCGGAGCCCAACGCTTCTGCGGTGGACTCCATCTCCAGGGTCGCCTGGGCGCAGCCTGTGCGCCGGGCGATATAGCCGGCGACCGTTTCGCCGGCAATCCGTTCGTGTTCCTGCGGCAGCCAGCCTACAAAGGCGTCGGCGGGGGCCAGGCTCACGGTGCCTTCCTGCGGATCGTCGACGCCGGCCAGCAGCCGCAGCAGCGTGGATTTGCCGGCACCGTTGGCGCCGACGACGCCGACGACGTCACCGGGCGCTACGGTCAGGGACAGCTTTGAGAAGAGTGTGCGGTGATCGTGACCCCCGGAAAGGTCCTTGGCAACAAGGGTTGCAGTCATTAGTTCATCCTCTCACTGCGGCCCAAACTGGCCGTCCCGACTGGGAGAAACCGCCCGTTCCGACGGGCCGAAAACCAGCCGGGCATAGAAGAACCCGCCGGTCCGGACTTGGGGGGTGTACGGACCAGCGGGTTCGACCATTTAGCATAGTTGAATTAGCACCTCACGTAAAATCCCAGCCAACCCCGTGACGCCGCTGTCACCCCCCGCCCCAATCGCCGCTGCCCTACCGCATGCCAGTAGCAATACTGCCCATCGACTCCGCAGGAAGCCCTAGATGCCATTACCCGCAAAGGCGTTCCAACTCTGGCTTCACCGGGTTGCCCCATCCGCGAGCACGGCCGATCTCTGCAGGATCTCCGGGATCAAGCGCACCACCTTCGCGCAGCAGCTGGTGCGCGGAAAAGTAGCTGAAACCACTCTGGTCAGCATCAGCCGGGCTCTGGATTTGAGTCCGCTGGCGGAACTCGCTTCCTTCGACCACTATGCGGAGCTGGCCGCCCCGCCGCAGCCGCCGACCCCGGGCGAACTCGTCAGCCAGGTTGCCACCATGGACCTGTTGCGTGCAGTCATTTCCCGTTCTTCCCCTGCCTACGGCGGCTATGGAGACCATGGCAGCTCAATGACCCCGGCACTGACGCCCGCCCCGCACGCCACGTCTGTCCGGAACTGGGTGGATGCGATTGACGACGGTGAGTTGCGTCACCGGGTTTCGGCTGCCACCGGCGTGGCACCGCAAAATTATTCGGCCCAGCTCACGGCCAACCGGCTGTCCCCCGAGCTGGCGGTCGCGACTGCCCGCGCGGCGGGCGTAGGATTCACGGGCGGGCTCGTCGCCACGGGCCTGATAACCGAGGCTGAGGCCGGCTGGACGCCAGGGGCGAGGCAGGCCGCGTTGGACGCCCTTTCCGACGGCGAACTGAGCGCCCTGGCCGGGGAGCGGCTTCAGGCGCTCGGAAAATCGTTGCGGCGCCATGAGCAGGAGCAGGCACAAACAGAAAAGATTTGGGAGAACCTCGGATGATCGCGATCCTGCAGTGGACCACGCTGGCGGTGTGCTGCGTCGCCACGCTTGTCCGCGTGCCCAGCGTCCTCCGGGGCGAGAACCGATCCCTGTTCTGGATCTTTGCGCTCATGACCCTGGCGATCCTGCTCAGCATCGATGCCCCGTACCTGGCGGTGGACCAAGCCCTGGGAGGCATGAACATCGCCAACCTGGTGCTGCGCTTCGTCATTTTCGCCGTCATCTTCTTTCTTGGTGTCCGGGTGGCCCGGGGCTTCAGCGCGTGCGACGCCCTGCAGCTCATCACCGGCCCTGTTGGAATTGCGGTAGCCGCAGCTGCCTCGGCGGTGGTTGTGCTGGTCTTCCTCATGATGGACACGGCCGGCTCCTCGGCCGGGCTGGTCGCCGTGTTCGCCAAGGATGACCGCAATGCAGCCTTGGTGGAGTATTACGGGGCCGCAGGGCGCCTCTACCCGGCGTTCATCACCGTGGCCCTGTTTCCGGCCATGGTGCGGACCCTGCGCAGCGGCCTCCCCGTCCTGGTACGGTCCAGCGCAGCGTTGCTGGCACTGGGCACCGTGGCTATTTCCCTGAGCCTGCTCTCCCCGGTTATACCTCCGTCCCTCGGATTCATGCGGTACGTCTTCAACTACTCGGCGGTCCTGTGCCTGGTCCTCGGACTGTCCCTGATCTGGCTGGCCAAGACTCTTGCGAAGCGGGCGCCAAAGAAGCAAGCTGGCATAACCTGACCATCTGCGGGCTGAGCAGGCAAGCGACGTGGGGGGAAACCCGGAATGATTGCAACCCTCCAGTGGGGCACGCTGATCATCTGCACCGTGGTGCTCCTCCTTCGCGTTCCGGATGCGATCCAGGGGCGGAACAGGACCGTCTTCTGGATCCTGGTGCTCGCAACCCTATGCAGCCTGCTCTCAGTGACCGGCCCCTATGAGGCGATCGACGGGGCGCTGGGAGGATGGAACCTCACCCATCTCATCTTGCGTTTCCTCGTGTTCGCGGCCGTCCTGCTGGTAGGTCTGCGCGTGGCGACGGGACTGGCCGACGAGCGCGGCTACCGCTACATTGCGGGCCCGGCCGGACGCTGGGCCCTGGCCGTCAGCGCCGTCGCCGTGGCAGTGACCTTCTTCCTCATGGACACCCGCGGATCCTCGACGGGCCTGCTGGGCATCGCGGACAACGGCGGGCGGAATGCAGTCCTGGCGCCGTTCTACGCCGCGGCCGGCCGCACATATCCTGCTTTTGTCTCCCTCGCCCTGCTGCCGGCCTTGCTGGCCACCACTAGGAGCCAATTGCCGCGGCTGGTGCGTGCCGCGGCCCTCCTGACATGCTTGGGCGCCCTCGCCACCGCTTGCAGCGTCCCCGCTTCCTTTGCTCCCGAAGCCTGGCTCCTCGCGCAGCAGACGGTCAACTATTTGGCCGTCCTGGGCTATGTCCTGGGCCTGGGACTGTTCTGGGCGTCCGGGCTCGTTGCGAAGAAATCTGGTAACACTCGCGCAACATTCCGCAACAACGAATGGTAAGCCATTCACAAAATCATTAGATCGTGAAAGAATCATGAATGTGTGAAAGCGGCAATCGCTTCGTGTACGGAAGTCAGCCGTGCGAAGCAGAGGCAGCCGTCCAAGCGCCATTGGGGGGATGAGTGGTAGCGGTCCGGTTGGACCGCTCCCACTCAGCCTGTTTAACGGCGTTTTCCGGTTGTTCCCGACAGTGTTGTCCGGATTCCCCGGCGGGAGAGCGGCCCCTGCCTTTCAGCGCACAAACCTCAGCGTGACCAGCTGGAACGGCCGCAAGGTGAGCTCGGCGAAATCGCGGCCTGCCGTCACTCCCGGGGCATCGACGGGCCGTTCCAACAGATCCACGGCGTGCAGCCCGCGGACCGGGAAATTGGCCTTCACCAGGCCGGTGGACCGTTCCCCCAGCGATTCGTACAGCCGGACAATCACGTCGCCGGAACCATCTTCAGCGAGTTTGACCGCTTCAATGACGAGGGCATGGTTGAACACGGTGACCAGCGGTTCCACCCCGTGGGCCCCATGCACCACACGCGGCGCAAGATTGGTGCGGTAGCCCTCTTTGACGGCGTCGGCGATCGTGGCGCCCGGGCGGATCGTGACGTACAGCTCGTGCCTGCCCTGGTCCGCGCCGGGATCCGGAAACTTCGGTGCCCGCAGGAGCGAGAGCCGCACCGTGGTGGTGGTGCCGCCGTCGTCCTCCCGGACGTTACGGGTGACGTCGTGGCCGTAGCTGGACGCGTTGGAGATGGCCACCCCGTAGCCCGGCTCGGCGACGTGGATCCAGCGGTGGGCGCAGATCTCGAATTTCGCCGCCTCCCAGGACGTGTTGACATGGGTGGGGCGGAACACGTGCCCGAACTGCGTCTCCGCCGCCGACCGGTCCGCCTTGACATCCAGCGCGAAGCCCAGCTTGAGCAGCTTTTCGCTCTCCTGCCAGTCCACGACTGTGGTGATCGCCAGCGAGTCGGCGCCCGCGGCGAGTGCGATCCGCTGGGTCACGGCCGAGGAGCCGGCCGTCCGTTCCACCACCACGACGGCGTCCGGGCTTTCCCCTAGGGGGTCGCGCTCCAGCGTCACCGAACGCGCCTCTACCAGTGGGACAACGTTCCTGCGGTAGAAGGCGTCGATGTCCCACGCGTCCCATTCGTTGGGCGTGTCCCGGTGCAGCTCCAGGAGGTTGCCGACCTTGCCGGGAGCAATCGCCTCGCGTCCAGTGGCACGGTCCGCGAGGGAGACCAGCAGTCCGTTGGCATCCACCACGGCCCGGATGATGCCGTTGTCCAGGATGTAGCCGCCGCCGGCCTCGATGACCCCTACCGGCTGCTCGGGCCGGACCGGCTCGGCAGCGGCCAGGGCAGGCACGCCCTGGCGCTCGTGCGGGGCGGCGTTGAGCAGGAATTCCCGGCTCCCGGTGCCGAGGGCCGCCGCCGCGGCGTTGGTGATGATCGCTTCCAGCCCACGTTCGACGGCGGCGTAGTTCCTTTCGGCGTCCTGGTGGACCCACGCGATGGAGCTCCCCGGCAGGATGTCGTGAAACTGCTGCAGCAGGACCAGCCGCCAGAGACGCTTGAGCTCCGCAGCCGGGTAGCTGTGCCCGGCCCGCACAGCCGCGGTGGCGCTCCAGAGTTCGGCTTCCCGGAGCAGGTGCTCGCTGCGCCTGTTGCCCAGCTTGGTCTTGGCCTGGCTGGTGTAGGTGCCGCGGTGCAGTTCCAGGTACATCTCCCCCACCCAGACCGGCAGGGGCTCATACTCGGCCTGGGCCTGGCTAAAGAAGCTGGCAGCCGAGCCGAGCCGCACCTTCGGGGATCCTTCCAGGTCCGCCGCGCGCTGCGCCGCGGCCAGCATCTCGCGGGTGGGTCCCCCGCCGCCGTCGCCGTACCCGAACGGAACCAGCGAGGTGCCTCCGCGTCCGTGGTCCCGGTAGTTCCGTTCTGCGTGCGCCAGGTCCCGGGCGCTGAGATCGGAGTTGTAGCTGTCCACCGGCGGGAAATGGGTGAACACCCGGGTGCCGTCGATCCCCTCCCAGTTGAAGGTGTGGTGGGGCATCTTGTTGACCTGGTTCCATGAGATCTTCTGGGTCAGGAACCAGCGGCTGCCTGCGGCCCTGATGATCTGCGGCAGGGCGGCGGAATACCCGAACGTGTCCGGCAGCCAGGCCTCCTGGCAATCGATTCCGAATTCGGCCAGGAAGAAGCTTTTGCCCTCGAGGAACTGCCGCGCCATGGCCTCGCCGCCGGGCATGTTGGAGTCTGATTCGACCCACATCCCGCCGACGGGAACGAACTGGCCGGCGCGGACCTTGTCCCGGATGCGCCCGAAGAGCTCCGGATAGTACTCCTTCATCCACGCGAGCTGCTGGGCTGAGGAGCACGAAAAGATGAAATCGGGATCCTCGTCCATCAGTGCGACGACGTTGGAGAACGTCCGGGCGCACTTGCGGATGGTTTCCCGGACCGGCCACAACCAGGCCGAATCGATGTGGGCGTGGCCCGTGGCCACGAGCTGGTGTGCCGAGGCGTAGGCCGGCCGGGACAGGACACCGGCCAAGGCGGCCCGTCCGGCCTCTGCGGTCCCGGCAACGTCGTCGGGGTCCATGATGTCCAGCATGCGTTCGAGTGCCCGCAGGATTTCGTGGCGGCGGGGCAGGTCCATGGGCAGCTCGTGCATGAGCCCGCTGAGCGTGAGGATGTCCTGCTGCAGTTCCCAGACCGTCTGGTTGCGTTCGGCGATGGCGATCCTGCCGAGGCGGTACTTCGGCTCGCTGCCCGACGTCGCTTTGTCACCGTAGGGGGTGGCTGCGAAGGTCCAGTTCTGGGACAAGTCGGGGTTGGCCGCGGCCTCGACGTAGAAGTCGACGGCCATCCCGCTGCCCAGGAGCTTGAGTGGGATGTACTGGTTCCGTGGCGAGATCGCCTTGATGATCGTCCCGTCGGACCGCCAGGCAATGCCTTCGCATTGGAAGCCCGGGAGGTCGCCGCTGAAGCCCAGGTCCACGAGGATTTCCACCGAGGTGCCCGCCGCGGTTCCCCAGCCGTCCGGCACCTCACCCCGGAGCCGGATCCACTTGGTGCTCCACGGCCGGCCCCAGGCCGCGCCGTGTTCCTGGGGCGCGAACTCCTGCCGCAGTGCCTCCAGCACCGGCACGGGTTCGTCCGGCGCGTCCCAGCTGCTAAGCGTCAGCGGCACACTGCGCGGGTAGACGGCCGGTGCGATGCGGTCACGCAGAAAGCGGTCAAGCCGGACTTCCGTAAGACGGCGGTCGTCGTGCAATGTGGTCCTCTTCAGCGCTGGGGGTCCGATCGACTCTAATCGATGGATAAAACTTACGCCGCGGGGAACCTGTTGGCCAAGTGTTGCCGCTAGCCGGCGGCGGGCGCCGGAACCGCGACGCGCTGCTGGCCTGCATATACGTTCAGGCTGGTCCGGCGGCTGAACCCGGCCAGGGTCATCCCGCTGGCCTCGGCGAGCTCGACCGCCAGGCTGGAGGGGGCGCTGACAGCGGCGAGGACCGGAATTCCGGCGAGGGCCGCTTTCTGGACCAGCTCGAACGACGCCCTGCCGGACACCTGCAGCACGGTGCCCCGGAGCGGGAGCAGGCCTTCGCGGAGCGCCCAGCCCACCACCTTGTCCACCGCGTTGTGCCGGCCCACGTCTTCGCGCAGGCACAGCAACTCGGCCGAACCGTCGTCGGCGATCCTGAAGAGTCCGGCGGCGTGCACACCGCCGGTGACCTCGAAGACCTCCTGGGCGGACCGGAGGGCGTCCGGGAGGGCCGCGAGCGTTTCCACGGGAAGGGTCAGCGGATCCTGTGCGGGGCTGTAGTGCGAGGACTTGCGCACGGCATCGATCGAGTCCGTCCCGCAGATGCCGCAGGAACTGGAGGTAAAGACGTTGCGTCCGGTCTCGGGCCGTACGACGTCGGGCCGGAGTTGAGCCTCCACCACGTTGAACGTTTGCATGCCGTCGGCGTCTTCACCGGCGCAGAACCTGAGCGAAACCAGCTGTTCGGGAGCCCAGATGATTCCCTCCGAGACGAGGAAACCTGCGACGAGGTCGAAGTCATTGCCCGGCGTTCGCATGGTGACGGAAAATGACATGTCGCCGAGCCGGATTTCCAGCGGTTCCTCGACGGCGAGGACGTCCTCCCGGTGCCGGACCGGAAATTCGAGGGCCTGCGGGGACCCGTCCAGGACGATCTTGTGCACCTTGCGGCGCTGCGTCACACGGCCCATCCGGTGCTCCTAAGCAACATATTGTGCGGCTGTTTGAATCTTGCAGCTGTTGATTCTTTGGCTGGTTCCATCATTGTAAGTGCCTGATCCTGAAGCCACCCGCCAGGTCCTGACGCCGGCGCAACAGGCTTGGGCTCAGCCCAGGAGGGCACTCCAGTCCACCGGTCCGTCGCTGGCCGCGGTTTTCCTGGTGGGCCGCTTAGCCGCCGGCTTCTGTGCGGCGGCCGCCGCCGAAGCGTCAGGCAGCGGCGCACCCCACGGGAGGGCGAAGGCGGGGACCATTTCCCCCAGCTGCACGCCATGGGGCGGGACCACCAGAACACCGTCGGCGGCGGCCAGGCCGCGCATCATGCCCGAGCCGGTGTGCTGCGCCGGCGATGCCATGCCATAGAGCAGCCGGAAGGGCATGAGCCGGGTCCGGCCCGGATCGGCGTCAATAGTCGAGCCGCAGGGCACTTCGCTGAGCGGGGGGACGGTTCCGTGCCCCAGGGCGGCGATGAGCGGGGCCCCGATCGTGGACAGCGCCATCATGGCCGCGAGCGGGTTTCCGGGCAGGCCGAGGACATAACGGCCGTCCGGCAGCTCGGCCAGCACGGCGGGGTGGCCCGGCCGCATGGCGATCCCGTCGATCAGCAGGCGGCCGCCGAGCTCGGCGACCGAGCGCCGAAGGTGGTCCGTTCCGGAGCGTCCCGTACCGCCGGTGGTGATCACGACGTCGGCAGGCAGGTTTTCACCGGCAGGATCGGTGTCTTCGAGGGCGGCGAGCCATTCGGCATCGGTGTCGCCCACTTTCACTTCTTCGGTGCAGATCCCGCCGAGCATTCCCACCACGGCGGCGAGTTGGGGTCCGAAGGTGTCGCGGACCTGCCCGGGCGCCGGCATCCCGCTCGTCACGACCTCCGAGCCGGTGAAGACGAGTCGCACCAAGGCCTTGCCGAGCACCGGAAGGGTGTCGCTTCCGGCCAGCGCGGCGAGGGCCAGATGGGCGGGGTTGAGGACCGTGCCGCGCTGGATCAGGACGTCTCCGGCGGCGGCTTCCTCCCCGGCCTTCCTGATGTGGTCGCCATTGCGCGGGTCTCCCGGTTTCGCATTGCCCCCCAGTTTCAGGACGGGCAGGCCGTCCTCGTCGGCGTCGATGATGCCGCTTTCGCTGCGCAGCACCGCCTTGGTCCCGGCCGGGATGAGGCCGCCGGTGGCAATCGGGCTTGCCTGATGCGGTGCCAGCCGCTGGCCGGGTTCGGCCAGGATCCAGGGGCCGCCGCCGTTGACGGCCCAGCCGTCCATGGCGGAGGAAGCATAATGGGGTATGTCCTGCTGGGCAACGACGTCCGCTGCGAGGGTCCGGCCCAGCGCCTGCCGGAGCGGGACAGGGGCGGCCGGGATGGGAGTGGCGCAGTCGAACGCGAGCTGACGGGCCTCCTGCCAGGTGTGGGCCAGGTGCCCGTGCGGCTCCTCCGCAGTGTCCTCGTCCGCAACTTCCTCGTCCGCAGCCTCGCCGGCCGTCTCGGGGTGCACCGGGTCCTGGTTCGCAGCGTCCTCGCCCGCCGGAATGTGAGGGTCCCCGAGGCCGTCTCCAGCGCCGTCTCTGCCAGGGGCGGTGGTTCCGCTGCCGTCCGGGGCCGCCGCCGTCATGCCCCGGAAGCTTCGGCGGCTGCGTAGTCCGTGGCGAGCCGGCGGGCCACGGCCATCGCGGCCTCCATAGACGCGGAGTCCGTGGCCTGCCCGGAGCCCGAGGCCAGACCGGCGGCAAAGCCGGCAATGAACGTGGTCAGCGGTGCCGCCGGGCGCACCACGGAGTGGGCGGCCACGCCGGCCAGGGCGAGGACCTCATTCACGTCAATCTCAACGTCGTCGAGCTCCAAGGCCTGGAGCAGGGCACGGCACCAGTCTTCCAGCGTTTCATCCTGGCTTTTCACCGTTTGCCTCCATGGTCGAGTTCAGCTGCGGAGAGCCGGGCCGGAGCCCGGACCGCGGTCGGGATTCCTGCCGGATACCCCTAATGCGGACGCGTCATCCCAAGTGTCGACATCATCCGTGGACCCCGGGGGAACGCGAACTTCCCGCACGTCCAGCCTAGCAAGAAGGGCGAAGACCGACGCGTTTTCCAGGCTGCCCCGGGCTGCGGCGTCCTCAACAGAACGTTGTAGCGCAGCTGTGCCATAAAAGCCCGCGAGCGGTTGCTTCCGGCCGTCGGCCGAGACGGCCATGACGCCGTCGCGCCCGTCCCGTTCCGCCGCACCTGCGGCAGACGCGGCCAGCGCCCCGGACAGGGCGCGGACCGCGTCGGCTGACCGCGGCATGTCACAGGCCAGGACCAGGGTAAAGGGAGCGGCTGCTGCGTGCCGGCTCGCGTGGTCGGCGGCCAGGGCGGCAAGCCCCGCGGCGATGGCAGCGGCCGGCCCCGCGAAGGGCGGGTCTTCCCGGCAGGTCAGGACGCCGCCGGGCAAGTCCCCGGGGTCGGGGCCGACGACGACCGTGCGGCCCGCGGCACCCGCGGCCTGCAGGGACCGGCCAAGGAGAGTGGCGCCGTCGTAAATCAGCCCGGATTTGGGCACGCCGCCAAGGCGGGAGGACCTTCCCCCGGCGAGAATGATGGCATCGAACTCCACCGGTTCAGCCTAGCGCGCCGCCTGCTGCCACCGAATCAGGCCTGACCTGCGCCGGCAGCAATTCCAGCGGCTGATCAGGCGGCAGGTCAGGCGGCTGATTCAGGCAGCAGGAACGGATCCCAGGCCGGCGTCGGCTTCTCGAGCTCCTTGATCTGCCAGATGGCCCCCTTTGGGGGCCCCGGAACAAAACCGATCTTCCAGCCCATCTCCGCCGGCGTATGGTCGCTCTTGGCGTTGTTGCACCGCAGGCACGCCGCCACCAGGTTCTCCCAGGAGTCGGCCCCGCCCCGGGACTTGGGCTGGATGTGGTCGATGGTGTGCGCAGCTTTGCCGCAGTAGGCGCAACGGTGGGCATCGCGGCGCAGCACGCCGCGGCGGCTCACCGCTGTCATCGTGTTGTACCTGGGCCGGATGTAGCGGTTCAGCAGGATCACGGACGGGCGGCCCAGAATGTCCTGCGGGCCGACAACGGGGTCGTCCCCTTCGGCCACCACGCTGGCCTTTCCGGTCAGGACAAGGACGAGCGCCCGGCGGAAGGTGATGACCGCCAGCGGTTCATATCCAGCATTCAGAACGAGAGTGCGCATCCGCATACCTCTTCACGGCCGCACCCGCCAGCGGCACGAGGGCCGGCTGCCCTCTGCATGGTCGGGCTATGGATCGACAACACAAGAGTAAACACTCAAGTGCCGGATCACCGAATATTTTTTCACCGGCGCAGTCCTCGGCGCGGAAAGTTCACTGCGCGGCAACGCAAAAGACCCCCGCCAGGAGGCGGGGGTCTTTCGAAAAGTGCTGGGGTTCTTGCTTAGGCGCCGACGCGGATGAAGACCGGGCCGGAGCCGACGTTTACGCTGTACAGCGCGGTGGTGCCGCCGTTCCAGCCGCCGTGCACTGCCATGCCGTTGCCGACGTAGACGGCGATGTGAGCCATGCCCACGCCACCGTTCTGGTAGTAGGCGAGGTCGCCCGGGCGTGCCTCGGCGGCGCTCACGGTGCGGCCGAGGGACAGGTAACCTGCCGGCCAGCCGTGGTAGTGGATGCCGGCGGCGGCCAGGGCGTTGGTGGCGAGGGCGGTGCAGTCCTGCGCCACGCCGATCTGTGCGTAGGCAGCGGCGGCGATGGTCGCGCCGGCGCCGCTTCCGATGCCGGCGGGGGCCTGGGCAGCGACGCCGCCGCTGACGCCGAGCTCGGTGCCACCGGCGCGGGAGGCCGTGGCGTCCTGGACCTGCACGACGGGCTTGGGAGCCTCGACGACGGGAGCCGGCGTGGTGGTCACGGCGGGCTTCTCGTAGGAGATCGCGATGGTGGAGGCGGCCGAGATGGTGGCCGGAGCTGCGGACTGGACTTCCAGGGCCGAAGCGGAGGTGGATTCGCGCTGAACATTGGTTTCAGCAGCGTTGGCTGCGATTCCACTGGTCAGGACCAGACCGGAAGCTGCGGCGATGACCGCGGCCTGACGGCCCACGCCGCCGGCGTTGTCGCCGACAGCCTTGGCAATAACAGCCAGCGAGTTGGTCTTGGTGACCTCGGCGCGGTGCCGTGCAACGTTTGCACGAGTAGTCATTAAGTTCTCTCTTTCGTGATCCTTGGACCGCGCGCTTTCGGGCACGGGCTGAGGACGCTCCGGCATCTTGGGGGTACGCCGGATCGCCCCGAAATGGGTTACTTAGCGAAGGGTGTACTGCGAAGACGCGCCAAAAGCGGAAACTGCATGCTGTCCGGGCTCGGTAGAGATTGAGCCTGCGGAACGTGATCCAATCCGGGCGCCGGCAAGGGCGGCACGTGATGTGGATTCCAGCGGGCTCGACAGAGCCTCGCCGGTGCGCATGCGCGCAGAATTGTGGCGTGAAGACACGAAAGTAGCCTCTCCCAATGCCTGCGAGGTGAGCTGTCGGATTCGGATGGGAGTCACCCGGCCGCGCTGCTTCCTGGGAAGCTTTGCGACTTAACCCCAAGGCCTTCTTTCGAAGGCCAAAATTGGTTCCCCCGCCCCTGCCAGACGATGTAATGCGAACGGACCTTGAGCGGTGGCAGAGCTAGGCAATCCACTCAAGAGCGCCAACTTCGGAAAAGTTGGCGTGCTTCAAACCCTACAGCAGTCTGGATTCAATGTCACATTCAGATCACGGCGTGTCACAAGAAGATGAGAGCAGCCCATCGTCTTTTTAGAGCCATCCGAGCGGGTCAACGACGTCGCCGTTGACCATCACTTCAAAGTGGAGGTGGCAGCCCGTGGAGGCGCCGGTGGTCCCGCTCATCGCAACGACGTCACCGCGGGATACCTTCTGGCCGACGTGGACCGAGGCCGAGGACAGGTGGTTGTACGTGGTCTCCAGGCCGTTGCCGTGGTCGATGACCACACGGTTTCCGCCGCCGAAGGGATGCCATCCGTTGAAGGTCACGGTGCCGCTGGCGGCTGCGTGGACCGCCGTGCCGCACTGGGCGGCGAAATCCTGGCCGCGGTGGAACTCCCCCGCGCCCCCGGTGATGGGGCTGACGCGGTAGCCGAAGGGCGAGGCCGTGACCAACTGGTCCAGCGGCGCACCAAGGGTGCCCGCCGATGCCGCGCGGGTGATGGTGCCCACAGACTGGGCGCTCAGCAGCTGCTTGAGCTTCCCGTCCGGATCGCCCTTTGTGGTGACGGCGGTGCGGCTGAAGTCAACCTTTGCAGCCGCGGCAGCCGTGACATCCGGCTGCACGGCAGCCGAGAGAGCCCCGGATCCGGCGTTTGTAGCCATCACCGGGCTCGTGACGGGGACCGTCACGGTAAGAACCAGTCCAGTTGCGGCCAGTGCGATCCCGGCCTTCTGCCCTACTCCGCTGGCCGCGGCAAATTCCGTTACCTGACGGAACGGACTGCGCCGGCGCCGCCGTTCATCGCGGTGCACGTCACGCGGGCGTTCGGCCATGTGCTCGACGACAGGACGCGGCTCCGGAGCGGGACCGGTCGCGCGGCGACGGCCCCTGGCGGTCTGGGTGGTCAAGAACGGTTCCTCTCTGGAGAGCCTGCGAAGTTAGCTGTCGGATTCGGGTCAGAGAGATCAAAGACCCGGTCCGCCGTTGCAAGCAGCCAGGCACAGAGGCATCCCCAGGGGATTCTTCGGTGGAAGCTGCTTGCCGCTGACGGACTTCACCCCGAGGCTGCCGAAGTAGCAGCCGAAAGTGGTTCCCCCGCCCCTGCCAGAAGGTGGTTCTGCGACTGATCCGCTGGCAGGGCTCGGCTTCGGATCAGGTAACGCTTTGGTATCGGTACTGGGCACTAACTATAGGCGATTAAGCCGCCCGGTAATAAATCCGTAATCGCAATTGTGCACAACTCATGGGTCGTCCCATGACCGGCGCATTGTGGCTGGTCAGGCGACTGTTACAAAGACATGCGCGGCAACCTCGGGCGGCAGTTCCAGGGCGCCCTCGATATCGGGGACGCGGACCGAGATGTACTCCCCCACCCGCTCCAGCGAAACCAGCGCGCCAGGCCTGATTCCGCCCTCGTCGAGCTGTGCCAGAAGCTCCGGTTCCACCTGGATCGGCTCCGCGAGCCGGTTGACCGTGACCCGCGAACTTGCACCGTAGCCGGCCATGGCCTCCAGCAGGTTCACGGCCCTGTCCGCGGGGGCGCCATTGGGCACGCCGCCCAGATCCGCAAGCCCTGGAATCGGGTTTCCGTAGGGTGAGACTGTCGGGTGGTTGAGCATCTCGAAAATTCTGCGCTCAACGCGTTCGCTCATGACGTGCTCCCAGCGGCACGCTTCCTCATGGACGTAGGCCCAGTCGAGCCCGATCACGTCCGCGAGGAGGCGTTCGGCCAAGCGGTGCTTGCGCATAACGCCGATTGCGCGTTTCCGTCCGGTTTCGGTCAGCTCAAGGTGCCGGTCGCCCGAAACAATCACCAGCCCGTCGCGCTCCATCCGGCCGATGGTCTGGGAGACAGTGGGGCCGGAGTGCCGGAGCCGTTCGGCGATGCGGGCGCGGAGGGCAACGATGTTTTCTTCTTCAAGTTCCAGAATGGTCCGAAGATACATCTCCGTGGTATCGATCAGATCCGTCATTCAGCTCAGCTCCTCGAGCGCAGTCCTAGCGTCATTCCCACCGTACCGCGTGCGGGCTGCATGCAGGATGCGCCCTGGCGGGAACCGCCGTACGTCAGCTGCTAGCCTAGCCTATTTTGAATTACTCCGGATAATTTTCGATCGGCCCGGAGCCCGGTCCCAGCCTCCGCCGGCCAGCCGTTCCCGTGCGTCTCAATGACCGGACTGTGACAGGCCTTTTTCCGTATCGCCGGGGGCTGTCAGGCAGAATGAAACAGGCAGAATGAAAAGGGTGTCCGTGTAGCCATCCCTGCCCGCCACCTCCCAGCCACGCTACGAACCAGCCGAAAATTGGAGCCACTGTGAGCGACACCAGCATCACGATCCCCGCCAACCTCCTGCCCAAGGACGGACGGTTCGGCGCCGGCCCGTCCAAAGTCCGGCCGGAACAGATGGACGCCCTGGCCGCGGCATCGTCGAAGCTGCTGGGGACCTCGCACCGCCAGGCACCCGTGAAAAACCTGGTCGGCTCGGTACGCAGCGGCCTCAGCGAATTCTTCCGCGCCCCGGACGGCTATGAAGTGGTGCTCGGGGTGGGCGGATCCACCGCGTTCTGGGACATTGCCAGCTTCGGACTCGTGGAGAACAAGGCGCAGCACCTGTCCTTCGGCGAGTTCGGCTCGAAGTTTGCCTCGGCTACCAACAAGGCGCCGTTCCTCGCCGAGTCCTCCATCATCAAGGCCGAACCAGGCACCCGCCCCACCCCCCGGGCGGAGGCCGGCGTCGACGTTTACGCGTGGCCGCAGAACGAGACCTCAACCGGCGTTGCCGCCCCCGTCCAGCGCGTGGCAGGCGCCGACGAGGGGTCCCTGGTGCTGGTGGACGCGACCTCGGCCGCGGGCGGGCTGGACGTGGACGTGGCGGAGTCCGACGTGTACTACTTTGCGCCGCAGAAGAACTTCGCGTCCGACGGCGGCCTGTGGCTTGGCCTGTTCTCCCCGGCGGCGCTTGAGCGGGCGGCACGGATCAAGGCCGGCAACCGCTGGATCCCCGACTTCCTGGACCTCCAGACGGCGATCGACAATTCCCGGCTGAACCAGACCTACAACACCCCAGCGCTGGCCACCCTGGTGACGCTGGATGCCCAGGTGCAGTGGCTCAATGCCAACGGTGGCCTGGACTTCGCCGCCGGCCGGACCGCGGATTCTGCCGGCCGCATCTACCGCTGGGCCGAGGCGTCCGGTTACGCCACACCGTTCGTGGCCAGGGCCGAAGACCGTTCCAACGTGATCGCCACGATCGACTTCGACGAATCGATCGACGCCTCGGCCATCGCCAAGGTGCTCCGCGCCAACGGCGTCGTCGACACCGAGCCGTACCGCAAGCTGGGCCGAAACCAGCTGCGCATCGCCACCTTCGTGGCGATCGAGCCGGCCGACGTCTCGGCACTGCTCGAGTGCATCGATTTCGTTGTGGCAGAACTGAAGAAGTAGCCTCAGCGCCCGATGGCGTCGTCCCGGCCGCGTGCCGGGGCGGCGCCGTCGTCGTTTCCGGACTGGCGGTCCGGCAGGCGGTCCGGCTGCCCGTCCGGGCGGGCACCGGCCGCGCCGGTCCGGCTTTCGACGCGGAAGTACCGCAGCCCGCGGGCGCGGCGGTTGAAGTGGAGCCGCAGGTGTTTTGCGCGGATGATCCACACCAGCCCGATCAGGGCCGCCAGCAGGCCGGCGCCTGCGGCCACCGCCATGGACCAGCGGGGGCCGGCGGTGTTAGCCACCCAGCCGACGAGCGGCGCCCCAATGGGAGTCCCGCCCATGAAGATTGCCATGTAGAGGGCCATCACCCGGCCCCGCATGACGGGGTCCGTGGTGGTCTGGACGTACCCGTTGGCGCTCGTCATCATGGTGATCGCGAACAGCCCCACGGGAACCAGCGCGACGCCGTACCAGAAGTAGTTCGGCGCCATCGCGGCGATGCCCGAGGTCACGCCGAAGGCACCGGCCGCCCCGAAAATGACGCGGAGCCGTGGCTTGCCGCGGCCGGCGGACAACAGCGCCCCGGCGACGGAACCGATGGCCATGATCGAATTCATCAGGCCGAAGGCCCCCGCGTCGAGGCCGAATTCCGTGCCCACCATGGCCGCGATGAACAGGGCGAAATTCAGCCCCAGGGTTCCCACGATGAAGATCGCGACCAGCACCACCACGAGATCCGGACGGTACCTCACATAGCGCAGCCCCTCCCGGATCCTGCCCTTGCCCGCCGGCGCCCGCGGCAGCCGCCGCAGCGACGACGCCGGGATCTTCGCCAGGCTCAGCAACAGGGCCACGAAGGTGAGCGTATTGATGAGGAAGACCCAGCCGGGCCCGACGACGGCCGTGAGCACGCCGGCGACTGCCGGGCCGATCATCCGGGCGACGTTGAAGGACGCGCTGTTGAGGGCCACGGCATTGGAGAGGTAGTCGTCCTGGACCAGTTCCGAAACGAAGGTCTGCCGCACAGGGGCGTCCAGGGCGGAGACCACCCCGAGCATCAGGGCGAAGGCGTAGACCTGCCAGAGCTGCGCCGCGCCCGTGACCACCAGGATGCCCAGCCCGGCGCTCAGCAGCGCCATGGCGGACTGGGTCAGCACCAGGAGCCGCTTGCGGTTGAAGCGATCGGCGACCAGTCCGGCCACAGGTGCCAGGAACAGCTGCGGGCCCAACTGCAGGGCCATCGTGATTCCCACCGCCCCGGCATCGTGCGCCGTCAGGTGGGCGAACACCAGCCAGTCCTGGGCGGTGCGCTGCATCCAGGTGCCAATGTTGGAGATGAGTGCGCCAACGAACCAGATCCGGTAGTTCAGGATATGCAGGGACTTGAACGTGGACATCAGCCCCAGCCCTCCCCAAACACGCTCCCGGACGCTTCCAACCGCTAGTCGGCCTCGCCCGCGGAGCGTTCCCGCTCGTCGTCGTTCGCCTCGTCGGCGTCGTCGTTCGTCGCCGCGGCGTCGGTCTCAGGAGCCTCGTCAGCGTCCTGCTGGTCAGTATCCTGCCGATCAGTGGCCGACGGCGTTTCGGAGCCGGACGCCTCGTCGGCGGCCTCGTCAGCCTGCGCGTCTTCCGGGCGGACCCGCTCGGCCCACGGAACCCAGGCCGGTGCCAGGATGGAGTCTTCGGAGGGCAGGAGGCCGAGTTCGTCCACCGTGACAACCTTGGACCGCGAGTTGCGGGTCAGCACGGCGTACCACTGCCAGCCCAGATATCCGGGCAGCCTGGATTCGAACAGGTGGGTCACCAGGCGGTCGCCCTCGCTGCGGGCGCCGATGTGCTCGCCGATCTGCTCGGCGGGGGCAATGCCCTCCACCGCCGTGCGGGCGACGTCGACGGCGGCGGCCAGGAAGGCGTCAGGCTTGCCGGTGCGCCAGGCGGGTACGCCGGCGCGCGGGCGGATTCCTTGCTTGGAGCCGGTTGCCTTGGCTCCGGCAGGCGCTGTGGGTCCGGCATCCGGCGCCGGCAACTGATCAGGTTCCTGAGTCATCAAGAGCCTTATACGTCCAGCTCGTCGGCAACCTTACGGAGGGCCGCTGCGATCGCCTTGCCCTTGTTGCCTTCCGGGTACTTGCCCGCGGACAGGGTCCCGGACAGGTTGTCCAGCACGCTGACGAGGTCCTGGACCAGCGGGGCGAGGTCCCTGGCGCTGGGCCGCTTGGCCTTGGCGATGGACGGCGTCTTGTCCAGTACGCGCAGGCCGAGGGCCTGGGCACCCTTGCGTCCGTCGGCTACACCAAATTCAACACGCGTTCCGGCCTTTAGCTCCGTGATGCCCTCAGGCAGCGCGGACTTGGGCAGGAAGACTTCCTGGCCGTCCTCGCCCGCGAGGAATCCGAAGCCTTTTTCCTTGTCATACCACTTGACCTTGCCGGTAGGCACGTAATCAACCTTCTTCGTTCTGCGGGGACACGGCCGGCGGTCACCGCATCCGCATGGATACGCGGGTTCAGGGTATGACTGCCTGGACCGTGTTGGTCTGTATCTCCAAGGTTATCCTGCCTGGTTCACTTTAGCGGCTTGAGGCGCGGGGGATGCTGGACTGTTAGCGTTGCCCACATGACACTGACGCGTTACCGGCGGCCCCTCATGATCGTTGCGGCCACGCTTGCTGTGCTGTCCCTTGCTTCCGTCGGCGCCGTCATGGCCATGGCCTTCAACAATGCCGTGGCACCTGCCTGGATTACCTCGACGGCCCTCTACGGTCTCCCGATGGCATTCCTGCTCATGGTGGCGCTGGTGGTGGACGCTGTGGCTGCACGGCGCCGCCCACGCGGGCCCGGCGAAAGGTAACGTTGGAGCGATGTCTCTCATCCGCGCGCTCAGCAAGGAACTTCAGGCACGAAGCGACGAATCGTTGCGGGCCTTGTTCTCCGCGCGGCCGGACCTGATTTCTCCCGGCGTCCCGGACTTCGCCGCCCTCGCCGCCCGTGCCAGCGGACGCGTCAGCGTGCAGCGGGCGCTCGAGCGGCTCAACCGCCCGCAGATGCAGGTTCTGGAAACGCTGCACCTGTGCACCAACGCCGATACCGGGCACAGCGCATCGGCGGCGATGCTGAAGAAACTGATCAACGGCTCCTCGGTTGCCGCCATCGACCGGCTCCTCCATTCCCTGCAGGATCTGGCCCTGGTCAACCGAGCCGATCCGCCGCACGGCGCGACTCCCGCCGCCGCCAAGCAGCGCCACTACCTTCCGGTCGGCAGCCTCAAGGACGTGATCGGCATCTACCCTGCGGGGCTGGGGCGCAGCTACACCGAACTTGTGCGGCTCCAGCCCCCGTTTGCGCAGCGCGTGGTGCAGCTGGTCGCGGAACTGCACCGCGGCGGGGCGTCCATCTCCCCCGCCACGACGCCGATGGAAGCAGCCCTGTCCCTGCAGCACTGGACTGCAACACCGGAATCGCTCCAGCAGATCCTGGCCACCGCACCGGATCGGACCGCCGCCCTTCTGGCCCGGTTCGGGAACTGGGCGATGGGCGCCGTCCCGCAGGCGCAGCGCCGGGCGTCAGTGCTCCACGAAAGCGCCGACGTCGGCCCCGTGGACTGGCTGCTGGCGCGGGGGCTGCTGGTGCCGCTCGACGCCGCCCACGTCGAACTGCCGCACAGCGTCGGAGTGTCGCTGCGCGGCGGGTTTGTCATCGAGAACTTTTCCCTCGCGCCGCCCGTCCCCCGGCTTGGCCACACGAGCGCAGGGCTGCGCCGGAACGCCGCGTTGGGCGCTATCGCCGAGACGCTGCGGCTCGTGGGCGAAGTGCTCTACACCGTGCGCGAACAGCCCCTGGCGACGCTGCGCAGCGGGGGCGTCGGGGTCCGGGAGATGAAGCGGCTGGCGGATTCCCTGCGGATGGACGTACACGAGGCCGGCGTACTCGCGGAGCTCTGCGGCATGGCCGGCCTGCTGCGCCTGGACGTCGACAGTTCTGCGTGGGTGCAGCCGCCGCAGCTGGAGTGGCTGGCGCTGCCGCGGCAGGAGCAGTGGCTGTGGCTGGTCAACGCCTGGCTGGCCAGCGAGCGCGCGCCGTCCCTCGTAGGCCAGCCCGTGAATGCTGCCGCCCCGGGCCCGGCCGGCCACCGGGGCCCGGCCGGGACCACCATCAATGCGCTCTCTGCCGAGGCGCAGCGCCCGGACGCCCCGGTGGTCCGCAAACGGGTCCTGGAAATCCTGCACGAACTCACCCTCGAGGCCGCGGCGCCGGACGGGCAGGCCCCCGTTCTCGACACCGCCGCCGTGCTGGAGCGTGCCGAATGGACGCAGCCCCGGATGGCCAGGCGCTTCAGCTCGTTGATCCGCGGCATCCTCGCGGAGGCCGAGATGCTCGGCCTGATCGGCTCCGGGGCGCTCAGCCAGCTGGGCGCCGCGATCGCCGCCGAGCAGCCGGATGATGCCCTGGGGATTTTGGGCGAACACCTGCCGGCGGCCCTGCAGCACGTCCTGCTGCAGGCGGACCTGACGGCGGTGGCGCCGGGCTACCTCGACCCCGAACTGAGCGAACGGCTCCTGACCATGGCCGTGGCCGAAGGGCAGGGACCGGCAACCATCTACCGTTTCTCCGTCACCTCCGTCCGCCGGGCCCTCGACGCCGGCCAGGACGCCGCGGCGATGCTGGACTTCCTGCGCCAGCACTCGGCCACCGCCATCCCGCAGCCCCTCCAGTACCTCATCGAAGACACCGCCGCGCGCCATTCCCGGCTCCGTGTTGGGGCCGCGGCGAGCTTCATCCAAAGCGAGGACGAGACTGCCCTGCTGGAGCTGCTCAACGCCCCGGCCGCCGCCGGCCTCGGGCTGGTGCGCATCGCGCCCACCGTGGTCGTCTCCCCTGCCGCACCCCGGGAAACCGCCCAGGTCCTCCGGAGTCTGGGCCTCGCCCCCATCCTGGAGGAAGCCGCCTCCGCCGTCGTCCGGCTGCGCCGCAGCACCCCCGCGCCCGGCAGCGGCCGGCCGGTCTACACCGCCCCGCGGACCGCCCCGCCGGAGGCCGACATCGAGGCCCAACTGACCGTGCTGCGCGCCGACGGGGCCCGGGCGCCGGGCTCCGGCTCACACCCGCCGGCGGCTGCCCCGGGCAGCGAGGAAGCGACCCAGCTGGGGCTGGAGACCCTCCTGAAGGCGATCCGCCTCAGGCAGCGGGTCATCATGAACGTCGTTGACAGCATGGGGAATGCCACCCGCGAGACGGTTGTTCCGGTAGCTGTGAATGGCGGGCGGGTGCGGGTGTTCGATCCGGACAAGGAGATCGAGCGGGTGCTGTCCATCCACCGGATTATCGACGTTGAAGCTACAGAGGAATTGTTCCAGTGAATGACGGGCCCCTGATCGTCCAGAGTGACAAGACCATCCTGCTGGAGGTCGATCACGAACTAGCCACGGAAGCCCGGCACGCCATCGCGGCGTTTGCCGAGCTGGAGCGGGCCCCGGAGCATGTGCACAGCTACCGGTTGACGCCGCTGGGGCTGTGGAATGCCCGCGCGGCCGGGCTGGACGCCGAGAAGGTGCTGGACACCCTGCTCACGTACTCCCGGTTCCCCGTGCCCCACTCGCTGCTGATCGACGTCGAAGAGACCATGTCCCGGTATGGCCGGCTCCGGCTGGAGAAGGACCCGCAGCACGGCCTGGTCATGCGCACCTCCGACTACCCGGTGCTCGAGGAAATCAGCCGCGCCAAGAAGATCGCCCCGCTGCTCGGGCCGCGGATCGACGGCGAGACGGTGGTGGTGCATTCCTCCCAGCGCGGCCAGCTCAAGCAGCTGCTGCTCAAGCTCGGCTGGCCGGCCGAGGACCTGGCCGGCTACGTGGACGGCACCCCGCACCCCATCATGCTCAACGAATCCGGCTGGAAGCTGCGGCCCTACCAGCAACTGGCCGCGGAGAACTTCTGGGCCGGCGGCAGCGGCGTCGTCGTCCTTCCCTGCGGTGCCGGCAAGACGCTGGTCGGGGCGGCCGCCATGGCCACAAGCTCCACCACCACGCTGATCCTGGTGACCAACACCGTCGCGGCGCGGCAGTGGAAGGACGAGCTCATCAAACGCACGTCGCTGACCGAGGAGGAGATCGGCGAGTACTCCGGCTCCGTCAAGGAAGTCCGGCCGGTCACGATCGCCACCTACCAGGTGCTGACCACGAAGCGCGGCGGGCTGTACCCGCACCTGGAGCTCGTGGACGGCAACGACTGGGGCCTGATCATCTACGACGAGGTCCACCTGCTGCCCGCGCCGATCTTCCGGATGACGGCGGACCTGCAGGCCCGGCGCCGGCTCGGGCTCACCGCCACGTTGGTGCGGGAGGACGGCCGGGAGGGCGAGGTCTTCAGCCTGATCGGCCCGAAGCGCTACGACGCGCCGTGGAAGGACATCGAGGCCCAGGGCTACATCGCCCCGGCCGACTGCGTGGAAGTGCGGGTGGACCTGCCGCGCGACGAACGGGTGGCCTATGCCATGGCCGAGGACGCCGACAAATACCGACTGTGCGCCACTTCCGAGACGAAGACCCGGCTGGTGGAAGAGCTCGTCGCCGAACACGCCGGCGAGCAGCTCCTGGTGATCGGTCAGTACATCGACCAGCTCGACGAGATCGGCGAGCGCCTGGGCGCGCCGGTGATCAAGGGCGACACGTCGGTCAAGGAACGCCAGCGGCTCTTCGACGCCTTCCGCGCCGGCGAGGTGCAGACCCTAGTGGTGTCCAAGGTGGCCAATTTCTCCATCGACCTGCCCGAGGCGTCGGTCGCGATCCAGGTCTCCGGTTCGTTCGGTTCCCGCCAGGAGGAGGCCCAGCGCCTGGGCCGGCTGCTGCGCCCGAAAAAGGACGGCCGCTCCGCCCGGTTCTACTCGCTCGTGGCCCGCGACACCCTGGACCAGGATTTCGCCGCGAAGCGGCAGCGGTTCCTCGCCGAGCAGGGCTACGCCTACCGGATCATGGACGCCAAGGACGTCGGCACCGCAGGCTAGGCGGCTGCCGCGGCTCGGTTATGCAACACACATCTCCCATTCAGAAAACTCCCAGAGTCTGGGAGCATCATGGGAACATGAAGAAGAACGGTCCCGAAGCCAAGCTGCTCGTCGTCGATGACGAACCGAACATCCGCGAGCTGCTGTCCACGTCCCTGCGCTTCGCTGGTTTCGAAGTCGTCTCGGCCGGCAGCGGACGCGAGGCGCTGGCTGCTGCTGAACTGCATTCCCCCGATCTGGCAGTGCTGGATGTCATGCTGCCGGACATGGATGGCTTCACCGTCACCCGCCGCCTGCGGGCCGCCGGCAAGCACTTCCCCGTCCTGTTCCTCACGGCCAAGGACGACACCGAGGACAAAGTCACCGGCCTGACCGTGGGCGGGGACGATTACGTCACCAAACCCTTCAGCCTCGACGAGGTGGTGGCCCGCATCCGCGCCGTGCTCCGCCGCACGCAGCCGCAGGTCGACGACGACGCCGTGATCCGGGTCGATGACCTTCAGCTGGACGACGACGCCCACGAGGTCCGCCGCGGCGGCACCGTAATCGAGCTCTCGCCCACGGAGTTCAAGCTCCTGCGCTACCTCATGCTGAACCCGAACCGGGTCCTGTCCAAGGCCCAGATCCTCGACCACGTGTGGGAGTACGACTTTAACGGCGACGCCTCGATCGTGGAGTCCTATATCTCCTACCTGCGCCGCAAGGTGGACATCGATCCCGATGCCCCGGCACTGATCCAGACCAAGCGCGGCGTCGGCTACGTTCTGCGGACTGCCGAGAAGCGCTGACCTTGCTGTACCGCTGGAAATCGGCGTCGCTGCGCTCGCAGCTGGTGGCCATCATGATGGCGATCATGCTGGTGGCCCTCACGGCCACCGGGGCGGGCACACTGACGCTGCTGCACAGCTTCCTGCAGGGCCAGGTGGATGACAAGCTCAGGGCCGCCGTCGAATCCGCACGCCAGCAGCAGTCCTTCAGCCAGCTGCAGGAGACCAACTCCACCGTCCCCACCGACTACTCGCTGATGCTCTTCAGCCCCGGCCTGCCGCCCTACATGTTCGGCGGCGACAAGGACTCCCACCCCGCCATCAGCACCTTTTCCTCGGTCGAGGCCCGGGAACGCCAGCAGATGCCCTTCCAAGTCCGCGGATCCGAGGGCGGCAACTGGAGGGTCGTGGCCGTCTCCGTGGTGGACAACAACAACCGCGGCGCCGTCGTCGTGATTGGGCTGCCGCTGGACCCCGTGGATTCGGTGATGGAACATGCCGCCCTGGTGGTGGTGGGCGTGGGCCTGCTGACGCTGGTGCTGGCATTCTTCATCGCCACGTGGACCGTCTCGCGATCCTTCCGGCCGCTGGCCCGGGTGGAGAAGACGGCCGCGGCGATCGCGGCGGGAGATTTGTCCCAGCGTGTGGAAGTGGAGTACCCGGGCACGGAGGTGGGCCGGCTTGGGAGCTCGCTCAATGCCATGCTCGCGCACATTGAGACGGCGTTCGCCGCCCGGATGGCGTCCGAGGCACGGATGCGGCGCTTCGCCGCCGACGCCTCGCACGAACTGCGCACCCCGCTGGTGACCATCCGCGGGTTCTCCGAGCTGTATCGGCACGGGGCGTTGTCCACTCCGGAGGACGTGGCCACGGCGATGGGGCGGATCGAAAGCGAAGCCAAACGCATGGGAGCCATGGTGGAAGACCTGCTGCTGCTGGCCAGGATCGATGAACAGCGCCCGCTGCAGCAGAAACCCGCGGATCTGCTGCTGCTGGCCAACGACGCCGTGGTTGACACCCAGGCGACCGACCGCAGCCGCACCATCACCCTCACCGGCCTTGACGGCGGGGCCCCCGCTGCCGCCCCGGTGCTGGGCGATGAAGCCAAGCTGCGCCAGGTGGTCAGCAACCTGGTCGGCAATGCCCTGCGCTACACGCCGGAGGGCACCCCGGTCGAAATTGGCGTCGGGGTCCGGACCGCACCGGACGGAGCACGGCAGTCCGTGATCGAGGTCCGCGACCACGGACCGGGCGTCCCGGATGACGAGGCGGCCCGTATTTTCGAGCGCTTCTACCGGGCCGACACCTCCCGGACCCGGGAGACCGGCGGCAGCGGACTTGGCCTGGCGATCGTGGCCGCCATCGTCGGCTCGCATTCCGGGTCCGTGCGGGTCGGGAAGACTGACGGGGGCGGGGCCACGCTGGTGGTCAGCATCCCGTTCCTGAACGAAGAGGCCAAGGAACTGTCCACAGCAGATTTATCCACATAGGAGCCGACGGCGGTGTCCGGCCGGCGCGCTGCCCGCCTACGCTCGGGGTGTCCGGAAGATCCGGATGAGGCAGCCGCTCCCCCACCAGCTCACACCGCAAACCCTCACGAAACCCTCACCGCAGACCCCACCGCTGACGTTCACCATGCTCCGCCGGGCCGCGGCCGCCTCCCGAACATTCGAGAGGCATTCCCATGAGCATCATCTCCGTCGATACGGAACTCCTCCAGCTGAAGTCCGCCAACGTCCAGGCCACGGTGGAGAGGATCAGCGCGGACGTCCATGCGATGAAACGGGGGCTGGACGAGCTCCAGGGCAGCTGGCGGGGCTCCGCGGCGACCAATTTCCAAACCCTGGTGGCCGAGTGGACGCTGACCCAGGGCAGGGTCGAGGCTTCCCTGGCGTCCATTAACCTCGCGCTGAATTCCGCGGCCGCCACTTACGCGCAGGCGGAGCTGGGCAATGCGCAGCGCTTCACGTGAGCCCCACGCGGCGTCAGGCCTCGGGTGTGCCCTGGTGGAAGCGCAGACGCCATTGCGCGCCTTCAAGGACCCACAGGGAGCTGCGCAGGGCTGATCCCTCGCGCGTGTGGCTGCGGTAGGTCAAGAGGACGGTCTTCTCGCCCAGCCGGTCCGCGCCCAATAGCTCCAGCTCCACGGGTCCGCCCGGGTTGTCCTCCAGTGACGTCATCATGGCGTCGCGGGTCCAGATCCGGCCGGAGCTGCCGATTTCGGTGAAGTCCGGGTGGAGCAGGACGCCCGTGCGGCCCAGGTCCTCCCGGGTTTCCGGGCGGAGCAGTTCCCGTTCGAGGGACTCGACGACGGCTTCGGGGCTGGTCTCTGCCAAGGCCACGGCAGGTTCTTCTTCGAGTTCGCTGAAGAGGTCTGGTTCGTCGTAGGTCCCTGGTGCGCCAAAGAGTTCCTGCTGGCCGGAAGGCGCCGGGGCTGCCTGCGGCCGGGTCGCGGCCGGCGACGTGGCGGGCTGTGGTGCAGCGGGCTGTGCCGGGGCCGGCTGCGGCACCGTGGAGGCCGGCTGGCCTGCCGGCTGCGTCTCGCCCGCGGGGCCTGCCGGCTGCGTCTCGCCGTCCGGAGTCCCGAACCCGGGGCCCTGCCGGACGGCTACGCCCTGCTGGTACGACGTGGCCGCTGCCCGGGCGCGGACGTCTGCCGCCTCGTTGAGCTCGTGCCCCGCGTGGCCCCGCACCCACTCGAAGGTGTACTTGCGGCCCACCAGCGCCTGGTCGATGTCCTTGAGGAGGTCCACGTTCAGCACCGGCTTGCCGTCGGCCTTGCGCCATCCCTTGCGTTTCCAGCCGGGCATCCACTTGGTCACGGCGTTGATGACGTACTGGCTGTCGCAGAGGATCAGCAGGTCTTCCCGGGGCACGTGTGCCGTCGCCCGGAACAGGTCCAGCACCGCCATCAATTCGCCCTGGTTGTTCGTACCGTGGGGCCATCCACCGGCCCGCCAGCAGTCGTCATTCACGTACCAGGCCCAGCCGGCCGGGCCAGGATTTCCTAAGGCCGAACCGTCGGCCGCTGCTGTAATCGTCACTGACCTATCCTGCCAGAACCCGCCGACGCCCACTGACGCTCCCTCGGGCGGGGACCGCGCTTAACCGGCGACGGCGGCCCCACCCGAAGGTGGGACCGCCGTCGTCGAACAGCCGGTAATGGCTGGCGAGGGTGGTTAGAAACCGCCCATGCCGCCCATGCCGCCCATGTCGTCGCCGCCGCCCATCTGGGCGCCACCCTTCTCGGGCTTGTCGGCTACAACGGCCTCGGTGGTGAGGAACAGGCCGGCAATGGAAGCCGCGTTCTGCAGGGCAGAGCGGGTTACCTTGACCGGGTCGTTGATGCCGGCGGCCAGCAGGTCGACGTACTCGCCGGTGGCGGCGTTGAGGCCGTGACCTGCGGGCAGGCCGCGGACCTTGTCCACGACGACGCCAGGCTCGAGGCCGGCGTTGAAGGCGATCTGCTTCAGCGGGGCGTCGATGGCAACGCGGACGATGTTCGCGCCCGTTGCCTCGTCACCGGAGAGCTGCAGGTTCGCGAAGGCCTTGGCGCCGGCCTGGATCAGGGCAACGCCACCGCCGGCGACGATGCCCTCTTCGACAGCAGCCTTGGCGTTGCGGACGGCGTCCTCAATGCGGTGCTTGCGTTCCTTGAGCTCGACCTCGGTTGCGGCGCCGGCCTTGATGACTGCAACGCCGCCGGCCAGCTTGGCCAGGCGCTCCTGCAGCTTCTCGCGGTCGTAGTCGGAATCCGAGTTCTCGATCTCGGCGCGGATCTGGGACACGCGGCCGGCGATCTGGTCGGCGTCGCCGGCACCCTCGACGATCGTGGTCTCGTCCTTGGTGACAACAACCTTGCGGGCCTTGCCAAGGAGTTCGAGTCCGGCGGTCTCAAGCTTGAGGCCGACTTCCTCGGAGATGACCTGGCCGCCGGTGAGGATGGCGATGTCGGCCAGCTGCGCCTTGCGGCGGTCGCCGAAGCCCGGAGCCTTGACGGCAACGGACTTGAAGGTGCCACGGATCTTGTTGACGATCAGGGTGGCCAGGGCCTCGCCCTCGATGTCTTCGGCAATGATCAGCAGCGGCTTGGAAGACTGCATGACCTTTTCCAGGACAGCAACAAGTTCCTTGACGTTGGAGATCTTGGAGTTGACGATCAGGATGTACGGATCCTCAAGGACCGTTTCCTGGCGCTCGGCGTCGGTGACGAAGTAGGCCGAGATGTAGCCCTTGTCGAAGCGCATGCCTTCGGTCAGCTCCAGCTCGAGGCCGAACGTGTTCGACTCCTCGACCGTGATGACGCCTTCCTTGCCGACCTTGTCGAGGGCTTCGGCGATCAGGGCGCCGATCTCGTTGTCGCCGGCAGAGATGGACGCGGTGGCGGCGATCTCTTCCTTGGTCTCGATTTCCTTGGCGGAGGCCAGGAGCTCGATGGTCACGGCGTCAACAGCCTTCTCGATGCCGCGCTTGAGGGACAGCGGGTCAGCGCCGGCCGCGACGTTGCGCAGGCCTTCCTTGACCAGGGCCTGTGCCAGCACAGTTGCCGTGGTGGTGCCGTCGCCTGCGACGTCGTCCGTCTTCTTGGCAACTTCCTTGACCAGCTCGGCGCCGATCTTCTCGTAAGGATCGTCCAGCTCGATCTCCTTGGCGATGGAAACACCATCGTTGGTGATCGTGGGGGCGCCCCACTTCTTTTCGAGGACGACGTTGCGTCCACGCGGGCCGAGGGTGACCTTGACGGCGTCGGCGAGGATGTTCAGGCCCCGCTCAAGACCGCGGCGTGCCTCTTCATCAAATGCAATGATCTTGGCCATAACGGCAGTAGTCCTTTCGGGACAGTCGTTAAGAATGAACCTTCGCTGTGGTGCCCGCGACGGACGATCCCTACCCCGCGGCCTCTGTATGCCGCTGGGTCCGGGATCTCACCCCAGCAAGGTGTTCCTTTAGCTCCTGGACCGGCTGCCCCACTTCGCGGCCGGGCGGACCGGGCGTCGTGTTAGCAGTCAGCGCGCTGGAGTGCTAACTCAATAATTAGCACTCCCCCGGGGAGAGTGCAAGCAGTGCCCGGCCGGAACCGCCCGCCACGCGGGCACAATACGCTACGAGCGATCAGCCGCCGCTGCTGCTGGCAGCTTCCGTGCCGTGCGCCGTGGGCAGATTGTCCTCGCCGTAGGTGTAGACCATGTAGTTCGCTTCGGTGATGTCGCCGTGGGAATCAAAGTTGATCCGTCCGGACTGGCCGTCATAGTCCGGGCGCTGGCCTGCCCGGAGGACATCAGCGCAGTCCTTGTAGCTCGTGCACGACTTGCTGGGCGGCTGGCTGGCGGGCTGGCCGCCGCCCGGCGCGCCTGCTGCCGCAGTTCCGCCGGAGACCGCTACGAGGGACGCCGCGATGGAGGTTCCGGCGTCGTCCTCTGCCGCGGCGGCAGCGACGGCGGCCAGGACGACGGCGTCGTACGTCTCGGCGGCAAACACCATGTCCTTCAGTCCCGGATCAACGGCGACGAGGTCCGTCTGGAAGGTGGCGGAGGGGAAGACGCCGGGCAGGATCCCGCGTGCGCCGTCGAGCGCCCGCGTGCCCAGGCCGGAGCCATACTTGCTGACTGCTCCGTCGCTGAGGACCAGTTTCTTGCCGGCCAGGCCGGCGTTGTTCAGCTCGGCGATGGCACCCTGAGCGCCGTCGCGCGAGACCAGGACGACGGCGTCGGGATTGGCGGCCTTCGCGGTGGCGGCAGCCTGTTGTGCCTGGCCGGGAGTGAACTCCGCGTCGGCCACGACTTCCAGTCCGGATTGTTTTGCCGCACCGCCGACGGCGGCGGCGACCTCTTTGCCGTAGTCGCCTTCCTCGTGCAGCACCGCCAGGGTTCTGGCGCCGCCGTCTTTGGCCAGCTTGGCGAGGACGGATGCCTGGGCGATGTCGGCGGCCGAGGTGCGGAAATAGTAGCCGCCGCTCTTGTAGTTGCTGAGCGCGGCAGCAGTGTTGGCCGGGGAGATGACGGCTACCTTGGCGTTGGCCAGCACGTCGATGGCGGCCGGGGCGCGGCTGGAATCAGTCGGGCCAATCACGACGTCGGCCTTGGCGGCAACCAGCGCTTTGGCCTGGGCGGCGGTGTCCGTGCTGATGGTTTCCGGCAGCAGCTCCACCGGTTTGCCTTTGTGCCCGCCGGCAGCGTTGATCTCCTTGACGGCAAGCTTGGCGGCCGCGAGCTGGGAGGCGTTGAGGAAGTTCTGCTTCCCCGTGTTGTCCAGGATCAGGCCGATGCGCAGGGTGCCGTCACCGCTCGCGTCGGCGCTGGCCACACGGGCGCTGCCCGCAGGGCCCAGGCAGCCCGTCAGGGCCAGGGCCGCTACTGTGCCTGCCGCCAGGGCGCGGCCCAGCGGCAAAGGTCCTCCCGTGCGCCTCGCCGCGTCCCGCGGGGCGTTCTTGACGGCAGCCAGTGCCACTAGGCGGGCCGGACGCTTTCAGCCTGCGGGCCCTTTTCGCCCTCGCCGACTTCCAGCTCCACCCGCTGGCCCTCGTCCAGGGCGCGGTAGCCTTCCCCGACGATCGCGGACCAGTGCACGAAGACGTCGTTCTCGGAGCCGTCCACGGTGATGAAGCCGTAGCCCTTTTCGGCGTTGAACCATTTGACGGTTCCCAGTGCCATGGTGTCCACACTTTCAGCTAGCTTGCGTGCGGCCCACCTCGATGTGGGCCGCGGACTGCGAAGAGAAATCCGCAGATACTGTACCCACAGCGTCCCCCAGGAACGCAGGCGGCGGGCAGGGCCGCCGCCTAATAGTTATTGAGGCGTAACCGGATTTGGCTACTGGTAGCCGGGGCCGAGCACAACGACAAGGGGCATGTTGAACTCGGCGGAGTCCACGAGGGTGTCGATGCCGAGGAGGGTTCCGAGTGCCTCCGCATTGTCTTTCTGCTCGACGCCGCTGTAGAAGATCACCGACGTCTGCTGCGGGACTCCGCCCCAGTTGCCTCTCTCGCCCAGGGCCCAGCCGTCGGACGTGACGGTGCCGCCGACCCTGGTGGCGAGGCCAGCGGTGGTGGTCGCGTTGTAGATCGTCACCGGCTGCGTCTTGTCCACAGCGGCGGCTGGGGCGCTGGGCGTCGCTGAAGGCGAAGCCGACGGCGCCGCGGCGGGTTCCGTGCCGGCCGGCTCCGGGTTCGTCGGCGTGGGGCTCACGGGGCTCGAGGCGGACGCGCTACTGCCGGCAGATGCGGACGCGCTGTCACCTGCGGTCACGGCTGCGGCCTGGCCTGCGGGGAATCCGAGCTTCGGCAGGAGCAGGAAGGCCACCAGGCCGACGGCCAAGGCTACGCAGCCGGCCGCCAGGATGGGTGCCAGGCTCCGGCGGCGCGATGCTGCGACGGCCCGGTGGACACCCTGCCGGGTAGAGGTCTCCGGGACCCGGTCAAATTCATCCCGAGCGTATTTGGTCATGGTAAGACGACGTCCTTGCTGATTTCATACGGGGTGCCCGAGGCCGGAACGGACGCAACAGGACGTGCGCATCCGACTGCTCGTGACGCGACTTTACGAATCTGTTCCCAGACGACGGGCAGTGCGGGCACGTTGGCGTGATGTACGTAGTCTACGCAATCTCTTGACCAGCATGGGATCGTGGGCCAGCGCATCCTCGGTATCAATGAGGGCATTGAGGATCTGGTAGTAGTGCGTGGCGGACAGATCGAACAGCTCGCGGATGGCCTGTTCTTTGGCCCCGGCGTACTTCCACCATTGCCGCTCCAAGGCCAGCATCTGCTGGTCGCGGGCGCTCAGAGGAGACTCCGCGGACACCCCGTCCAGGCCCGCGCCGGCGGCTGCGTCGGCTACATAGTCCCCCGCGAGCACGTACTCTTGCGCTGTTTCGGCCACGACACACTCCTTGGCTGGATCCGGTAAAAGTCAGTCCCCATGCTACGGCCGAATGACAGGGTTGTCATTCGGCGGGGGGCCGAAATGGGCGGCGCCTGCGGAAGAATGGGTGCTGTGTTTGATTCCGAGTTTGACTCCGCTTCTGATCCCGGGTTTGACGCCGACGCGCTGTTCGAGCTGGAACCCGGAGCCGCCGGCGGCCCCAGCTTCGCGGACCTGGCGCGCCGGCCGCTGAGCGAGCTGGTCGCTCCGGACTGGGCGGCCCCACTGGCGCCGGTGGAGGCGCAGTTGCGGGAAGCCCTGGCCTTCCTCGCCGACGAAGTGGCCGCCGGACATGGCGTGCTGCCATCGCCGCCAAACCTGCTGCGGGCCTTCCGGCAGCCGCTGGCCGGCGTCCGGGTGCTGGTGGTGGGCCAGGATCCGTATCCGACGCCGGGGCACGCTGTGGGGTTGTCCTTCGCCGTGGACGGTGCCACCCGGCCAATCCCCCGCAGCCTGGCCAACATCTACAAGGAACTTCAGGCCGATCTCGGCTTTCCCCCGCGTGTCCACGGGGACCTCAGCCGCTGGTCGGAGCAGGGCGTACTGCTGCTCAACAGGGTGCTCAGTGTCCGGGCCGGGGCGGCGGGCTCACACCGGAACAAGGGCTGGGAGGCCGTCACGGCGACAGCCATCCGTGCAGTCGCGGACCGCTCGTCCGCTTCCGGGGTGGGCCACGCGCCTCTCGTGGTGATCCTGTGGGGGAAGGATGCCGAGTCCGTGCGGCCGCTGCTGGGGTCCGCTGCCGTGATCGCCAGCGCCCACCCCAGCCCGCTCTCGGCCTCGCGCGGCTTCTTCGGGTCCCGGCCCTTTAGCCGGGCCAACGCCCTGCTGCAGGAACAGGGCAACGGGACGGTCGACTGGGAACTTCCGCCGCTGCCGTAACAGGCCTGCGCCCAAAGCTCCCGGCCAGGGTTCTTCGTTAGGCTTAGCTTCATGACCTCCGTCCCCGCCGCCACCACCGCCACCCGGAACTCGCGTCCCCAGACCGACCTGATGGTCCTGCGCAGGGAACAACTCTCCCCGCACATGGTCCGGATCATCGCCGGCGGCCCTGGCTTCGCCGGGTTCGTCAACAACGACTACGTGGACCGGTACGTCAAGATCGTCTTTCCGCAACCCGGCGTCGAATACCCGGAACCGCTGGACCTGTGGGCCATCAGGGAAGCCATGCCGCGCAGTCAGTGGCCACACACCCGGACCTACACGGTCCGCTGGGTGGACCCGGAGGCGCAGGAACTCGCCATTGACTTTGTGATCCACGGCGACGAGGGCCTCGCCGGTCCCTGGGCGGCCTCGGCCCGGCCCGGCGATCGCCTGACCTTTACAGGCCCGGGCGGCGGGTACAACCCGGATCCGGCCGCCGACTGGTACCTGTTCGCCGGCGATGAATCCGCTTTGCCGGCCATCGGCGCGGCAATCGAGTCCCTGCCCGAGGACGCCCGCGGCCTCGCCCTGCTAGAAGTGGACAGTGACGCCGACATCCAGTCCATCAACGGGCCGGCCGGCGTCGAACTGCGCTGGCTGCTGCGCGGCGGTGCCCCCGCCGGCGAGAGCGGACTGCTGGTCACGGCAGTGCGCGACGCCGAGTGGCCCGAGGGCCGGGTGCACGTCTTTGCCCACGGCGAGCGGGGCTACATGAAGGGCCTCCGGGAGGTTTTCTACGTGCAGCGCGGGCTGGAGCGGGCCCAGGTGTCCCTCTCGGGCTACTGGGCCAAGGGCCGGGTGGAGGATGACTTCCAGGCGGAGAAGAAGCTTCCCATCGGCAAGATCTAACGGCGCAAGATCTAAAACAGCGCAAGATATTCCCCTCCTTTGCCACCACGACGCCGGGACACGCCGGCCTGGCGGGCCGACACGCCGTCGTGTCCCGGCAAAAGTGGGGAAACGCGGCGCCTCAGGGTAGCCAGACGGGGTATCTTCGCAGGAGCTAGCGGCGGCGGGCCCTGCGCCGCTCGTTGCTCGCCAGGCTCCGCGTCAGGGGCCGGGCCAGGGTGTCGCCGAGCACGATCCCGGCAGCAACACCGAGCACGATGGCCCCGGCGTTGAGCATCCCGCCGGCGCCCATGAGGATTTCCGATTCCTCGATGGTCAATACATACATGGACCGGAATATAGTGAGTCCGGGGAGCAGGATCAGGGCTGCCGGGACGGCCACCACCAGCTGCGGGGCGCCCATCCGGAGGGCCACCACTCGGGCCAGGAGTCCGATCACCACGGCGGCGAGGGCCGGGGCGAAGCGGGACCCGATCCCCAAAGCGTCACCCCCGATCAGGACCAGATAGCCCACCACCCCCACGGCCGCCGTCGGCAGCAGCAGCTTCCAGCTGGTCTGTTCCGTGATGCCGATCATCAGGACAGCGATGGCGATCAAGATGACGATCACCCACAAGTCATACTTGGGCGGGAATGTTTTGGTGACGTCTATGGGATCCATGCCGGTCATGTCCCCGACAACGAAGCCGACGGCGATGCCGGCGACGAGCGCGCCGAAGGTCAGCATGGTGGACAGGAACCTGCCGGCCGCCGTGACCGGGAAGCCGTTGATCGCATCCTGCACCGACGACACGAGCCGTCCGGTCGGCAGGAGCAGCAGGATCCCGCCGACCACCACGATCTCGGGGGCAATCTGCACCCCCAACGGGCTGCCGAAGCGCCACAGCAGCAGGGCGACGATGGTCACCAGGAACGAACACGAGGCAGTGATGAAGAAGTCCGGCGTACGCCAGCGGCCCAACTGACGGGCCAGCAGGCTGACCAGCAGGTTCGAGAGGAACGCGACGATCGAAGCGCCCAGCCCACCGCCCAGGACGCCGACGAAGACGGCAGAGAACACGCCGAAGGCCACGGTGACCATCCACCGCGGGAACGGCTTGGCGCTCCGGGTGATGTCCTCGAGCCGGCGCACGGCCTCCTCGCGTCCCACGCCGCCGGAGACGATGTCCGTGACGAGCTGGTGCACCTTGGCCAAGCCGGCGTAGTTGTTGGTCCAGGACCGCACGACACGCAGCAGGGTGATGGGCGTCTGGTCCTTGGGGGCATAGTTGATGGCCACCGACTGGTTGGTGATGTCCACTTCGATGTTCTTGAGTCCCAGGGCGGCAGTGATGGCGATGATGCTGGTCTCGACTTCGAGGGCTCCGGCGCCGTACCGGAACATCGATTCCGCCAGATGCAGGGCGAAGTCGATCGTCTTGCGGGCCGAGGCGTCGACGCCGCCCACCTGGATCATCGGGTTCGCATAGGGGCTGCCGGCGAGCCGGTCCACGATGCTCATGGGCGCCGTCGGCGGGTTCTCGCCCTGGACCAGCCTGCGCAACATGCGCTTCGCGGCCGCGTTCTGGCGAACCTCCACGGGCGACATTGGCTGCGTCCGGGGCAGGCCGTCCGTGGGCGGCCTGCGGTGGCCGTTGTTTCCGTTGTTCATTCCGGCCTCCTCACTGTCCCTGTTGGCTGTTTAGTAGAACTGCTGGCCCGTGCGCCGGGTGTAGACCTGGCGTGCCACGCGCTCCCCCGCCGTCATCCAGGCCTTGTACTTCAGCGGGCTCAGGACCTGGTCATAGCAGCCGACGAAGTCGGTTACGGTCTTGCTGAAGCTGGTCTTGAAAAGCCCCAGCCCATGGAACGGGTTCGACGTGTCCTTGAGCTTGTCGCTCGGCGGCGTGCCGCAGAAGTCGTATTCGATGCAGCCGAGGTCCTTGACCTGGTTGATCGCGGTCCACTGCACGAGGTGCGAGTCGCCGTACTGGCCCCGCTTCTGCAGGGAGCCGCCGTCCTTGTACGTTCCCTTGCGGCCGTAGTTGATCACAAAAGCGCCCACCGAGGGCACGCCGTTTTCGTACACGAAGAGCAGCCGGCCCTGGTCACGGGCCAGGAAGTTGGTCCAGAACTGGCGGTAGTACTCGTACTCGCGCACCCGGACCTGGGATTTGGCTTCCACCGTGGTGGTCATCAGGGCATACATGGCCCGGAAGTTCTCTTCCGTGGGCTCGACGTTATGGACTTCCACGCCCTCGCGAATGGCGCGGCGCACGGCGTTTCGGCCCCGGGAGTGCAGGTTGCGCAGCAGCTGGTTTTCCTCGGGCGCAATATCGAGCAGCGCTGTGGAGTCGTTGGGCTGCAGGTTGTGGGTCTTGACCAGGCCCGCCCCCTCGAGGATCCGCGCGGCGTCGTCGGACAAAACGACATCCGGCTCGATCTTGATCGCGAAGACGCCCAGCTTGGCCCTTTTGACGAAGTCCGCGTTCGCCGCTGCGATCCCGGGGATGTCCTCGACGCACGCCACATCGGGCCCCTTGATGAGGTACCAGAGCTTGCCGAGGAGCGGAAAGGACTTCTCCAGGACCAGGTTGTAGCTCGTGTAATCGGCCGACTCATAAACAAGGTGCAGGGGCTTCCAGCCAAAGTGCTGCTTGACCTCGGCGAAGGCTTCCGATTGCAGGAGATTGCCGCCGTTGGGGTTCGCTGTGACGTGGGCATCCCAGTTGGCAATCTCTTCGGCAGAGGCAAAACGGGCAGTGAATTCTCGCAAGGGTGCGGTATCCAATCATTGCGGTACGAGCTTCGGCGGCATGCGGACATGCAGCCCCAAGTCTATCGGTCCGCACCCTGCCGCCGGTCCGGGCCAGGCGGTTACGCTGGTCTCATGCAGGCTCAGCAACAACCGCTGGAAGGCCGCCCGGGGGCGCCCGGCGGCCGATCATTGGGTTCCGGCAGCGGTGCCCGCAGCGGCTTCTCCCAGGTGATCGCGCTGCTGCTGTTCCTCGGCGCGTCGGCGCTCGTTGCGGCCCTCGGCGGCCTGGCCACGGCCAACCACGTCAACGGCTGGTACGCCACCGCGGACACGGCTCCGTGGTCCCCGCCCAACTGGGTCTTTGGTCCGGTCTGGACGGTCCTGTACGCCGCCATGGCCTTGGCGGCGTGGCTGGTCTGGCGCCGCCACGCCGCGGGGTCCAAGGCTGCCCTGACGGCCTACGGCGTGCAGCTGGGGCTGAACCTGCTCTGGACGCCGGTCTTCTTTGCCCTGTACCCGGTGCTCGGGACGCCGGCGCTGTGGATCGCGTTCGGGATCATCGTGGCTTTGGCCGTGGCCGTGGCCGTGACGGTGGTGCTCTTCGGGCCGATCAGCCGGACGGCAGGGCTGCTGATGCTGCCCTACCTGTCCTGGATCGTGTACGCATCCTCGCTGAACCTGTGGGCGGCGCTGCATAACTAGCGCCAATCCAGCGGGAGCCCGTCAGCCAGCGCCAGTCAGCCCCAGCCGGCCACGGTCAGCTTCCTAGCACTCCACGACGTTGACGGCGAGGCCGCCCATTGCGGTTTCCTTGTATTTGGAGCTCATGTCCCTGCCGGTTTCGCGCATGGTCACGATGACTTCGTCGAGGGAGACGCGGTGGGTGCCGTCGCCCCAGAGCGCCATTTTGGCGGCGTTGATGGCTTTGGCGGCGGCGATCGCGTTGCGTTCGATGCACGGGACCTGGACGAGCCCGCCGATCGGGTCACAGGTGAGGCCCAGGTTGTGTTCCATCGCGATTTCCGCGGCGTTCTCCACCTGCTGGGGGGTGCCGCCCATGACCTCGGCCAGGGCTGCGGCGGCCATCGAGGACGCCGAGCCGACCTCGCCCTGGCAGCCCACCTCGGCGCCGGAGATCGAGGCCTGCTCCTTGTAAAGCACCCCGATGGCGGCGGCGGTCAGGAGGAACTTGACCACCACGTCGTCCCGGTCCTGTTGGGTGGCTTTGTCCATGCCGGGGGCGAAGTGCAGCGCGTAGTAGAGCACGGCGGGGATGATCCCGGCGGCACCGTTGGTGGGGGCGGTGACCACGCGGCCGCCGGAGGCGTTTTCCTCGTTCACGGCCAGCGCGATCAGGTTGACCCATTCCTGCCAGTACTTCGGGTCCCGATCCTTGTCCTCCTTCATCAGCCGCTCGTGCCAGTCCGGCGCACGGCGGCGGACCTTGAGTCCGCCGGGCAGCAGCCCGGTGCGTTTGAGGCTGACCTCGACGCAGCCTTCCATCACGGAGTAGATGTGCAGCAGGCCTTCGCGGATCTCTTCTTCGGTGCGGGAGGCGCGCTCGTTGACGAACATGATCTCGCCGATCGAGAGGCCTTTGGACTGGCAGCGGCCCAGCAGTTCCGC